>JAJXVS010000101.1 GCA_021782015.1 bacterium | reverse complement strand
GAACTACGCCCTCAGCGACAAGGACATCAGGGCCCTCATCGAGAGCGTCTACAGCGTCCAGGGCCCCTACATCACCGTCCGGATGCTCGACGCCATCAAGGACATGGGCTTCCGCTACGCGACCTTCTTCGGCGCCACGATCGGCATGGACGATATCGTCATTCCCCACGAGAAGACGGAGATGATTGAGGTCGCCAACAAGCAGGTCGATGAGATCCAGAACCAGTACCTCAAGGGTCACATCACCCAGGAAGAACGCTACAACCGCGTCGTCGAGGTCTGGTCCCGCACGAACGAGGATCTCACCACGGTGATGATGAAGACCCTCGAAAAGGATCGCGCCGGCTTCAACAACATCTACATGATGGCCAACTCGGGCGCCCGAGGCAGCCGCAACCAGATCCGCCAGCTCGCCGGCATGCGAGGCCTGATGGCCAAGCCCTCGGGCGACATCATCGAGCTGCCGATCCGCTCGAACTTCCGCGAGGGACTGTCGGTCATCGAGTTTTTCATCTCGACGAACGGCGCCCGCAAGGGCCTGGCGGACACCGCCCTCAAGACGGCGGACGCCGGCTACCTGACCCGAAGGTTGGTCGACATCTCCCAGGACGTCGTCATCAACGTCGACGATTGCGGCACCATCAACGGCGTCGAGCACACGGCCATCAAGGACGGCGAGGAAGTCGTCGAGGCCCTCCACGAGCGCATCGTCGGCCGCTACGCCCTCGATCCCGTGCGCCACCCCATCACCGGCGAGGTGATCGTCGACTCCAACGAGGAGATCACCGAGGAGATCGCCGTCCAGATCGACGAGGCCGGCATCGAGGCCGTCTCGCTCCGCACCGTCCTCACCTGCGAGGCCGAGCGCGGTGTCTGCCGCAAGTGCTACGGCCGCAACCTGGCCACGGGCCGCACGGTCGAAATCGGCGAGGCGGTCGGCATCATCGCCGCCCAGTCCATCGGCCAGCCCGGTACCCAGCTAACGATGCGTACCTTCCACATCGGCGGCGCGGCGACCAAAGCCTCGGAAGAGAACCACATCTATCTCAAATATCCGGTCCTCGTGCAGGACATCGTAGGAACCTTCATCCCGATGGCGGGAGGGAAGTCATTGTTCACGCGCAAGGGCTTCCTCCATGTCTGCAAGATTTTCTCGAACCACGAGATCGCCAAGGGCGACAAGGTCCTCGTCGAGGACGGCCAGCGCATCCTCAAGGGAGACCGCATCCTCGAGCACAAGAACGGAAGCTTCGAGGTGGCCCACGACATTTCCTACGCCAAGATCGTGCCGGTCGAGGGAACGGTCGACCACCTCCTCCTCATCGCGCAGGAGATGAAGATCGACATCCGCAACGGCTCCGAGGTCGTCGTCAAGACGAGCGACATCGTCGCGGCCAACGACGCGATCGCGACCTTCGACCCCTTCTCCGACCCGATCATTTCGGAAAAGGACGGCTACGTCCGCTACGAGGACATCATTCCCGGCTCGACCCTCAAGGAAGAGATCAACGAGGAGACGGGCAACGTCGAGAAGCGCATCACCGAGTTCACGGCGGAGCGCGACCAGAAACAGCCGCGCATCGTCATCGCCGACGAGGCCGGCAACGAGCTCACCTCCTACTTCCTGCCCGGCGGCGCCTACCTCAACGTCGAGGACGGCGACCACGTCACCGCGGGTCGAACGCTCGCGCGTACGCTCAAGGAATCCGCCAAGGCTATGGACATCACGGGCGGTCTTCCCCGCGTCGGCGAGCTCTTCGAGGCGCGCAAACCCAAGACACCGACCGTCCTCGCGATGGTCGCCGGCACCGTCGAATTCAAGGGCATCGTCAAGGGCAAGCGCGTCATCATCGTCCGCGACATCTTCGGCAAGGAGTTCAAGCACCTCGTGCCGATGGGCCGCAGGCTATTGGTCCGCAACGGCGACCAGGTCGAGGCCGGCGATCTCCTCTGCGACGGCAACAAGAATCCCCACGACATCATGAACATCCTCGGCGAGCAGTACTGCCAGCAGTTCCTCGTCGACGAGGTCCAGCAGGTCTACCGCCTCCAGGGCGTCACCATCAACGACAAGCATATCGGCGTCATCATCCGCCAGATGATGAAGAAGGTGGAGATCGTCATGCCCGGCGACACGAAGTTCATCTACGGGCAGCAGATCGACAAGCATCGCTTCCACGAGGAGAACCGTCGCGTCATCGCCGAGGGCGGACAGCCCGCCGTCGCCAGGCCCCTCCTCCTCGGCATCACCAGGGCCTCGCTCAAGATCGACTCCTTCTTCGCCGCCGCCTCCTTCCAGGAGACGACCAGGGTCCTCACCGACGCGGCCATCGCGGGCGCCACGGACGTGCTCCGCGGCCTCAAGGAAAACGTGATAATTGGTCACTTGATTCCCGCCGGAACGGGCATGAAGCAGTACCGGAACATCAAGCTCTTCGACCAGGAGAACGACGACCTCGACGCCTTCGTCGAGGAGATCATCGAAAAGCGGAAGCGCGAAAAGGAACTCGCCGCCGTGCCCGCCCTCGAGGATCGTTCGGACGCGCGCTTCGAAGAGGACACAGTTTTCGAGAACGACGAGGGATTCGACGCCGTGGAGCCGGAAGAAGAGGATTGACCGGCTTAGGGGCGGTTCAAGGTGTCTATCGAAGACAGTTTTCCCGGCGCGACGGCTCTCGCGGGCGGCGCCGGGGATTTTGAGGCAATTGCGAAGATTTACCTGAGGGCCGCCGAGGCCATGGGAGCCTTCGCCCAGGCGGGCGGCTTGACCTGCCCGGCGGGCTGCGGGAGCTGTTGCGAACGCTTCATCCCCGACCTCCTCCCCATAGAGGCCGAGTGGATGGCCGCCTGGCTCATCCACCACGACCCGGCACGGGCCCTCGAGCTCGCCCTCATCGGCTTCGGCACCCATGAACGCGAGGCGGCCACCTGCCCCTTTTTCGTGGCATCGGGGCCCTTGCATTGTGGCATCTACGGGGGGAGGGGCCTCCTCTGTCGCCTCTTCGGCTATTCGGCCCTTCCCGACAAGGAAGGCCGGGTCGCCTTTGCCTTATGCGCTCACATGCCCAGCCGCGCCTCGGAGGCGAGGCAGTGGAAGGGTGCGGACATCGAGGGCGAATTCGGAGCCCTTCCGCCCCTGATGACCGATTTCGCCGCCGAGCTCGACGCCCTCCGCCCGACGGAAGGCCAGGCTCGAAGGCTGCTGTTCGACGCCCTCCCTGACGCCTTGCGACGGCAGTATTTGCGGATGAACTACGGGGCACTCGCCATCGATGATGATTCCGGAGCCGTGAAGGCCGAAGCTGTTTTGGTTCTGACGGCCCGAAGCGCCGATCCGCGTCTTGACGAAGGGCCCGAACTTCCGTTAGTGTAGGCGTTCGGAGTCGGTTTGTCAGCCGGCTTTGTCTCGTCGAGCGTACCATCCATCACGCCGGGCAATGCTGAAGCCTGGTTTACACAGGGAGTCGAAAGCGTAATGCCGACCATCAACCAGCTGATCCGCCTGGGCCGCAAGGCCAACACCTGGCGGACAAAGTCGCCCGCACTGCTGGAATGTCCCCAGCGCCGTGGCGTCTGCACTCGCGTCATGACCGTGACGCCGAAAAAGCCGAACTCGGCCCTCAGGAAGGTAGCGCGCGTGCGCCTCAGTCATGGCACCGAGGTCACCGCCTATATTCCTGGCGTCGGCCACAACCTCCAGGAGCACTCCGTGGTCCTCGTGCGCGGCGGACGCGTCAAGGACCTTCCCGGTGTGCGCTACCATATCATCCGCGGCGCCAAGGATACCCTGGGCGTCGAGGATCGCAAGCAGAGCCGGTCCAAGTACGGCGCCAAGCGTCCGAAGGCCTAAGGGAAGATCATGGGACGAAAAAAGAAGAGCATCGATCGAGGCCACTTGCCCGATACGAAGTATAATTCGGTAATTGTGACGAAGTTCGTCTGCCGCATGATGTGGCAGGGCAAGAAGTCCATCAACACCCGCATCATGTACGACGCGATGGAGCTCATGCAGAAAAAGTCGAACACGCCGGCCCTCGACGTCTTCATGAAGGCGCTTGAGAACACCAAGCCCCTCGTTGAAGTCAAATCCCGTCGCGTCGGCGGTGCCACCTACCAGGTGCCCGTCGAGATCCGCGAGGCGCGTCGCGAGGCCCTCTCCATGCGATGGCTCATCACCGCGGCCCGCAACCGCTCGGGCAAGGCCATGGCCGACAAGCTCGCCGACGAACTCCTCGACGCCTTCAACAACACCGGCACCGCCGTCAAGAAGAAAGAAGACACCCATAAAATGGCTGAAGCCAATAAGGCTTTCGCCCATTATAGGTGGTAGGGCGAAAGCCTTATTGGCTCTCCCGTGCGCCACGGCGCACGGGTAGCACACTGGTAATTCAAAAGGACCGGCTACTGCCGGTCCTTTTGCGTCTTGGGATAACAAACCGGGTTGCCCATTATAGATGGTAAGGGCAAAAGCTTTGTTTGCTCTCCCGTGCGCCACGGCGCACGGGTAGCACACTGGTAATTCAAAAGGACCGGCGTTAGCCGGTCCTTTTGCGTCTGGACGAGGGTTCGAGCACAGGTATATTCTAGCAACAGTCGAGCGGGCGCTTTTCGGAGCGCCCCTTTTCATGCAGGAGCGTTCATGAAGATCCTCATCGTCGGAGGCGCGGGCTATATCGGCAGCCATGTCGCCCGTGAATTCCTCGACGGGGGCCACTCGGTCACTGTCTACGACAATCTTTCCACCGGCACGAGGCAAAACCTTTTCGCCGAGGCCCGCTTCGTCGAGGGCGACATTCTCGATGCCCAAAGCCTCGCGAAGCTGGCCCGCGAGGGATTCGACGCCCTCGTCCACCTGGCCGCGGCCAAGGCTGCGGGGGAATCGATGACCGATCCGATGAAATACTCGACCCAGAATCTCAACGGCACGGTCAACATCATCAACGCGGCCGTCGTGGGCGGCATCGGCAAATTGGTGTTTTCGTCCTCGGCTGCGGTCTACGGCGAGCCGAAATATCTCCCGGTCGACGAAAAACATCCAACCAATCCAGAGAATTATTACGGCTTTACCAAGCTCGAGATCGAAAGGATCCTCGGCTGGTACGACAAGTTGAAGGGCCTGCGTTTCGCGGCGCTGCGCTATTTCAACGCCGCGGGCTACGACCCGGCCGGCCGCATCAGCGGTCTGGAGCGGAGCCCGGCCAATCTTCTGCCCGTCGTGATGGAAGTGGCGGCTGGTATGAGGCCCGAGCTCATGGTTTTCGGCGAGGATTACGAGACCAAGGACGGCACGGGCGTCCGCGACTATGTCCATGTGAGCGACCTCGCCCGGGGCCATGTGGCGGCCCTCGACTGGATCGGCTGCAATAACCGCAGCCTCGTCGTCAACCTCGGCTCGGAGGAAGGCATTTCGGTCAAGGAGATGCTCGAGTCGGCCCGGAGGATAACGGGAAAACCCATACCCGCAAAAATCGTCGGACGCAGGGCGGGGGATCCGGCCAAGCTCGTCGCTTCATCTTCCCTCGCCCACGAGCTTCTCGGCTGGAGCGCCCGGCATTCGGATGTCGACAGCCTGGTCCGGACGACCTGGGAGGCCTATCGCGTCAACGCGGGCGGCTCCTGAAGCCGGGGCCAAGTCCGGCTTCGGGGCCCAAGTCCGAGCGGGGGCACAAGTCTGGCTCCGGAGCCTGCCCCGGGGCAGGAGCCGGCAAAAATAGCCTGCAAGGGGAGCCTCGAAGGGCGATCCGAAACGAATAGTACAGATAAAAGGAGTTAGTATGACCGAAAGGGAGAGCGTGTTTGCCTCGATCGACGCAGTCGAGAAGGGCGTGGTCGAACTCGAGACCCTGCTGTCGGGGATTCCGGCCTTTGCCCCCGAATCGGGGGGCGTCGGCGAGCTCGAAAAGGTCGAGGCCCTCGAAAAGTGGCTGCGGGGCCACGGCGTGTCAGGGCTCGAGCGCTTCGACTCGCCCGACCCGCGCGTACCTTCCGGAAAGCGGCCCAATCTCGTGGCCACCATTCCTGGCAAGCGCGACGATCGACGTCTCTGGATCATGGCCCACACCGATGTGGTGCCCGAGGGCGATCGCTCGATGTGGAAGTCGGATCCCTTCAAGGTCGTCTACGAGAAGGGGCGCCTCGTCGGTCGCGGGGTCGAGGACAACCAGCAAGGCCTCGTCGGCATGGTTTTCGCGGCCCTGGCCCTCATGGGCCAGGGGATCGTGCCGCCGCACACGGTCAAGCTCCTCTTCGTCGCCGACGAGGAGGTGGGTTCACTCCACGGCATCCAGTTCCTCCTCGAAAAGCACGGCGACCTTTTCCGCTCCGACGATCTTTTCGTCGTGCCGGACGGCGGCTCGGCCGAGGGCACCGAGATCGAAGTGGCCGAAAAGAACATCTGTTGGCTGAAGATCGTCACGAAGGGAAAACAGACCCACGCGGCGATGCCCGACAGCGGCACGAACGCCTTTCTCGCGGCCTGCGATCTCGCCCTCCGCATCCATGAGCTTGAAAAGACCGTGTTCACGGCCCGAGATCCCCTCTTCGCCCCCGATCGCTCGACGATCAACCCCACGAAGAAGGAAGCCAACGTTCCCAACGTCAATACCATTCCGGGCGACGATGTTTTTTATGTCGACATGCGCATCCTTCCCCAGTACCCGATCGACCGGGCCCTGGCCGAGATTTCCTCGCTGATGCGGGCCGTCGAGGCGAAGCACGGCGTCACCGTCGCCTACGAACTCGTGCAGCGGAACGAGTCGAAGGCGACCGCGGCCGACGCTCCGGTTGTGAAGGCGCTGACCCAAGCGATACACGAGGTATACGGAGTGACCGCGAGGCCCATCGGCATCGGCGGAGGCACGGTCGCCGCATATCTTCGCAAGGCCGGCTACGATGCCGTGGTCTGGGCCCGCATGGACGATAGCGCCCACCAGCCCAACGAATACGCCCTCATGAAGAACATCCTCGGCGACGCCAAGGTCTTCGCCTCGATGATGCTCAGGGAATAGCCTCCGGGCCCCAGGGAAGGAACCTTTCGACCGGTTCGAAAGGTTCCTTCCCCCAGTATTATGCCTTCTTTTTCTTCATCGTGATGTCGGCCCAGACGGCGAGGATGAGGACGAAGCCCTTGATCAGGTATTGCAGGTTCGAGTTGACGTTGAGCATCTGGAGCCCGTTCGACAGGGACTGCATGATGAGGGCGCCGATGAGGGCGCCGAATACCGTGCCCTCGCCGCCGAGGGTCGAGGTGCCGCCGAGGATGCAGCTTGCGATGACATCGAGTTCGTAGCCGCCGCCCGCACCCGTTGTGCCGGAGCCGACATAGGCGGCCAGGGCGATGCCCGACACGCCCACGAGGGCGCCCATCGACACGTAGATCACGAAGATCGATTTCTTGATGTTGATGCCCGACAGGCGCGCGGCCTCGCGATTGCCGCCGATGGCGTAGGCGTAGCGGCCGAAGCGGGTGTTGGTCGAGATGTAGCTCATGAGGACGCCGATGGCGCCGAGGATGACGACGAGGAAGGGGACGCCGCGCACGTCGGCCGTGGAGGTCGGATCGAAGGTCCTATTTACGATGATCACGTAGGCCAGGATGAGGAGGGAAAAGGCTCCGGCCTTGAGGAGGTCGAGGCCGAGGGCGCCGACCTCGATGCCGTAGCGCTGCTTGCGCTGTCTGCCGACGAAAACGTTGACAAATAGGAAGATCGCGACCACGACGACGAGGACGTAGCCGACGATCGGCGGCAAAAGACCCTGTGCTATGTATTTGTAAGTGTCGTTCGACGAGATGAAGATGGACTTGCCCTGGGTGACGATGAGGATGCCCGACTTCCAGATGAACATGCCGCCGAGGGTCACGATGAAGGGCGGGACCGTGAGGTAGGCGATGATTCCGCCCTGCATCATGCCGATGAGGACGCCCAGGAGCATCGAGAGGATGACGACGACGACGGCGGTGATGACCTCGACCGCGTGGGGCGGCATGCCCGGAAAGAGAAAATGGAGGGGGGTGGAGATCGTCTCGTTGTAGAGGAGGGCTGCCGAGACCACCGACACGAAGCCGGCGCCCCAGCCGACGGAGAGGTCGATGCCGCCCGTCACAATTACGAATACCATGCCCGTGGCCATGATGCCGATGATGGCCATCTGCGTGAGGATGTTCTGGATGTGGTCGGCCGACCAGTAGCCCGAGGCCGAGAGGCCGAAGCCCAGCCAGATGGCGAGGAGGGCGAGGACCAGGATCGACGACCTGATGTTCTTCCGGAAGAGGAGGGCGAGTGAGTTCAGCATCGGCTTACCCCTTGGCGATTTCGAGGCCAGTGGCCCTGGCCATGATCTTTTCCTGCGTCGCTTCGGCGATGCCGAGCGTCCCGTTCGATTTCCCTTCCCACATGACCATGACGCGATCGCTCATGCCGAGGACCTCCTCGAGTTCCGAGGAGATCATGATGATGGCGAAGCCCTGCTCCGCCAGCTTGTTCATGAGCTTGTAGATCTCGTACTTGGCGCCGACGTCGATGCCGCGGGTCGGGTCGTCGAGGATGAGGATGCGTGGTTCGGACATCAACCATTTGGAGATGACGACCTTTTGTTGGTTGCCTCCCGAGAGGGACTCGGCTGCCACGTGCACCGAGGGAGTCTTGATCGAGAGGCTGGTCGCGAACTTGAGGGCCTCGGAGAGCTCCGCGTGCTTGTCGATGCGCATGAAGGAGGAGAAGCGGTCGAGGTTGGGCAGGCTGATGTTCTGGAGGATGGTCTGCATTAGGACGAGGCCCTGGCGCTTTCGGTCCTCGGGCACGAGGCTGATGCCGAGCTTCATCGCCTCGCGGGCGCTCGAAATAGTCACTTCCTTGCCGTCCAGTTCGATGCAGCCGGCCGTGACCGATCCCAGTTCCCCGAAGATCGTCGTCACGAGCTCGGTGCGCCCCGAGCCCATGAGGCCGGCGATTCCGAGGATTTCGCCCTTGCGGAGATCGAAATCGACACCCTTTACGAGTTCCTTGGAGGGGTTGAGGGGATCGGTGGCGCAGAGGCCCTGGACCTTGAAGAAGACCTCCCCCGGCTTGCGCTCCCCCTTGGGGAATCGTTCCTTCATTTCCCGGCCGACCATGAGGCTCACGAGGCCTTCCATCGTCATTTCCGAGGTGGGCCTGGTCGTCACGACCCTGCCGTCGCGGAGGACGGTGACCGAGTCGGTGATCCGGAAGAACTCCTCGAGTTTGTGGGTGATGTAGATGCAGGTCATGCCGTGGGACTTCAAGAGGGCGAGTATGTCCATCAGTTGGCTGACTTCAGCCTCGGAGAGGGCCGAGGTCGGTTCATCGAGGATGAGGACATCGGCCTTTTCTGAAAGTGCCTTGGCGATTTCGGTCATCTGCATCTGCCCGACGCCGAGTTTTTCGATGATGGCGTGGGGCGATATGGCGAGCTTGTAGCTTGCGAGGAGGTCCTCGGTCTGGGAGTAGAGGCGGTTCCAGTCGATGGAAGGGCCATTGCGGGGCTCCTTGCCGAGGTAGATGTTCTCGGCCACCGTCATTTTCGGGATGAGGGTGAGCTCCTGGTAGACGATGGCGATGCCTTCCTCGATGGCCTGGCGAATGGAGCTCGTGCCGAGTTTGAGCTCCCGACCGTGGTAATTGATCGAGCCTTCGTAGCTGCCCCAGGGGTAGACGCCGCAGAGAATTTTCATGAGCGTCGACTTGCCCGCTCCATTTTCCCCGCAGAGGCCATGGATCTCTCCACGACGGATCTTGATGGAGACGTCGCTCAGGGCGACGACGCCGGGAAAGCTCTTTCCGACATGGGCGATGTCGAGGAGGACGTCCTGTTCCACGCTTGCTCCTTTAATAAAAAGAACGGCCCCTGGGGGGCCGCCGCGGCCGACCCGGTTCGTCGGTTCGCCGAACCGGGTCGGTTTTCATACTAGCACAGATTACTTGGCGGGAGGATTCGGGACGTCCTTGTAGACGCCGTCGTAGCTCTGGAAGCCGGAGTCGACGACGAGCTGCTTGAGGTTGGTCTTGGTGACCTGGAAGACCTGGAGGAACTTGCAGGGAACAGTGCCGGTCTTGCTGGCGTCGCCCGTGAGGTCGGCGAGGGGGGTCGGAGTCAGGTCGGTGATCTTCTCGCCCTTGGCGAGTTTGACCGCGAGGTCGCAGGCGAGGGGGGTGAGCTTGCGGGTATCCTTGAGGATGGTGACGGTCAGTTCGCCGCGGGCGATCGAGTTGCAGCCAGCCTCGGTGGCGTCCTGGCCGGAGATGGGCACCTTGCCAGCCATGCCGACGGCCTTCATCGCCTCGAGGGCGCCGAGGGCTGTCCCGTCGTTGGAGGCGACGACGGCGTCGAACTTCTTGTTGGTGGCGGTGATGATGTTCTCCATCACCTTCTTGGCATTGGCTGCGTCCCAGTTCTCGACCCACTGGTCGGCCACGACCTTGAGGTCGCCCTTGTCGATGAGGGGCTGGAGGACTTCCATCTGTCCCTTGCGGAAGAGGTGGGCGTTGTTGTCGGTCGGGCTTCCGCCGAGGAGGACGATGTTGCCCTTGGGCGGCTGCTTCATCGCGGCGAGGACGCCGTTGGCCTGATTGCGGCCGACGTCGACATTGTCGAAGGAGACGTAGGCGGCGATGTTGGGCGACTTGATGAGGCGGTCGTAGGCGATGACCTGGACGCCCTTCTTGGCGACTTCGTCGACGGCGGTGGCGAGGGCGTCTCCGTCTTCGGCGACGGCGATGATGACCTTGGCGCCCTGGGTGACCATGTTCTTCACCTGGTCGTTCTGGAGCTTGGCGTCGTGGTTGGCTTCCTGGACGAGAACCTCATAGCCGGCGTCCTTGAGAATCGTCGACATCTGGTCACGCTCGCGCGGCCAGCGCTCTGTGGCGAAATCGGAGAACGAGAGGCCGATCTTCGGCTTGGCGGGGGCGCCGCAGCCGACGAGGCCGGTTATCGCGGCGATGGCGACCATGGCGATAGCGATTTTCTTCACAGAAATCCTCCTGGATGAAGTTGATGCGCACTTATATGCAATTTCCATGCCAAATCTGGCTGCCGGGCCTGGGAATTATAAATTGCTATATGATAATGAGATAGTTAGTGGGGCGAAGGTGGGGTAGGGGCTGTTCTTCGAGGGTGGTGGTTCTGGCCTGGTGCAAATGCACCACGTCATGTGTTCAATAGCACCATTTATCTCGATTTACAGGTCCAGGCCGTGCTTTTTCATCCGGTAGCGCAGGGTGTTTCGGGTTATGCCGAGGTCTCGGGCCGCCGCGGAAATATTGCCCTCGGCACGTCGCAGGGCCTGGAGAATCAGGGAAAGCTCGGCCTCATCGATGCGGCTCGGAGGGTCAGCTGTGGTGGCGGCGGCGGCGGCGGTGGCGGCGGTGATGGCGGAGGTGGCGGCTGTAGCAGTGGCGGTGCCGGCGGGAGTGGTGGCAGGGGTGGCAGGGGTGGCAGGGGTGGCGGGAGTGCCGGCGGCGGCAAGCGACCCCTCTCCGATTGTCTTCGGATGAAGCCAGGTTCCCGGTGGCTCGGAGGGGACTGTCCCTCGGGTTCCCGCCAGTTCTTTGGGCGAGTCGGCCAGTTCTTTGGGGAGGTCGGCCAGGGCGAGGGTGGGGCCGCTTCCGAGCACGACGGCCCTTTCGATCGCGTTCTTGAGTTCGCGCGAATTGCCGGGCCAGTCGTGGGCGACCAGGGCCGACAGGGCCTTGGGCGCGATGCCGCGAAAGTCCTTGCCGGTCTCCCTCGCGTAGCGCGCGAGAAAAAAGAGGGCCAGCGCTTCGATGTCCTCGCGACGCTCGCGGAGGGGTGGCAGCTCGATCGTGAAGGTGTTGATGCGATAGAGAAGGTCTTCGCGAAAGCGGCCTTCGGCGACGAGGCGCTTGAGGTTGCGGTTTGTCGCGCAGACGATGCGGATGTCGACCTCCCGGGTGTGGCCGCTGCCGAGGGGTTCGTAGCTCCGGTTCTCCAGGAGGCGGAGGATCTTGGGCTGGATCGAAAGGGGGAGGTCGCCGATCTCGTCGAAGAAGAGGGTGCCGCCCCGGGCGAGCTCGACCCGTCCTTTGTAATCCCGATCGGCGCCGGTGAAGGCGCCCTTGCGATAGCCGAAGAGCTCGCTCTCGAGGAGGGTCTCGGGCACGGCCGGGCAATTGACCGAGACGAAGGGGCGCGCGTCGAAGTCCCCGCCGGCGTGAAGCCGATGGAGACTCCTCGCGGCCACCTCCTTGCCGGTGCCGCTCTCGCCGGTGATCAGCACCGGGGAGGAGGCCGGCCCGATCCGGTCGAGGAGACTCACGATGTCGCGCATCGCGGGCGAGCGATAGACGAGGTCGTCCTTGGTCGAGCGCCCGGCGCGGAGCATCTCGTTTTCATCCTCGAGGCTCGCCATCCGGAAGACGCGGGAGACGATGGCCAGGATGATTTCCTTCGCGAAGGGTTTCGTGACGACATCGATCGCGCCGAGTTTCATCGCCTCCACCGCCTTCTCGACGGTTCCGAAGGCCGTGATCAGGACGAAGGGAACGGCGGAGCCCCTTTCCCGTATGGCGCGGAGGAGGCCGATGCCGTCGACGCGGTCCATTTTGAGGTCGCTGACGATGACGCCGAATTCCTCGCCCGCCTCGAGGAGGGCGAGGGCTTCCGAGCCGTCGGAGACGCAGGTCGCATCCCAGCCTTCGCCTTCGAAGAGGAGTTTGAGAACGGCCTGCATGTTGCGCTCGTCGTCGACGACGAGGATGCGTCTGGAACCCATCAGTCCGGGCCCTCCCTTATACATATGATGAATTCCGCCCCGCCGCCGATCGCGTCGCGAAGTTCCACGCCGCCGCCGTGAGCCTCGGCGATGCGGTGCACGATGGAAAGCCCCAGGCCCGTGCCGTCGCTCTTGGTGGTGAAAAAGGGGTGGAAGATCTGCGCCTTCACCTCCTCGCTCATGCCCGGACCCTTGTCGGAGACGATGAAGCAGGCGAGGGGGCCGTCGCGCTCGAAGCGGAGGGTCACGGGGCTTCCGGGGCCGGAAGCCTCAAGGGCATTGGCGACGAGGTTCTGCAGGGCCTGGGCCAGCATCGTGCGATCGAAGGCGGCGCTGTCGCCGGGCCCACAGACCACCACGATGTCACCGTACCGTCCAGCGGGGCGGAAACGCGCCGCGATATCTTCCAAGAAAGGACCAATTGAGACAGTTTCCCTGCTGACCTGGAGCGGCTTCGTGAAGTCGAGGAATTTCGAGACGATGTCCGACAGCGAGTCGATTTCGCTCGCGATCATGCCGACGAGGGCCGCCAGACGCGGGCGATCGACTTCGTCCGGGGCAGCCTCCATCGGGCGCCGCGCCTCCGGCTGGGGCGCCGTCCTGCCCTCCGGATCGGGGGGCGCCGGCCCCTCGGCGACGGGTTTCAGCATGTCGCGCAGCATGCCGGAGGAGACCTTCATG
>JAJXVS010000100.1 GCA_021782015.1 bacterium | reverse complement strand
CTCCTTTCCCTACCCTGCCATCGCGCCGATGCTCGGAGCCTTCGTCGACGGCCTTCACCCGACCTCCGCCGTCTGCGGCATTCCCAAGGCGGGCGCGATGGAACTCATCGCTTCGGTCGAGCGTCATGATCGAGGCTTCTACTCGGGCTACCTCGGACCCGTCGATCCCCGCGCCGGCATCCAGCTCTTCGTCAACCTTCGCTGCATGCGGGTCCTGCCCGATCGCCTCGCCCTCTTCGTGGGCGGCGGGATCACCGCTGACTCCGTGCCCGAGGATGAATGGGAGGAAACCGAAATGAAATCCGGCACCCTGCTTTCGGTCATCAAGGAGATGCGCTGAATGCCGCATCCACGACAACACGTCAGCGATATCGCCGCAATACTGAAGATCCGCGGCGTCTCGAGGGTGGTCGTCTCGCCGGGCTCCCGAAACGCGCCCCTGATCGACGCCTTTTTCCGGACCTTCGGCGCGGCCGATTGCTCGAGCGTCGTCGACGAAAGAAGCGCGGCCTTCTTTGCCCTCGGCTTCGCGAGGCGGACCAGGCGCCCCGTCGTCCTCCTCTGCAGTTCGGGCAGCGCCGTACTGAATTACGGCCCGGCCCTCGCCGAGGCGCGCTACCAGCGCATTCCCCTCATCGCCGTCACGGCCGACAGGCCCTCCTCATGGATCGACCAGCAGGACAACCAGACTCTCAGGCAGGAAGGGGTCTTCGCGAATTACGTGACGAGGAGCTGGGCCCTGCCAGCCTCGATGGTCTCCGACGACGATCTCTGGTTCGCGCAACGCGTCGCGAACGAGGCCTACAACGCGAGCATGGGCCCCGTGATGGGGCCGGTTCATATCAATGTACCGCTGGAGGAGCCCCTCTACCTTCCCTTGCCCGATCCCTCCGACCACCTCAGGCTCATGGAGGAAATCCCCGTTCCACGGGACGGGGAGCTGCCCCCGCGCATCCTCTCTGAATGGAGGGAGGCTTCCTCCATCCTCATCGTGCATGGCCAGGACTTCGCGCCCTCGCCCGCGGGCCCAGCCCTCGCGAAGATCGCGCAAGATCCGCGGGTGGCGGTGATCGCCGAGAACATCGCCAACGTGGACGACGGGGAAATCATCGGCAACCCGGAACTCCTCCTCGCCCGCGTCCGGCCTCCCGAGGCCCCCGACCTCCTCATCTATTCGGGCGGCCATGTGGTGTCCAAGAAACTGAAGGGGTATCTCCGCAAGGCCACGATCCGTCATGGCTGGAGACTGGGCCTCGACAGGGAAATCATCGACACCTACCAGAGAACGACGAGCCTCGTGAGCTGCCCGGCGGAGGAACTCTACCAGGCCCTCGCGGCCCTGATCCCCGCCGATGCGGGCAACTATGCCGAACAATGGCGCGAAGCCCAACGCGAAGCCCGCGCCCGGCGCGAGGCCCTCCTTCCCTCCCTCCCCTTTTCGGACCTCACCGCCATCGGCATGACGACGGAGGCCCTGCCTTCGGGCTCCGTGCTGGAACTCGGAAACTCAGCGGTGATCCGCTACGCCCAATTTTACGACGCGAAATCGGGGGTCGAGTGCCACTCCAACCGCGGCGTCTCGGGCATCGACGGAAGTCTGTCGGCTGCCGTCGGCTCGGCGAGCGCCTCGGGCAAACTCACCCTCTGCATCCTCGGCGACCTGAGCTTCGTCTACGACTCGAACGCCCTCTGGAACCGTGATCTGCCCCGGGGCCTCAGGGTGGCCGTGGTCAACAACCGTGGGGGCGGCATCTTCGGCCTCATCGGCGCACCCCTCGACGCCCTGCCGCATCGCGCCCTGATCGAGGCCCATCATCCGGTGCGCATCGACAAACTGGCCGAGGCCTTCGGACTGGCCTACTTCCGCGCCGATGATGCCGCCTCGCTGGCGTCCGCCCTCCCCGCCTTCCTGGCGCTGTCATCCGGCCCGGCCCTCCTCGAAATCGCGACCTCGGCCGAGGTCAGCCGCGAGACCTACCGAAAAATATCGGGCAATTGAACCTTATACCGCCCGTCCGGGCGAACATGGAGTTGACGCGATGAGCGAAACACGTAATTGGACCATGATAAAACATTACGAGGAAATTCTCTTCGATTTCCACGAGGGAATCGCGAAGATCACCATCAACAGGCCGCTCCGGCGCAACGCCTTCACGCCCGACACGACCAAGGAGCTCTGCGACGCCATGGCCATCTGCCGCGAGGACCCCGCCATCTCGGTGGTGATCCTCACGGGCGCCGGCGACAAGGCCTTCTGTTCGGGCGGAGACCAGAACGCCAAGGGTCACGCCGGCTACATCGGCAAGGACGGGGTCCCGCGCCTCAACATCCTCGATTTCCAAAAACAGATCCGCTCGATCCCCAAACCCGTCATCGCCATGGTCAACGGCTACGCGATCGGCGGCGGCCACGTCCTTCACGTGATCTGCGACCTCAGCATCGCCTCCGACAATGCCCGATTCGGCCAAACCGGGCCCAGGGTCGGAAGCTTCGACGCCGGCTTCGGCTCCTCCTACCTGGCCCGTGTCGTGGGCCAGAAGAGGGCGCGGGAGATCTGGTTCCTCTGCGACCAGTACGACGCGAAGCAGGCTTTGGAAATGGGCCTCGTCAACAAGGTCGTTCCCCTCGCCGAACTCGAGGATGAGACGGTGCGCTGGTGCAAGAAAATCATGGAGCACAGCCCCCTCGCCCTCCGCATGATCAAGGCCGGCCTCAACGCCGAACTCGACGGACAGGCGGGCATCCAGGAGCTCGCGGGCGACGCGACGATGCTCTATTACATGACCGAGGAGGCCAAGGAGGGTCGCGACGCCTTTCTCGAAAAGCGCAAGCCCGACTTCGGCAAGTACCCGAAGCTGCCCTGATGCGGCGCCTTTTCGCGTACAAGCGGATCGCCACCTTCCGCTTCGCGAGGCCGGCGACGACCTCGCGCGGCACCCTCGCCGAAAAGCGGGTCTCCTACCTTTTTCTCGCCGCCGCTGATGAGCCCTCGATCCGCGGCGTCGGCGAATGCTCCCTCTTCCCTGGCCTCAGCGCCGACGACCGCCCCGACTTCGAAGACAGGTTGGACGAACTCATACTAACACTTAACACTAGCGACCTGCCCGCCCTGGGCGACCTGCCCAACCTTCCCAACCTGCCCAACCTTCCCAACCTTCCCGCCCTGGGCGACCTCGACGCCTGGCCCTCGATCGCCTTCGCCTTCGAGACAGCCCTGGCCGACCTCAAAGGAGGAGGCCGCGGCATCCTCTATCCCTCGGCCTTCACCGAGGGCCGGGCCTCCATTCCGATCAACGGCCTCATCTGGATGGGTCCCAAGGACGACATGGTCGCCCAGGTGGGCCGCAAGCTCGAGGAGGGCTATCGCTGCCTCAAGTTGAAGATCGGGGCCCTGGATTTCGAGGAGGAATACGCCATCCTCGCTGCCCTCCGCGCGAGCTTCGGCGAGAAGGAGCTCGAACTTCGCGTCGACGCCAACGGCTCCTTCGAACCGGACGAGGCGCCCGACATCCTCGCGAGGCTGGCGGAACTCCGCCTCCACAGCATCGAGCAGCCGATACGCGCCGGCCAACGCGGGGCGATGGCAGCCCTCTGCGCCTCCAGCCCCCTCCCCATCGCCCTCGACGAAGAACTGATCGGCGTTGTCGGCGAGAAGGCGAAGCGCCGCCTCCTCGATGAGATCAGGCCGCGCTACCTCATCCTGAAGCCGGGCCTCCTCGGAGGCCTCGGCTCCTGCGACGAGTGGCGCAGGCTCGCGACCGAGCGGGGCATCGGCTGGTGGGCGACCTCGGCCCTCGAAACGGCCGTCGGCCTCAACGCCATCGCCCAATGGACCTTCGCCACGGGCAACCCGATGCGCCAGGGCCTGAGCACCGGCAGGATCTTCGAAACGACCATCCCCTCACCCCTCGGGCTCCAAGGCGAGGCCCTCCGCTTCGACCCATCCCGTGATTGGGATCTATCGGCCATCGATCATGATAATTAATAACAACAATCGATCGAGGACGCGCGACCTCGCCGGCAATTCCGACGGCGCGGTGGTTTCCGGCGGGGCCGGGGTTTCCGACGGCGCCGGCGTTTCCGACCTCGCCGCGGTTTCCGAAGCGGCCGGCACGGGCCTGGCGTCCGTAATCCCAGCCCGGGCTTTCGGCGGCCTCCGTATCGACGGAGTCCTCCACTCTGCCGAGAAGCTTGGCGACGCCTGCCTCGCCAAGCTCGCATCGCCCCTCACGCCCGAGCACGAAAGGGCCGTCTATGGCTTTATCCTCGATTGGATCGGCGAGGGCGACAGCATCCTCCAGCGCTCCTCGGGCACGACAGGCGTGGCGAAGGACCTCCTCCTCGCGAAATCGGCGATGATCGGCTCGGCCGCGAACACCCTCGAATTCTTCGACCTCCGCCCTGGCGACAGCGCCCTCCTCTGCCTCCCTGTCGACTACATCGCGGGCAAGATGATGGTGGTGCGCGCCATCGTCGGCGGCCTCGACCTCATCCTGACCGAACCTTCGGGCAGGCCTGCCCTACCATCCCGCCCGATCGACTTCTGCGCGATGGTGCCCCTCCAGGTGGCCAACTGCCTCGCCTCAGGCCCTCCCGAAGGCTGCCGCGATGGTGGTGGTGGCGGCGGTGGCGGCGGGACTCTTCGATCCATCAAGAAGCTCATCATCGGCGGGGCCGAAATCTCGCCGGAACTCGAGGCGGCACTCCAGGCCGAGCCCTTCGAGGCCTGGGCCACCTACGGGATGGCGGAAACCTGCTCCATGGTGGCCCTGCGCCGCGTCAATGGCCTCCGACCCGAGAAAGACTTCACGGCGATGCACGGGGTGGGGTTGGAGCTCGATGAACGCGGTTGCCTCGCGATCGATGCCGCCTGGGTCGGTTCGCGGATCCAGACCAACGATGTCGCTCGACTTTCGGGGCCTGGCGTATTCAGGTGGCTCGGCAGGCACGACAATCTCATCAACTCGGGCGGCCTCAAAATCGCGCCCGAGGAACTGGAAGCCCTCATAGCCTCGAGATTCGGCCGGGTCTGCGCCATGATCGGCCTGCCCGACGCCCTACTCGGCCAGCGCCTTGTGGCCGTCTTCGAGGGAGAAAGTCCCCCGCCAGCCATCGATGAGGTGGCCGCCGCCCTCGGCCCCGACACGCCACGCAAGGTACTCCCGAAGGAGATAGTCCGTGTTGCATCCATTCCGCGCAACGCGTCATTCAAGGTGGACAGGCGGACCCTCGCCGTGATGATCGCCGCCGCCGCGAAGGGGCCCTCGCAGCGATGATCGCCGCCGCTGCGAAGGGGCCCTCGCCGCGATGATCGAGGCCGCCGCGATGGGGCCCTCGCCGTGATGATCGCGGCCGCCGCGAAGGGGCCCTCGCCGCGATGATCGCCGCAAGGGCAAAAAAGACCGGCCCCGAGGGGCCGGCCTTCAAGGCGCGCGATGCGCGCCCGCGGATTCGTCTTGACGATTACTTGAACGACACGTTGTCGTAATTGAAGATAAGTGTCGGGCCGATCTTGACGCCGGCAATATTCTTCTTCGTGAAGACATTGAGGTTGCCCTGGAAGAGGGGAATGCAGGGGACTTCGTCGGTCCACAGCTTCTGGACTTCGGCGAAGACGGGGGCGCGGGTCTTTTCGCTCGTCGCCGTCTGCTCCTTGTTGAAAAGGGCATCCCACTCCTTGTTGGAGAAGAAGATTCCTTCGCCGGCCGAGGCATCGGTCTGCGCGAAGGCGGCGGTGTAGTCATCCGGATCGAGGTAATCGGGATACCAGCCGAGGAGGAAGGCCGCCATCTGCTTGTTGTTGAACTGCTGCTTGTAGGTGGCCCACTCGGCGCTCTTGAGGGTGATCTTGATCAGAGGGCTGCGCTCGAGTTCGGACTTCAGGACCTCGGCGACGTTCACTTCGGTGTCGCCGTAATGGCTCGTGGTGTACCAGAGGTCGAAGGCGAAGGGCTTGGCCTTGGAATAGCCGGCCTTCTTGAGGAGGGCATCGGCCTTGGCGACATTGCCCTTTTCGCCATAGACGGTCTTGAAGTTGTCGGTGTGGTAGCTCATGCCCATCGGGATCATGGAATAAAGGGGAGCCTGCTGACCGAGGAAGACCTTCTGGTTGATTTCGGGCCTGTCGATGAGGGCCGCGATCGCCTGGCGAAGGATCTTGTCCTTGAACACCGAGACGTCGCAGTTGAAGTTGAGGAAGCGGATCTGGGCGCCAGGGAGTTTCTGGTAGTTGAGCTTGCCGGCCTTGGCGAGGTCGGTGATGTCCGAGGGATTGAGGGTCTTGAAGGCGACGTCGATGTCGCCCTTCTCGATGGCGAGGCGCATGGTCGTGGCGTCGGCGAAGTACTTGATGATGACTTTCTTGACCGCCGGGGCCTTGCCGTAGTAGTCGGGGTTGGCCTCGAGAACGACTTCCTCGTCGCGTTTAAAGGAAGTGACCTTGTAGGGACCGAGGCCGACGAGGGCTCCGCCCACGAGCTCGGAGGGATCGTGGACGATCTTGTCCACCGGATAGACGTTGGGGCTGATCGGGAAGTAGACGGGATCGCCGGCGACGAGTGCGGGGAAGAATCCCGTCGGAGCCTTCAGGACGAACCTGACGGTGAGGGGATCGATGACCTGGACTTCCTTCACGAACTGGGTGACGAGCCAGGAGGGATCGCCGTTGAGTTTGATGACGCGATCGACGCTCCACTTCACGGAGGCGGCGTCGAAGGGGGTTCCGTCGGTGAACTTGAGGTTCGGGCGGAGCTTGAAGGTGTACTCGGTGCCCGCGGCGTTGACCGTCGGCATGGCCGTCGCGAGTCCGGGGACGATGTCGGTGGTGCCCGGCGTGTAGGTGAGGAGCCCCTTGTCGATGTTCTGGAAAATCTCCCAAGTGTGGAAGTCGTAGGCGCTGGCGGGGTCCATGTCGGTGACCTTGTCGGTCGTGCCGTAGACGAGGACGCCCTGTGCCGCGACTGATGCTCCGGCGAGCACCATCGCGAGCCCGAGGGCGAGCATTGCGATTCGTTTCATTGTGCCTCCTGATCGGCGAAAGAAAAGTTGTGCAATTATTCGGCCGCGCTGAGATGACGTCAAGCGAAAACGTCGGAGGGGCGGTGGCTTTCGCGGAAGCGGCTCTTTCGTGTAGTATGAAATGATTCGAGCCGGCGTCATGAGATGGACCGGCGACTTCCGGAGGCGCCATGCAATTCTTCGCGAAACGTTTCGTCGAGGAATTCCTGCTCTATTCGAGCCAGTTCATCGTCTTCTTCGTCGTGATGCTCGCGCTCATCCCCTCCGCCGACGCCCTCCCTCCCTCCGGGCTTCTCATCATGTGCGCCTTCGTCCTGATGCAGATCGCCCTTCTCTCGATCCAGGGGCACGCTCCCCTCCTCCGTTTCCTCTATTCTTTTATCACCCCGGCGGGCTATGCACTCGTGCGCAGCCTCGGGGGAGCCTTCATCCTCACCGACATGGGAAACTTGTTTCTCTGGGGCGCGGCATTTTACGTCGGCCTCTTCCAGGCCCTCTCGATCGCCATTCGCGGCCGGCTCGTCCAGGGCCTGTCCGAAACCATGCTCGCCCTGGGCTCGGTCATCGTCTTCGTCTTCCTCTTTTATTACCTCGACCTTCGGGTCTCCCTTTCCGCCTCCCTGGCGCGGAGCGACCTGACCCTCGCCGGATTCCGCAAGGCCCTCGATATCAGGGCCTTCCCGCGATCCTTCCTCTCCTTCGTCTCCTCGCCGCAACACGCGTTCTTCGCCTTCGGGGCGGCGATTTTCGCCGGACTCCTCCTCGCGAACCGCGTCCGCGTCCTTTCGCTGCGCAATCGCATCGCCGGGTTGTTCGGCGAAAACCGCCTCGCATCGCCGGTGCCACGGCCCCGACCCGCCCTCGGCGAGGAAATACAGGTCATCGTCCTTTCGGCCGACATCCTCGACTTCACGGGATTCGCCTCGCGCCTCACCGCGTCCCGCGCCATCGACGTGCTCAATCGCTATTACTCGCTCTGGGGCCTCGTGGCCGAACGCCATCACGGCGAGATCGTCGGCATTACCGGCGATTCCGTTCTCGCCATCTTCGGCCTCCTCGGTTCGAAGGACGCGGCGGAAGAAGCCGTCGCCGCCGCCGCCGATTTTCTCGCGGCCTTGCCCGGCCTCCAGGACGATCTCCGCGCCGCTTCGTTGCCCGCCCTCGGAGGAGTGAGCATCGGCATCCATTCGGGCCGCATCGTGGCCGGCGATCTCGGCCTGCCGGGGCAGCGGCGCATCGGCGTATTCGGCGACGCGGTATCGGTCGCCTCCCGCCTCGACTCGCTCTGCCGCGAATTCAAGCAGGATCTCTTGATATCCCATCCGGTTTTCCGCCAGCTCGGCCTGGAGACCCAGGTGGGCTTCGCCAGGCTCGGCGAGGTACTCCTCCGGAACGGCGTCGAACCCGTGCCGGTCTACGGATTCAAATGAGGAAGGCGAATGTTACCAATTAGTAATTCAGGTGCGGGCAGGGCCGCGATGGTCGTCGCGACGCTGGGCCTTTTGGTCACGGCCTGTTCGGGCCGCTTCGACGCCAGTATCGGAAAGAACGGCGAGGCCTCCTTTTCCGCCAAGGCCGGCCTTCCCGCCGTCATGGCCGCGAAGCTCCGGGCCCTCTCGGGCATGAGCGCCTCCACGCCCATCTTCGACGCGGCGGCTGTCCAGAGAACCCTCCTCGTCCGCAAGGGCATGGGAAGGGCGGTCGCGTCCTGTCCCGATCCCGACTCCCTTTCGGTCTCGGCCACCATCGTCGATCTCGGCGCCCTGATCGCCTCGCCCGACCTCTCGCAACTCCTCCATCTCGAAAGCGCGAAGGGGGTCAGCCGCCTGTCGATCAGCCTCTCGCGCGACCATGGGCAGGACATCCTCGCCCTTCTTCCGGGTATCGACCCCGGACTCGTCGAGGCCCTGTCGCCACCGGCGCTCGGAGGGGGCGACTATTCGAAAGAGGAATATCGCCAAGCCCTCGCGACCATTCTCGGCTCGAAGTCCATGCCGGCCTTCGACGCGGCATCCATCGAGCTTGCCGTGACCGTGCCCGGCGCGATCGTCGCCTCATCGGGGGGCAGGGTCGAAGGCTCGACCTGGAAGGTCGATATTCCCCTCCTCGATCTCCTCGTTCTCGACAAACCCATAGAATTGTCCCTTTCCTGGAGTTGATCGCATGCCAGCCATTCCGCGCCGCCCCGGCCTTTTCGTCGTCGCCTGGTTCCTCGGACTTGCCATCGTCGCCCAAACGGCGCCGGCGCCGGTCGCCCAGTCAGCACCTGCCCCGGCCCCGCAATCGCCCGCCGCGCCCAGCACTGCCGCAGCCCCCGCCGCGCCCTTCGTTTTTGCTTACAATTACCACAAAGGCGACAAGTTCCGCGTGCTTTCGGAGGTGAGCGAGGACATCTTCGTAAACCACGTCCTCGCCAAGAGCACGGAGATAATGAACCGGATAGCCTTCGAGGTGGCCGATACAGCCCCTGACGGGAGCTCGGCGAAACTGGCCGGCACCTTTATCACCTCCGAGAGGGCGAAAGGTGAAACCAATTATGTGGTCACGGGCCGCTACGATTCCCGATTCGACCAAAACCGTCTCGGCGTCTATTCGATCGACGACTCCTATTTCATGCCGGTTGTCCGCGACGTGCCGACCTTCCCCGACCACCCGCTCTCGCCCGGCGACACCTGGACGGCCCCCGGCGAGGAGCGGCACGATTTCCGGCAGGGTTTCGGCATTCCCGAGCCCTACGCGATTCCCTTCGTCGCCCGCTATCGCTACGACGGACCGGAGACGAAGGACGGACGGCCCGTGCGGCGCCTTTCCGCAAGTTATACGATTTTCTATGAACCTCCGGTGCCCAGCGTCTACAACGAAGTCTACCCAGTGCAGATCTCCGGTTTTTCGGACCAGGTAATCTGGTGGGATCCGGCCTACGCCCAGCCTTCCTCCTACCGGGAGCGCTTCAAGATCGTCCTCGACCTCTCCGACGGCTCGACGATCGAATACCGGGGCACGGCCAAGTCCTCCTTCGTCGAGGCGACGCTGATGGATCGCCAGGCCCTCCAGGCCGAGGTCGAAAAGGCCGTCGGCGGTCTTAAGGGCGTCTCGGTCAAGGCGGTGAGCGAAGGCGTGGCCATAACCCTCGACGACGTGCAGTTCACGGCCGACTCGGCCGCCCTCGCCCCGCCCGAGCTCGAAAAGATCGCGCGCATCGCGGAGTTCCTCAAGGAGCACCCCGATCGCGACATCATCGTCGCGGGACACACGGCCCTTGCGGGCACGAGCGAGGGGCGGCTGGCCCTCTCGATCGCCCGGGCCCGGGCCGTGGCCGATCGCCTCGTCGAGCTCGGCGCCCGGACTCCCCTCCACATCCAGGTCGAGGGCTTCGGGGCCGATCGACCCGTCTCCGACAATTCGACTCCCGAAGGCATGGCCCGCAACCGTCGCGTCGAAATCATCATCCGCGAAAACTGAGGCGGTTCGACCATGTTCAGGCTCGAGGGCATCGACAAGACCTACGGCGGCTCGGGGAAAAAGGCCCTCGATTCCCTCGACCTCGAGGTCCGCGACGGGGAGATCTTCGGCTTTCTCGGGCCCAACGGCGCCGGCAAGACGACGGCCATACGGATTCTCACCGGAGTTCTCCGCCCCGACGCGGGGAAGGTAACAATTGACGGCATCGAGCTGGCCCGCGCTCCCATGCCGGCCAAGGCCCGCCTCGGCTCCGTGCCCGACAATCCCGAACTCTGGAACAGGCTCAAGGCCCGCGAGTACCTCGACTTCATGGGCGACGTCTATCGCGTCCCCACGCGGGAACGAAGGGAGCGCATCGCCACCCTGGCCGACCGATTCGCCCTGGCCGAGGTCCTCGGCTCATCCATCGGGAGCCTGAGCCGCGGCATGAAGCAGAAACTCTGCGTGATCGGAAGCCTCCTCCACGAACCTGCAAACTGGATCCTCGACGAACCCATGGTGGGCCTCGACCCCCAGGCCTCCTTCGATCTCAAGGCCCTGATGCGCCAGAGAGCCCTCGCGGGCGGCTCGGTGTTCTTCTCGACCCACGTCCTGGAGGTGGCCGAAAGGCTCTGCGACCGAATCGCCGTCATCGCGGCCGGCCGCCTCCTCTTCGCCGGAAGCATCGGGGAACTCCGCTCGCTCCGCGAGGCCACCCCGCGCGAAGGCAGCCTTCCCGACCCGGCCTCGGCGCGGGGAGGGGCCGAATCGCGCGACCGCGACAGCCTCGAAAGCCTCTTCCTCGACCTCGTCGAAAAGGACGCTCCCTGATGGGCGCCTTCGCCGCCCTCGTGCGGATGGAGCTCCGATCTACCTTCGGCTGGAAGCCCCTCGATGAATATCGTAACTATAAAGATTGGTTGCGACTGGGCGGTCTGGTCCTCCTCGCCCTCCTTGTGGTCGCCGACATCGGCTTTCTCTTCGTCGCCTCTGCCGTCTCGCAGTACCAGGCCCTCAAAGGCCGGGGCCTCCAGGGACTTCTCGTCCTCAATGGGGCGACCTCGGCGAGCGTCGCCCTGTTCGTCCTCGGATTTCTCGCGATCCTTTCGGGTTTCAGCCTGTCTCCGGCCGAGGCGCAGCTTTTCTCGCTGCCCCTGGGCGACAGGACGAGGCTCGCCGCCCGCTTCGTCGTCGTCTACGTCTCGCAGGCGGCCATCGGCCTTTTCATTTTCGGGGCGAGTCTAGCCGTCTACGGCATCTCGGAGGCCCCGCCCCTGGCCTTCTGGCTTATCGGCCTCGTCGTGGCCCTCGCCCTCCCCCTCCCTCCCCTCGCCCTGGCCTGGACCCTGGCCGTCCTCCTCCTGTCGGCAGGGCGTTTCATGCGCTCAAAAAACGCGATCCTCCTCCTCTCCGGCGTCATCGGAGTGGGTTTCGCCCTCGCCTTCAACCTCGCCCTCCAGCAATCGATGGCGAGACTCGGCGACCCGGCCTGGATCCTCGCCCACTACGCAGGCCCCGGCACGGCCCTCAACCTCGCCGGATCGGCCTGGCCCCCTTCCTACCTCGCGTGGAAGGCCCTCGAGGCGGCGGCCTCCGGCAGGAGCCTGGAGGGTTTCGCGCTGGCCATCGCTCTCTTCGCAGGAGGCCTCGCCTTCTCGGCCCTCGCGGTGCCCGTTCTCGCGGGCCCGTGGAAGCGCGCCGTCCTCGCCTTCGGCGAGACCCGACCGCGCCTGTTGGGGAAGGGCGACGCCAGCGCCTACATCGGCCGGCATTTCAGGCGCCGTGGCGTCTTCGCCGCCCTCCTCCTCCGCGAATGGCGCCTGCTGGTCCGCGAGCCCATGTTCTTGCTAAATGGTCCCTTCATAATTGTCATTATGCCCCTGATCCTCGCGGTCATGTACCTCGCCCAGCGCTCCAACCTCGCGCAACTTCAGGCCATCCTGGCCGGGTCAGAGGGAGGCCGCTACGGTTTTCTCGCCGCCGCCGGCTTCGGCGCCTTCCTCGGGTCTTCGACGAGTGTCGGCTCCACGGCCCTATCGCGCGACGCCAGGGCCCTGGGCGCGATGCTGGCCCTTCCGGTCGGTGTTTTCCGCATCATGGGGGCGAAACTTGTCCATGCCCTCATCTGGGCCCTCGCGGGATCGCTCATGGGCTCGGTGTCGCTTGGGCTTTTCGCCGGCCTCGGTCCTGGCTCGATCGCCGGGGCCGCGGTCGTCGCCCTCTCCTTTTCGGCCCTCGCCAACCTGGCGGGGCTCTGGATCGACACGGCCCGTCCCCGCCTCGCCTGGGACAATCCGATGGCCGCGCTCAAGCAAAACCCCAATTCCGTCCTGCTCATTTTCGGATCAGTAGCCCTCCTCGCCCTCATCGCCTGGCCCGTGACGGCCTTCGCCATCGACCCAGGGCTGTTCGTCGCCATTTTCGCGCTCGCATCGATCGTTCTTTTCGCGGCGGGTCTTGCAGCCTACAAAGGCTTCGCCATAATCAAAATGCGGAACATTGAGCCGCACTAAGTCAAAGGGAAGGAACATGGCAAAAAAATCCGTCAAACTTGTAACGAGGATCGTCCTGGGAATTGGAACGCCGGTCCTCCTCGTCGTCATCGGGCTCGTCCTCGCGGGAAGCCGCTCGCTCTACGATCAGGTTCTCGCGAGCGCCACCGAGAACGCGGCCCTCACCGCACGCGAGCGCGCGGCCTCGGCGCGGGAGTTCCTCGCCTCGGGCATCCAGATCGCCCGCGACCTCTCGGCCTTCGCCTCAACCTATCCCTCTCTGCCCCTCGCGATCAGGCGCACCGTCCTCACCGAGGCGCCCAAGCCCCTGGTCGACGAGGCCAAGGGCATCCACGGTACCTGGTACCTTTTCGAGCCCAATGTCGTCGATGGAAGGGACGCCCAATTCAAGGGTAAGCCCGGCCACACGAACGCCGGAGTTCTCGCGCCCTACTGGACGATGGACGCGGGGAAGCCGGCCCTCGACTATTCCACCCTCGACGCCGACGGCAAGGTCGATACCTTCTACACCGAACC
>JAJXVS010000099.1 GCA_021782015.1 bacterium | reverse complement strand
CGGGCCTCCTTGCCCATTTGCCCGAGCATGGTGGTCAGGGCATAGGCTGCGCCCAATCCGTCCGCATCGGGCCCATCGTGCGAGGCGAGTACAAAATTGTCGAAGGTCCGGATGTAGCCGGCCGCCGATTCAAGAGTCATGCAGCTCCCTATCGTGTTTTCGTCTTCTAAAGAATAGTAGTGCCCCCCCGGCCGAGCCCGCAAGGAAAAGGGCTATCAAAATGGGGACAAAGGGCAGGGGAGGCGGGGCTTTGGGGCCCGGGGGCGGGGACCCAAGGCCGGGAGAGGCGGGTCCGGAGTCCTGCGTGGCCGTGGGACTCGATGGAGCGCCGAGGCTGGCATTTCCTGCCGGCGCGCCGGCCGCGGCAGTTCCGCCCGGCGCAGCCGCGGCAGTTCCGGCCGAGGTGGTTCCTGCAGGTACGGCCTCGCTCCTTGCGGGAGGCCTGTCGAGCAATTGCATGATGCTGGGAGCGGCCGAGTCCACCTTGGCCGCGACATCGAGGCCCACGATGATTTCCCGATAGGCTCCCCTGTCGATGCGCCGGGTATAGGTGAGGGCCGGATGGTGGACGCGAAAATCCTTCGAAGCGTAGGGGGAGCCCGGGGGCGCTTCCTGGCGCTCATCGGTGAGCAACACGACATATTTGGGCCTTTGCGGTTCGCCGAGGCCTGCGAGGTCGGCCCCGGCCGCGTCGAGGGCCGCGCCGATGTCCGTATAGGCCCCGTCGGCGACGATGGATTCAAGCCTGCGGATGGCCTCCTTCTTGTCGGCCTCCGACTCGATGGTTCCGCTATAAATCCTCTCTACCTTGCCATAGAAGGCCTCTATGACCAGCCTGTCTCCCGGAACGAGGATCGAGCCGACGAGGTCGGCCGCCGCGAATCGCTTCACGTCGCCCATGGCGGCGCGCATCGACAGGGATTTGTCCACCAGAAGTATTTCGTCGATGGTCCCCGGGCGGTCCTCGGCCGGGGAGGGGAGCTGTTTCGCCATTACAAGGACGGCGAACAACAGCCTCAGGCTCAATCTGCCATCGATCTTCACTTTCCATCCTCTCCGGGCGGGCCTTCGGTCGACCCTGGAAGTCCGGCGGCATCGGATTTGCCGTCGTCATCGCTCTTTCCTACGATATTAGCAAAAACTCGCGATCACAAATTTTCCGCGAGCCTTTACATTTCATCCACGCTCTGCCTACTATAATGCACGAATAGGCCTTTACGCCAAACAAGGAGAACCCATGGGCGCGATAGATCTTCCCAAAAGTCCCAATGTCTTCCATCCCGAGAAACCGAGTGCGGTCGGCTCCCGCAATTCGCTGGCCCAGGAGGGCCGCGACCAGCAGCGCGAGATCAACCAGCTCCTTGAGGAGGAAACCAACAAAGTCCTCCACCATATGAACGCCAGGCTTCCGAAGGAAGTTCTCGAGCGCCTCGACGTCATGGGTGGCGTCAAGGAAAAGCTCTACAACTACTTCAATCAGAACTATCAGAACATGTTCAACCGCTTCATGGTCACCACCGAGGACGAGATGGTGAAGAAGGTCAGGAACTTCATCGACAAGGAAGAGATGAAGGGCCTGGCCCGCTATACCCCCAAGGAAATCGCCGAGCTCCTCGACCAGGTGGGCGGCGCTGACAAGTTCAACACCGGCGAAGTCGAGAAATCGATGGTCAACATGTTCGGCCACCTCCAGGGCCACATCCAGCGCGGTATCAACGAGTTGGAAAACCTGACCAACGCCCTCCTCCGCCAGAAGACCGATGTCGGCGCCTTCATCCGCGGCGAGAACGCCTATTCCGTCGTCAAATGCGCCTTCAAGGACAACATCTACAAGCCCAAGACCGTCACCGACGTCAAGCTTTCCGTCAACATCCTCGACTCCGAGCTCATCAGCCCGATCTTCCATTATCAGGTCACCGTCGAGTACCTCATCAAGGATCTCATCTCCAAGCACCTCGTCGACATGATCGACAAGGAGATCGACAAGGTGAAAGACCGCCTCGTCGACGCCGGCAAGGAAGAGATGGGCGACACGGAGATCATCTTCGAGAAGATCAACCACGTCAAAGACTTCACCGACGACGACACCGAGAATCCCAAGTCGAAGCGCTACAGCATCATCGCGAAGGATCTTTTCGAGCGCATCACCACACTCCGCGCCGAAATCGACCCCTCCACCTTCGACCAGCAGAACGTCCGCGAAAACCTCAAGAAGATCGTCGACATCGAGAACATCCGGAACCGCGGCTATAACACGGCCGTCAACTCCATCACCTCGATCCTCGACACCTCCAAGATGGGCTATCAGTACATCGAGAACCTCAAGAACGCCCGCCTCCTCTTCATCCGCGAGTACGAGGACACCAACGCGGCCGTCCTCCCCGACGAGCGCTACCAGATCAGGCTCCAGTACTACGACAACGCCCAGCTCATCGAGGAGCGCAAGGCCTACGACGTCCAGCTCAAGAGCTTCGAGACCGAAGTGGCCCATCTTTGGGATGTTCTCGAGATGAAGTACGAGGACGCCAAGTTCCTGAAGCGCGTCACCGACTTCAAGGATCTTTCCAACATCTACAAGGGCAAGATCCGCTCGCGCATCAAGGCCAAGACCGGCGAGCCCCTCTACGAGGACATCGAGAAGGTCTGGGACGAGATTTCCTTCGTCAAACCGGCGGAAACCGATGTCGAGAAGATGAACCGCACCTACCTCTTCGAGAAGGACAAGCTCCGCAAGCGCCTCATCCTCATGACCGACAAGCTTCGGTCCATGTACACCTATCAGTACCCCATCGAGCGTCGCGTGATGGAGGAGAGGCTCACCTTCCTCCAGAAGGAATTCGACAAGTTCGACTACATGATCAATCCCTACCATGTCCAGCCGGGCCTCCTCCTCGACGTGGACATTTGCTCGATCAAGCGCAAGAAGGCCACCCTCGATGGAATGGCCAACGTGCTCAACGAGTTCCTCCATGGGGTTTCCAAGGGCTTCCAGGACGCCGCCTTCGCCGGCTTCAGCCGCCGCCGCTCCACCGTCCGCGAGGACCTCGCCCAGAGCTTCGGGGCCAATCAGGAGGAGCCGGCCCGAGGTGGCGTGGGCAATGACTATCTCAGCATGCTCAATGCCGAGCCTGCCCTTCCCGAGGCGACGATCGAAGCGGCCCCCGCTCCTGCCGCCTCTCGCCGAAGGGCGCCCGCCAAGGGTGTTGTCGACGCAAAGGCCGCACCGGCAAAGCCCGCGGCCAAGCGCGGCCGTCGCGACGAGGGCGATTTGAGGGAAGTGTGATCGGAGCTCCTGCCCTGAAGGGAGGCCCTTTCGGCGCCGCCCTTCCCGGCACAGACCCCCACCATCGTTCGTGACTCACGGGCCGCTCGTCAAATGACCGGGCGGCCCTTTTCTTTTGGAGGAGGATGATCGATCATGAAGGCCATGAACACACAATTCGAGAGCCTCGCCGGAAGGGCGGGCTTTAACTCGAGCGTCCGCCATATCAAGTCCACATTGAGCGTCCTCGACAGGGTCGCCGCCGGCGAGAACCTCGCCGACGTGCTGGCCTCCCTCGAAGAGGAGGGTCGCCTTGCCAAGGACCAGATGCCCGCCATCGTCTCGATGGCCCTCGGCGAAAAATACGGGTATCGCGCGGTCGCCGCCAATCTGCGGGTCGTGGCCTCGGACATTCCCGCCATCGCCGAGGAGGTTTCGCGCTGGAACGGGGTGGACCTCGTCGTCGTCTACCACCATCCCGATCTCGGCGTCCTGGTCGTGAATCCGAAAAACAAATCCCGCATTGGGATGATCGATCGAGTCAATCGCTCGGAACTCCTGACCGTCTGGGCCGGCCGTTTCGCCAAGGAAGGGGATGCCGCCGTCCTCGAGGCCTCGGCCAGGTCGGTCATCGATCTTTTCTCCGGGAAGGCGGTCAAGCCGAAGGCAGATTTTCTCAAGGGCGATTGCGTCTTCAAGCAACCGGCTGAGCCCGCGGGCGCCTCGGCCAAGACGCCGAAATCGGGCAAGGGCAAGGCTGAAGCCGCGGCCAAGGCCACCCCGAAGAAGGCCCAGGCTGCGGCCAAGTCCGCCGCGAAGAAGGAGGCCCCTGTCGAGGCCGCCCCTCCCGAGCCCGAGCACAAGCCGGCCGTCGTGGCCGAACTTGCGATCAAGCCCGGCACCAAGATGACGCCGATGTATTCGGTGCCTGTGACGAATGAGCTCTTCCACAACGGCAATGTCGAGGCCTGGAAGCGCATCATCGCCAGCTACAACGCCAAGCATCCCGATCTCGTCGTCCTCGTGTACTACGACGGAGAGCGAATCACCAACCTCAACGCCCTTTTCAAATGGGGCAAGGTAAAGCACGGTTCGACCATCCAGTTCGCCATCGCAGGCGACAACATCGCCGATGTCGCGAAGCTGCAGCGCTATCTCGCCCAGGGCGCCAGCCGCATGTACGAGGCATTCCTGCGCGGACCGGTCAACTCGGTCATGGCCCTCTTCTGATGCGGGCGGAGAGAAAGGAAAGGTCATGAAAGACAACATTCATTATTTCAGCCAGAGTCTTTCGGTCAGGAAAGGCGTCGATATCGAGAAGCTCGGCCAGCGAGGCAGGCAGGCCATGGAGTTCGCCGAGCTCGGCTTGCCGATCCTCCCCGGTTTCATCGTCGACGCCAACGCCGCGGCGAAGCTCGACGATCCGAAGGCGCATTCTTTCCTCCTCCCAGCCCTCGAAAAGATCGAGGAACTCGTCGGGAAGAAGGTGGGCGACGCGAAGAACCCCCTTCTCCTCAAGGTGGTGGTTTCGCCCAATCTCGCCGTGTCCAACTGGCCGACCATGCACAACTTCGGCCTCGCCAAGGACACGGTCGAGGCCTTTTCCGCCAACGCAGGCCCCGCCTTCGCCGCCAATGAGGTGCATTTCCTGGCCCGGGGCGTCCTCTCCATCGAGGAGCGGATCGCCGAGATCGAGGGCCGTGCAGCGGACAAGGAAACCCTTTCCGCCCTCCTCGCCAAGGCCGCCAAGGGGCTTGAGGGCTCCAAGGTGGTCAAGAGCGCGGCGGCCCTCATGGACGATTACGCGCCGAGCCTCCCTCCCGGCTTTTTCGACAGCGGCAGGGCCCAATACGGGGCCATCCTCTCCCTCGTCTCGAAGCTCATCCGCCTGGACGAGCAGGACGCCGAGGACACCGCCCTCCTCGTGCAGCCCATGGTATATGGCAATTATGGCAAGAATTCCGCCTCGGGCGATTTTTACACCCGCGACATCGTCACCGGAGAGGGCAAGCTCCAGGGCGAATTCTACCAGGAGCGTTTCAACGAGCTGGGCGCCTCGGGCAAGGACATCAACGAGATCGACGCGGCCTACCTCAAGGAGCTCGAGAAGATCGCGCGCAAACTCGAGGATCGCCACAAGGAAATCCGCCAGATCCGCTTCACCATTGAGAACGGCACGCTCTGGCTCATCGAGCAGCGGCAGGTGGTGGCCAAGAGCACCCAGGCCGACCTCAAGCTCCTCCTCGACCTCGCCTCGCGCAAGATCATCAGCGAGACCTTCGTCGTGCAGTCCATCGCCCCGGGCCGCCTCAACGAGATCCTCCACCCCATCGTCGATCTGGCCAGCGTGAAGAAGCTCCCGGGAGTGACAGGGGGCATAACGGGCGCGCCGGGGGCCGCCATCGGCCGCGTCTATTTCAGCACCGAGGCCCTCCTCGACGCCCATCGCCTGGCCCTCCAAAAGGGCGAGGACAAGCGCATGCTCCTGGTCATGCCCTCCACCTTCGCGGAGGACGTCAAGGCCATCGAGGTCGCCACGGGCGTCCTCTCCTGCGAGGGCGGCTTCTCGGCCCACGCCTCGGTGGTGGCCCGCCAGTACGGCAAGGTCTCCCTCGTCAAGCCCGAGATGAAGATTCGCGGAAAGAAAGCCACAATTGGTGAAATCTCCTTCTCGGAAGGCGATTACATCACGATCAACGTTCCCTTCTACGGCCAGCCCCAGGTCTGGCTCGGCAAGGCGGGCCTCATCGAGCCCAAGCCCGAGGACTCGGGCCTCCTCGACTTCATCCGCCTCGCGAAGAAGGAGATGGGCCATTTCCACGTGCGTGCCAACGCCGACAGTCCCCGCGACGCGGCCCTCGCCCTCCTTTTCGGCGCGGAAGGCATCGGCCTCTGCCGCACGGAACACATGTTTTTCAACGAAAAGCGCATCAATGTCTTCCGCGAGATGATTCTCGCCGAAACCAAGGAAGACAGGGTCAAAGCCCTCGACAAGCTCAAGGTGATGCAGCGCGACGACTTCTACGGCCTCTTCAAGACGATGGCCGGGAAGGAAGTGACGATCCGCCTCCTCGATCCGCCCCTCCACGAGTTCCTGCCCCACAACGCGGCTGAGATGGACGCCTTCGTCGCCCACCTGGGAGCGCGCAAGACCGCGATCAAGCTTACGAAGGCGGAGATCCAGGCGCGCTGCGATTCCCTGGCCGAGTTCAACCCCATGCTGGGGCACCGGGGCTGCCGGCTCGGCGTCACCTACCCCGAAATCTACGAGATGCAGGTGCGGGCCATCTTCGAGGCGGCCTACAAGCTCCAGGCCGAGAAGGTCGACGTCCGGCCCGAGGTGATGATTCCAATTGTGATGAACGCCGCGGAGCTCAAGCTCATCGTCTACGGCAAGAAGATCGAGGGACGCACCTTCCGCGGCCTCGTGGAGATCGAGGAGGAAGTCCGGAAGGAGCTCGGCGCGACCGCCATTCCCTACCGAATCGGCACGATGATCGAGCTTCCGGCCGCGGCCCTCATGTCGGGGGAGATAGCGCGCTACGCCGAGTTCTTCAGCTTTGGGACGAACGACCTGACGCAGACGACCCTGGGCATCAGCCGCGACGACTTCAATTCCTTCATGCCGGATTACTCGACCTACGACCTGATCGAGGGCAATCCCTTCTCGCTCTTGACCGCGCCGGTCAAGGACCTGATCCATACCTCGGTGCGGCGCGGAAAGATCAGCCGACCCGGCCTCGTCACCGGCCTCTGCGGCGAGCACGGCGCCAATCCGGACAACATCCGCTTTACGATGGACGCGGGCCTCGATTACGTCTCCTGCTCGCCCTACCAGGTTCCCCTTTCCATCACCGCCGTCGCGCAGCTCGAAATCGAAAAAAGGCAGGCCGCGGCCAAGGCAGGCTGAGGGCCCCTTCCCTCGCGCCACGACTGAATACCAAGAGGCCGTCCTTCGGGACGGCCTCTTATTTACGATCTGCTACACGCCAGGGAGCCGGCCAAGGGCTGTCACACGCCAGGGAGCCGGCCAAAGGCCGCCACAACCAGCGATTCCCGGAGGGAATCGCAAGCCAGGGAGCCGGCGCAGCCGGCTCCCTGGCTCAGGCTTCCGTCGCGGTGAAGCCCATTTTGGTGACGACGGAGGCGGTCACGGCCGAGGCTATCTTCTTGCAATCGGCGAGGGGGAGGCCGGCCTCCTTGTTGAAGGTCTTCTCGAAGAAAAGGGTCAGGCTTTCCTTGACGTCGGGGAGGGCGTAGAAGACGAAGGAAAAATTGATTCCCGTCGGCCTCATGATGGTGAAGGAGCCGTAGGACATCACGACTTCCTTGCTGTAGTAGACCTTGGCCTGATTCTTGCAATTATAAAGTTCGAGCTCGCTGAAGCGATGGGGAATCTGGTCGGAACTGTCGCGGACAAAGGGCTCGGTGCCCTTTTGGTGGTAATTCGAGGGCTCGACGAGTATGTAGAGCTTTTTCCCGTCGGTCTGGAAGGTCAGGCCGCCCTCGTTGGGATAGATGGATTTGACGTTGGAATAGGAGACGACCTCGTAGCGGGCGTAGGCCGTGCTGGCGCTGAAAAATGAGGATATGAGGAATCCTTGATCCTTGGGCAGGGCGCTTTTCTGATAGGCATCGAACAGGTCCATCGCTTTGACGGGCATCGAATCCTCCTCTGGCGGGCACTGCCGGGAGTATAGCCGAGAGCTCGGCTCCTGTCACGTCGCGGTTTTTTTCTCACTCCGGGAAGGTTTGATCGGCTTCGGAATATCGCCCTTGGGCAGGGCGGCGGCGGCCCTTTCCCTGGCCTCCTGGGCCGATGCGTAAAGGCCCTTGTCCTCGTAGATGCGCGCCAATTCGCGCCAGGGCCTTTCGATGCCTGGCTCGATTTCTACCGCCCGGCGATAGGCGTCGAAGGCCGATTCGGCCTTGCCGAGCTTTTCGGACAGCATGCCCTTGACCACCCAGGGACCGGCCCGCTTGAGGGCGGCCTCGGGCGCCCTGTCGAGAAGGGTCCAGGCAAAGGCCGATCGGCCCTCGTGGTGGAGGCAGAGACAGAGGGCCATGAGGAGCTCGCCCTCGCCAGACTCGGCCAGAAGGAGGTCGCGGTAGAGAACTGCCCCTTCGCGCCAGCGGCTGGTTTCGCGGTAGGCCCGCGCGAGGATGCGGCGATACCCGGTCGAAGCCCCGGCCCAGGGCAGGCCCTCCTCGAGGAGGTCGGCCACCCTGGCCCAATCGCCTGAGCCGACGAGGTTTTCCGCGAAGTCCTTTCTGATAGCCATGTTGTCCGGAAAGCGCTCAAGGTAGTCGTCGCTGGCCTGTCTGAGCAAGTTCGGGTCGGAAAGGGATTCGCCGACCGAAATGCGGTACAAGAGGGCGAGTTCGTTCCCCGGGTCGATCGAAAGGACCTTTTCGAACCAGGGCAGGGCGAGGTCGGGCCTCTCTGCTCGGTAGAGGCATTCGCCCAGTGCCAGAAGGTGGCGCTTGTCGGGGGCGATTCCCGCCCTGCTGTCGCGATGGAGCCTCTGCTGGAGGACGTCGAGGGCCCAATCGTTTCTTCCGCCCAGTTTCGAGGAGCAGAGGGCTTCGAGGAAGTCGCATTCCCCGCCGTCGGCCCCGAGGCCTCGATCCCGCGTGATTTCGGCCAGGGCTTCATCGTGGCGATCGAGGTCAAAGAGGGCGAAGGCGAGGTTGAGTCCCAGCTCTGGGGAGCGCGGGTCGGCCTCCACGGCCTTCCGCGCCTCCTCGCTCGCCCTTGCGGCGTTGCCGGTCATGCGGAGGCTTTCCGCTGCCATGGCGTGGAGGCCGGCCAAGGCGGAAGGGGGCAGGGTTCCCGCCTCATGGATCGCGGAGAGGGCCGCCGAGGCTGCCATCTTCCAATCGCCCTTTTTGAAGGCGTCGCCCGCCCTCAGCATGTCGAGGGAAAGTCGATCGCCGGGCCCCTGCCTTCCTTCGAGGTCGGGAAGGCCCAGGCTCTTCGCGAGATCCAATGCCTCTTTTTTCCGGCCCAGGTCGAGGAGGATGCCGGCCCTCAGCCAGGAAATCGAGGGATCATCCGGCGACTGGCTCGCCGCCGCCTCGCATTCGACCAGGGCCTCGGCGTGCCGTCCGAGTTCCCGGAGTGATCGAGCCCTCCAGAGGCGGAGGGCTGTCGAGTCGAGGCCGTTGTCGGCGATGAAGCCGAAGGTCTGGGCCGCCAGTTCGCTGTCGCCCCGCAGAAAGTCGCGAATGCCGCGCACGAGAAGGGCGTTGAGGTAGCCTCGATAGATTCGCCTATCGTTGGGAGCGAGGCCAACAGCCTTTTCGAGATGGGCGACGGCCGCCCCGCTTTTTCGCAGCTTGAGTTCGGCCGCTCCGAGGAGGGCCCAGGTGCTGGCCTTCGATGGATCGACCTCGACGCTTTTTCGCAGTGCCTTTGTCGCCTCGGAAAAGAGACCGCCAGCCAGGTAGGCCCGGCCGAGGAAGAAGCGGCCCTTCGCCTCGTCGCCGCCTGCGCGGAGATAGGCCCTGAAGGCGTCGATGGCCCGGCCCAGCTCTCCCAACGACTGGTGGCTTCGGCCGAGATAAAGAAAAGCCTCGCGCCGCGCATCGGCGCCCTCGCTCCCCTCCTCTCCGACCCCATCGCCCCCGGCTATGATCCTTCCCAAAATGGAACATGCCCCGCGATAGTCGCGGGCCATACCGGCTTCGAGGGCCTGCCTGAGGAGCTGTTCCGCCTTGCTTTCCGCCACGAGCCGATGATAGCCCCATGGCCGCCTGCCGCCCAGTGGGCTGTCGTGCTATGCTGTCGCCTATGGCGGCGCCCTCGCGACTCAGGCCTTCCATCCTCTTTGTCCTCTCCCTCCTCGCCCTGTTTCTCGTGGTGGCACTCGTGTGGGCCATGATCATGGAGGAGCGGCGCGCGCGCAGCCTCGGCCTCCAGTTCGACATTTACCGGGCCTCGGCAGCCCTGGTTGAAGCATGGCTGGACAATCCGGAGGCCTCGCTGATCGGGGGTCCCGTTCTCGGCTTCGGCGTCTATGACGTCGATGGAAAGGCCATCAGCGCCCAGGGCAGCGCGCCCGCGCGCATCGATCGCAGTGCGGGAAGCTTTGTCATCTCGGAATCGGGTCCGGGAGGGGCCACCATCAAGCTGATGCGGCCCATGCCGGCCCCGGGCGGTCCAGGTCACAGTCCCGGCAGCATGAGGGGCGGCTACGGGAAGGGGTATGGCTTTGGCAACGGCGGCGGTTTCGGAAGCGGCGGCGGCAATGGCGCCCAGTCCCGCGGTTGGGGCGGCTGGTCAGGCGGGGGCGCGGGAGCTCCCATGGGTGGCATGATGGGCCCGCCGGGGCTCGGCCAGGCCCCCGCCAGTCCCCTCGGGCAGCTTTTTGCGAGTCCGCGGACAATGTGGCTGGAATATGCCGTACCGCCCCGCCCCTTGGGCGAGACCTTCCTTCTCCTGGGCGGCTTCGCCCTGACCCTCGTCCTGGTAGGAATTTACCTCTTCGTCCTCGTCCTTGTCCGGCGCAACGATGAACTGCGGGAGAGGGAATCGCGCAACCGTGAACTGGCCGAGCTCGGGCAGGCGGCCCGAACCCTTGTCCATGAGATCAAGAATCCCCTGGGGGTCATCGGCATTCAGGCGGCGACCCTCAGGCGGCGCGAGGGAGAGGATTCACCGACAGGCAGGGCCGCGATGGTGATCGATGGAGAGGTGCGCCGCCTCGCGGGCATGGCGGACAGGATTCGGGAATTCCTCAAGGCCGGGCCGGGCGAGCCGCGCGAGGTCGATCTACTGGCCTTTATGCGGGAATTTGCCGCGAGGCATGACCCGGAAGGGGGAGCCTTCGCGGCCGGGGAAGGGGCTGAGGGATGGGCCGGAGGACAGGCCAGGAATCAGGCCGGGGGGCAGGTCGAGCGGCCGGGACGCATCGAGCTGTCGCTGCCGGGTGATTTCGCCAAGGCCCTCGTCGAGGTCGATTCCGATCGACTCGCCCTGGCCTTGGACAACCTCGTGGCCAATGCCCGCGAGGCCGATCCGGCCGGGCGCGTAAGCCTCGAACTGGCTCGAAGGGGGCGCTTCTGGCTCCTCTCCGTGGGCGATCGCGGCAATGGCGTGGGGGCCGAATCGGTCGGTCGGCTCTTCGAGCCTTTTTTTACCACCAAGGAGAAGGGCAGCGGCATCGGCCTTGCCCTCGCGCGGAGCATCGCCAGGGGCTCCGGAGGCGATCTGGCCTATGAGCCGCGGAGCGGCGGGGGGGCTCTTTTCACCCTCTCCTTGCCGGCCTCAGGTTGAGGGAGAATTCCTCCCTTGGACGAAGAGCCGCATGAGTCGGCCCACCAAGTAGGAATTGTAGACCAGATCTATGCCGATCCAGGCGAAGCCCGGAAGCTCGGCCGAGGTTGTAAATTCGGTGCAGCTGCCCCGAATCGGCACCGCTCCCTCCTCGGCCGGCGCCTCGAAGTCGAGGGTTTCGCCCTTTTCGGGGGGCGGCCCCGAGTACTCGCCGAAAACCCTGATACCGCGCTTGCTCATCGCGAGGATCCTGAGCCTGTCGGCCACCGCTCCTTCGCGGAGGAGGGCCAGGTGGGGATGGGCGAAAAAATCTCCCAGCCGCTCGAGGGGGACGGGAAGGTCGGTCGGGTCGGCGAAAAAAGCCTCTCCCTCATCGGTCTGGACAAACCAGGCGACCAAAATCTCCTTGAGGGCGAAGGGCGTCTCCTTGAATTTTACATCGATGAAACAATAGGGCGACTCGGCGTTCGGCTTTCTGAAATCGACGATGTCGGACAGGACGAAGAAGGTGATGGGTTTGGAGGCGCTGGGCACCTTGAAATTGAGATTGAGCTTGTGGGGGCGCTTGGCCAGATTGCGGAAAAAATCGATTTCCTTTTGGGAGAGGGAGGCGAGAAGGCTCGCCTTTCCGAGTGAAAGGTCGAAGGGGAAGCAGGATACGTAAAATTCGTCGATCTTGAGATGGATGCCGCGCTTGATGAGCCCCAGCTCGTCGATGAGCGAAGGGTTGAGCCTGAGCACCCTCCCCTGATAGGCCTCGGCCTTTTCGTTGACAATGCGGGAATCCATACAGCCGTCCCTTCGACGCAGACATGGCCTTCAGGGCGGATTGGACCTTCCGCTCCGGGCCGACTCTGGGCATGATAGACCAGCATCCGTGCTCGGGCAAGGCGGAACGGTTTCGCTTTCCCCGAGCCGGGGCGACGAAAAGGAGGACGAATGATCGAGCTCCCCATTGCGACTGGAAATCGGGTGCGAGGAATGTTGAAGATGCTGGGTGCCCTGGTCCTGGCGGCCCTGCCCCTTGTGGTCTCGGCCCAGACCGCGACGGCCGCCGGAGCCGGCGACAGACCAGCCCATCTTGTGCTGTCCAACGGCCTGGAGGTCTTCGTGGTGGAAAACCATTCGGTGCCCCTGGCGACCGTCTGCGTGGCCTTCCGGGGCGGCGCGAGCGCCCAGGACAAGGCGGACGCGGGGCTCTTTCACCTTTATGAGCACCTCCTCTTCGCCTCGAACGAGAAGTATCCCAATCAGGCTGCCTTTACCGCCGCCCTCAATTCCCTCGGCGTTCCCGATTGGAACGGCTCCACGGGAACCCAGGACATCGAATACCACATCACCATTCCCTCCTCCAAGCTCGACGACGGCGTCGAGTTCTGGTCCTGGGCGGTGCGCCACCCCGTCTTCGACCCGGCGAAGCTCGAAACCGAAAAGGGCGTCGTCCTCAACGAGATCAGGGGCTACCACGCCGACCCTGACCAGATTTTCGAAAACGCCCTCGATTCGCGCGCCTTCCCGACCTATCCCTGGCGCAAGAATGTCGACGGTCCCGAATCCAACGTGCAGGGCGCCACGGTCGCCGACCTCAAGGCCATGCAGGCCGCCTGGTACGTGCCTTCGAACGCCGCCATTCTCGTCGGCGGCGACGTCAAGCCGGCCGAGGTCTTCGCCTCGGTGCAAAAGTGGTTCGGCGACTGGAAGGGTGCCCAGGCCGAGGCGATCGGCGTGCCCCCCCAGCCGCCCATCCCCGACGGCATTCGCGTCGTGTACCGCGATTCGGGCTACTACCAGGGCATCGACAATGTCCGCATCCAGTGGCGGGGCCCCGATGTCCTCGTCGATACGAAGAACAGCTACGTCTCCGACGTCCTCCTTTTTCTCACGCGGTCGCCCGTGGGCCGCTTCAAGAAGGACCTCATGGCGAAGGTGCCCGACCTCTACGATCCGGAGTACATCGATTTCGGCTATCCGACGGCGAGGGACGGCGGCGTTCTCTATTTCAACTCCTACCTCAAGGCCGGGGAGGGCGGGCCGATCCTC
>JAJXVS010000373.1 GCA_021782015.1 bacterium | reverse complement strand
CGAGGCGGGCCCGGCCGCCGCACCGAGAAAAGCCCCGGCCGCCGCACCGAAGAAGGGCCCGCCCGCCACACCGAAGCAGCGGCCGCCCGACACGAAAACGGAATCATAGGACCGCTCTTTTCACTTGAGAAAGAAGAGGTCCACCAGAAAGAGGAGATTCTCGGTCGCGAGAGAGGAGTGGACGGCCGCGACATCGGTGGCCGAGGCGCCCTGGCTCGCGGCCAGATTTTCCGCCGCGACAGCATCTCCCTTCGAGGCGAAGGCGAGAGCCTCATCGGCTGTCCCGATCCGGCTCCGCTCGTCGATCATCGCGGACAGCAACCGATCGATAGAATCCAATTGATAGTAGTTTTTCCGGGAGAACCAGCGCGCAACCTCGGGGCGGGCGAGCAGGGCCGCGAAGGGCCGGTTTCCATTGAAGTCGGCCTGGGCCAGGGTCGTCGATATATCATCGTAATACTGACGTATTTCGTCGTCGATGATCGATATGTCGTCGGGCCCGAGGGTCGAATCGCCGAGGCCGAGAGCCAATACGCGGATGCGCTGGAGACTCGAGATCACCTGTCCCAGGACCGAATCCTGGAAACGGTAGTACGAGCGCATGTCGGCGTTGTTCGCGCCAAGGCGATCCATGGCTCGCACCTGGGCCTCGAGGGCCTGGTAGATGGCCTCATTGGCGGGATCGTCCGCCAGAAGTTCCCTCCCGCTCGCCAGCCGCGCCTCGTCGGCCTGGATGCCCTGGCCGGTGGCCGAGAGGGCGCCGAGCAGAAAGCCGCGCGCCGTGTCGACGGCATGGAGGGGGGCAGGAAGGAGGGCGATGATGGTGGCGAAAAGGAAGGCACCCAGGACGCGGGGCTGCCGCTTTTGAGTTCTCCCCCTCGATTCGTCAGGTCGCGATAGCCGGAAAGCCTCGATCCCCTCGGTTCTCGAATTCTCGCCTGATTCCATTGCCATCCCCGTTTCGGCCTTTCCACCTGAAACCATGACTAGCCAGGGCGCGTCTAATCGCCATTGCAGGTCCATTTCGGAGGAAGTCATGAATAAGAAGGTACTAATGGTGTACCCGGAATTTCCCGAAACTTTCTGGAGTTTCAAGGAAAGTCTGGGCTTCGTCGGCAAGAAGACCAATTTCCCGCCCCTTCCCCTCCTCACGGTCGCCGCCCTCCTGCCCGCCCATTACGAAGTCAGGCTCGCGGACATGAACGTCGGGCCCCTGACGCAGGCCGATCTCGACTGGGCAGAGTTCGTCTTTATTTCGGCGATGCTCGTGCAAAAGGACTCAATGGAGAAGGTCATCGCCAGGGCCCGCGAGTCGGGAAAGGTCATCGTGGCGGGCGGCCCCTATCCGACCCAGTGCAGGGCCACTATCGAGGGTGTGGACCACTTCGTCCTCAACGAGGCGGAGATCACTCTGCCGTCCTTCATCGCCGACCTGGAGGCGGGGAGGGCGAAGCCTCTCTACACCACCAATGAAAAGCCCGACCTCGCCCTGACGCCCAAGCCCCGCTATGACCTCGTCGACTTCCGGCCCTACTCCTCGATGGTCCTCCAGTATTCCCGCGGCTGTCCCAACGAGTGCGAATTCTGCGACATCGTGGAGCTCTTCGGTAGAAACCCGCGCGTCAAATCGCCGGGTCAGTTTTTAGGGGAGATGGAGACCCTCTACGATCTTGGTCATCGGGGCGGCATCTTCATCGTGGACGACAACTTCATCGGCAACAGGGTTGCGGTAAAGGAGCTCCTCCGGGCCATCATCGCCTGGCAGGAGGGCCACGGCAGGCCCTTCACCTTTTCGACCGAGGCCAGCGTCGATCTCGCCAAGGATGAGGAACTCCTCGACCTCATGGTGAAGTCCGGCTTCACCATGGCCTTTGTAGGCATCGAGACCCCGGTGCTCGCCTCCCTCGAGTCGGCGCACAAGACGAAGAATATCGGCGTCTCCCTTTTGGACGCCGTACGCAAGATCCAGGAGAGCGGGATCGAGGTGACCGCGGGCTTCATCGTCGGTTTCGACAGCGACCCCGACGACATCGCCGAGCGACAGATCGCCTTCATCCAGGAGTCGGGCATCACGACGGCGATGGTGGGCCTCCTGACCGCCCTCCCGAACACGAAGCTTCACCGCCGCCTCGTGGCGGAGGGAAGGCTTTTGGCCGAATCGACGGGCAACAACACCCACGGGCTCGAATTGAATTTCGTGCCGAAGATGGATGTCTCCCGCCTCGTGAGCGCCTATGCCCAGGTGTTGACCACGATCTACGACCCAAGGCGATATTTCGAACGCTGTCAGGTTTTGCTTCGCAGGCTTCCCCGCCGCGCGAAGGCGAGCGCCAATGTTGTCAATGACCGCTCGACCCTGACGAATATACGCGCCCTCTTCGGATCCCTCGTGCGACAGAGTTTCTCGCCCTACGGCCGCCACTACCTGCGCTTCCTCGGCACAACCCTGGTGCGCCGCCCCTGGATGTTTGCGAAGGCCATCGAGAAGGCGATCGAAGGTCACAGCCTGATTCGGACCACCAAGGCGAAAATCGGCAGGCCTTGGGCCCAGGCCCGGGACTTCGGCCTCTTTCTCGGCCACAGGGTCGAAGCGATCGAGCGACTCGTGGGCGGGCGGCCTCCCGCCGATCTGGCCAAGGTGCTGGCCGAGACCAGGGCCCTCCGTGTGGGCTTGTCCAAAATAGTCGACAAGGAGGTTCCCGTGCCGGTTTTGGTCCATTCCGGACCGCCCCTTCGACTGCTGTCCGACCGCGTCTCGCGCTTTGTCGCCGACCGCGGCGAACAGCTCCTGCGTCTCGTCTCGGAGGCCACCGAGGAGCAATTGCGACGTTTCGCCGCCTCCATCGCGAGCTATCGCCGGCATGTCGCGGTCGTCCAGGTCCTCGCCCCTTCGGCCCAGGGTCCCCATGCGGCGATCGTC
>JAJXVS010000372.1 GCA_021782015.1 bacterium | reverse complement strand
AAATCCCGTCGCAAGTCCCAGTGAAGTTCTTGATTGCATGCGCCGATAATCATCCTTTGTTAAAAGATGCGGTCAACCGCGAAGTGCGGACATTGTAAGTTTTTTCACGGGAATGTCTAGTGGCTGACAATTTGCCATAAATTGTCATACTGACCGCAACTTGCCAAAGGTCGAAAGCACGACCATACTCTGCCCATGCCCGCCAAACCCATTCGCGTCATCGTCACAGGTGGAACCTTCGACAAGCTCTACGATGAAATTCGGGGGGAACTTACCTTTAAGGAAAGTGCCTTGCCGGAGATTCTCAAGCTCGTCCGCGTCGAGGTGCCGGTGGAGATCGAAATGAACCAGCTCATCGACAGCATCCATATGCAGGATGTCAATCGAGCGAGCGTCGCCGAAGCCTGCAAGCGCGCCCCCGAGGAACTCATCATCATCACCCATGGAACCGACACCATGGTCGAGACCGCGGCCCAGATCAGTTCGGCTGGCCTCGAAAAGACCATTGTCCTCACGGGGGCCATGGTGCCCTATCGGGTTCAGGGCTCCGACGCGCTTTTCAATTTCGGCTCGGCCTTTTCGGCCGTGCAGATCCTTCCCCACGGTGTTTGGATCGCGATGAGCGGGCGGATTTTCGCGGGCAACAAGGTTCGCAAGAACCGCTCCATCGGCCGCTTCGAGGACCTACCCTAAAGATCCGGGCCATGGCGCGCGAAAAGGACGAATCCAAGCGATTGGCGATTCTCGCCGTCGCGGGCAAGCTCTTCGCCGAACGCGGCTACCATGGCACGAGCGTCTCGGATATCGCTCGCGAAATCGGCCTTCCCGTGGGCTCGATCTACACCTATTTCGAGAACAAGGAAGCCGTGCTTGTGGCGGTCATCGAGGAGGGCTGGTCGGGTTTTATCGCCTCGGTGCGAGAGGGCCTGGCCCGGGCAGCCGGTCCGAAGGAGCGCATCCTCCTCCTCGTCGAAGAGGTTCTGCCGGGGCTCTTCCGCGACGCCGACCTCATCACCATTCTCCTCGCCGAGGCGGGAAGGGGAGGCCTCGACGGGGTTTCGGTGGGCCTCGACGCCAAGCTCGGGGGCCTCGCCGAACTCATCCTCCCGGTGCTCGGACCCCTGGCCACCGAAGGCCATTCGAGCCTCAGCCTCGATCCGAGCCAGGCCCGTGCGGCCATCGCCGTCTATTTTCTCGGCAGCCTCTATTCAATCCGTCTCGCGCGGTCGGCGGGCCTTCAGCTTTCAGAGGGCGACATCCTCTCGTTCATCCGGCTTTCGATCGAGAACAGCTTCGGGCTCAGGCTCGAATCCTGACTGCCTGGCGCCTGCGCAGAAAGGGGCTCTTCCAGGCCAGGCTGGCGCGGACCAGGGGCCGGAACAGCGTCGCGGCCAGTCGCTTCCAGCCGGCCTCCTCCGCCACTTCGACGTAATAATCGGCCAGGGTCTTGCGCCTGAAGCCGAGGACTTTTTCGGCCTCGTCCGAATCGGCGAACCAGCCGCAATGAAAGCCTGAGGTGGCGAAGGCCCCTTCGGGCACCGAGCCGAAGCCGCCGAGGCCGAACAGGCGGAACATCGCGTCGAGATAGTCACGATAATTCGTGCGGCAGCTCTCGCCCCCTCCGATGTCGAAGGTGCGGCCGAGGGCCTCGTCCTTGACGACTGCGGCGGCGAAGGCCCGGCCCGTATCTTCGGTGTGGCAAATCTCGATGCGCGTCGAAAGGGGCATGTGGAACATCAAAGGATCGCGCCGGAGTTTTTTCCGCCAGACGATGTAGGTGAGACGCAGAATGGAGAAGGGGAGGCCCGAGGCCCGCACGAGGGCTTCGGCCTCGACCTTGGTCTGGCCATATTCGTCGCCCGGGCTCGGCACAAGTGGATCGCTGGTCCGAATCCAGAAATCCCTGAGCCTGTCTCCGTAGGCTGCGATGCTCGATGCGAGGACGAAGCGGGGAAGCTGTGGACCTTCCGCGCCGCCGTCGCTGCCGCCATCACTGCCGCCACCGCCACCACCGCCCCCGCTGCCGCTGACGCTGACGCTGCCGCTGCCGCTACCGCTACCGCCCCGGGCCACGGCTTGCTTGCGGGCCGCCTCGATCAGGGTGGCCGTGCCCTCGATGTTGATCGAGCGCGCCAGAGCGGGCTGACGATCGGCCTCAGGGGGGATGATGGCCGCGAGGTGGATGATCGCGTCCTGCCCGGCGACGGCCCTGGCGACAAGCCCTGGATCGCGGACGTCGCCGAAAAAGGTCGCGGAAATGGCCTGGCTGCCAGGGAGCCCAAGCCTCCGCGAGAGCCTTGGGGCGAGCCTTCGGTTGTCGGCCGTGTCGGTTTCCAGCACGCTGATGGTGATGCCCCCTTCGGCAAGGGCCTTGATCGTGCTGCGGCCCACGTTTCCGAATGCCCCGGTGACGAGAACCTTCATTTTTGCCTCCAGATACTTGAATGAGCGGTCATTCATTAATATAATCCAGAATGCGCCACCTGTCCAAAGTTTTGACTGCGCTATCTTAACGAATGCGCCACCTGTCCAAAGTTACCGACTGGCGCTATCTTAAAACCATGGAAGTGCCGATTTTAGGAGATGGGATTGTCCCCCAATTTCCAGTTTATGCGGGTAGGGCAGGTGCGCGATGGCTATGAACGAATCAGGCGTTCGGAACATCATCGAAATCGATTCGGAATTGCTCAAGATACAGGACGTCGATCTCCTCCTTGAGCGCATCCTTTTGGAGGCGCGTCGACTCCTCGCAGCCGAGGCGGGGACGATCTATGTTCGCGACGGCGATCATCTTCATTTCCGCTACACGCAGAATGAACTCCAGGAACGCAAGCTTCCGCCGGGAACCAAGCTTCCCTACGCCAGTTTCACGATCCCCATCGACGAAAAATCCATTTCGGGCTATGTGGCCAAGACCGGCGAAAT
>JAJXVS010000098.1 GCA_021782015.1 bacterium | reverse complement strand
CTCCCGGAGGATGGACTCGGATTGACCTGCGATCACCGCCGCGAGGGCCTGGTTGGCCGATCGGTTGTAGCGGGCGAATGCGGAAAACAATTCTCTCATAACACGCTCCTTTTCTCTTCGGGGGGGCCTTCGGGCCGACAAGGCTTCATGCCGACAAGGCTTCGGGCCTTCCTCCTCGGAGAGGCGCCAGTATCGCATGGGCCCGGCCCCGGCGTCGAGGCGCCCGATCCCGCCCTGGGCCTGCAGAATCAGTCGCCCTGGGCCTGCAGACTCAGCCGCCCGTGGCAGCTCCCGTGATGGACACAGCCGGGAGGAGGATGTTCCGGGGGCCGAGCATCGATCCAGCGAGGCCGATCTCGGACGACATCCTCAGGCGGCCGCGATTTTCGAAAAGGCTGCCGGTGACCGAACCTCCAGAGATCGGGACGCGGCGCTTGCCGTCGAAATGCCAACCGAGCCGGATCTCGCCCCCGAAATCGCCGGAGTCAGGATCGACGTTGAAGTCGGAGAAGCGCGCGACCTCGAGGTGGGGGCGGGCTCGCATCGCTTCCAGGCCGAGGCTTCCGGCTCCGACGGAGAAGAGACGATACCCGCCCACGACGGGAAGTTTGAGGTAGGAGGAATATCGCGAGGAGCCGGCGAGGCCGCGAAGCTCGCCGCCCTGGACGAGAGGATGCCTGGCGAGGGGGACTCCCTCCTCGTCGAAGGGCGCGGAGGCCGGGTGTCCTCGGAGGATGGCCTCGGCCGCGAGCTCGATCGGATCGTACTCGCCGGCCCGAGCCGAGTCGCCATGGACGGAAGCGCCTAACGCGAAGGGAGATGAGCCGAGCCACATCCGCCCGGCATCGGCATTGTCGAAAAACCAGGCCAGGACGCTCGCAGCCTCCTTGCCTCCCAGGATGAGGGGCAGCCCGGCGAGGGCCGGAAGGGGAAGGGCGTGGGCCCGCTCCCCAACCAAGGCCAGGGCCCCTTCGATCTCGCCGCCGATGCGATCGAAATCGGGTTCGGAGAAGCGTAGATCATCGAAAAGCTCGACCTCACCGGCTTCACCTTCGGCCTCGACGACGTACTCAATATAGCCTTCGTGCGAGGAAAAGCCGACGTCGACGCCGCGCGACGAGAGGATCCTCGTTTCCCGTTTAGTTAAGAATAATTCCAGCGAGTTGAGCCGGGGCGCCGATGCGAGAGCTCCCTTCATCGCGCCCGGTCTTTCCGCTAGGCCCTTCGAAGGATCGGCCGCGTCGAGGATCGCGTCGCGGAGCTCCGCCGCCCAGGAGGCGGGGGAGCGGCCCTCGAAACCGCCCGGCGGCAGGGCGACGAGGGGCGGCGCGCCTTCCGGGAGGCCGTACCAGGGGTTCCGTGAGCGCGAGGCGGCGAAAATCGCCCGATCCACGGCCCTCGCGACCTCCTCTTCCGACATCGTGGGATGGAGGGTGACGCGGGCCTCGCCACGGCTCTGCTGGCCGGAGGTCTCCGAATCGACGTAGACGAGAAGGGTATAATTGAGAGATTCCACCGCGCGCGAGATGTCGGTCTGGTCGCCGATCAAATAGATTTCGGAACCGCTCTTGCGCAGTTCGACCAGGAGCCAATCGGCGACGCCCGGTCTGGCCGCGAGGACGGCCTTTATGGTTTCTCGCATCAGCCCAACCTCATGCGGGTCTTGACGTAGGGGCCGCCTTCCGAGACTTTCACGAATTCCTTGTGACCCTTGCCGCAGGCCCCCGATCCGCCGAGTTCGAAGTCGCGCGAAAGCATCGTGATCGAGCGGAGGACATCGGGAACGTAGCCCGAGCACATGACGGGCGAGGCGATCCGGCCCGTGAATCGGCCGTCGCGAATTTCGCGGCCGACGAGGGCGATGAGCTGAATGCCCCAATTCTTGGGATCTTCCATGCCCGAGTTGAGGCGGTCGAGGAGCCAGCCGGCCCTGGTCGACGCGATCATCTCGTCGAGGGTCGATTGGCCCGGCGCGAAGTAGGTGTTGGTCATGCGCGCGTAGGCCTTGTGATCGTAGGCCTCGCGTCGCCCGTTGCCCGTCGCCTCGATTCCCAACGCAAGGGCCGAGAGGGCGTCCGAAAAGCCCGAGACGAGAATGCCGTCCTTGATGACGGTGGTGCGCCTGCCGAGATTCCCTTCGTCGTCGAAAAGGAAGGAACCCGTCTGCTCGACGCCAGAGGCCCCGTCGTACATCGTGACCATGGGGCTCGCGACGGCCTTGCCGATGTAATCGCGGGCCCGGGCCCGGCCCTTGACGAACATGTCCGTCTCCACGCCGTGGCCGAAGGCCTCGTGGGCGAGGGTGCCCGCCATTGCGGGGGAAAGTATGACCTCGTACTCACCCGGCTCGACCCGGCCCGCGCCCAGGAGTTCCGCCAGCTCGGAGGCAAGGGCGGGGGCCTGCGCCTCCAGCTCGTCGAGAGACTCGAGGCCGCGAAGGCCGGAGACGGAGCGATACGACACCTTGGCCCTGTCCTCTCGCCTCGTGACGCCGAAGAGGTAGGCTTGGTCCCAGACAAAAGTCTGGACGAGGGCGCGGGAGCGCGACCGATAGGCGCGAGAGACCTTTACGAAATCGGCCTTGGCCTCGGCCGAGACGATGTCGGGGGCGGAAAGGAGGGCGTCCCGGAACGAGGCCAGGCGGCCGAGGGCCATTTCCGGATCGGTTTCGAAAGGATCAATTGCCACATTTCCCCGCGCTTCCAGGCGGGCCGGTTCGTCTGGGAGGGGAGGATGGACCTTCGCCCCCGCGACGAAAAGCTCGTCGAGCATGCGCGCCACGCGCGCGACGAGGGCCTCCGACCCCGGGCCCTCCGGCAGGTTGACGGCGGCCTCGGCCACCTTGCCCCCGCGCTGGGCGCGGACGACGAGGCCCCGCTGCACCCACCGCGAATCGGCGACCCCGGTTTCGCCCCGCGCGGCGCGGAAGGAGAGCCCGGAGTCGTCGGCGGCGAGGACGGAGACGAAATCGTTGTAGCGACCCAGTCCCTCCACGAGCCCGTCCAGAAGCGGACCGACACCCTCGATGAAGGTACTGTGAGGGCAAACGATCATGGCTCGCCTCCGTCCCCCCGCGGCTCAGTCTACCGAGCGTCCATGCGCCCGCTCGATGAGGCGGGAGAGGGTCGCGGCGGCATCTTTTTTCTTTCCGAGAAGGATCATGGCCGCGATGATGTAGGGCTTGTAGCCCGCCTCGCGGTAGGTATCGTCGCGGTAGCGGTCGAAGACCGTGGCCGCGACCTCGCCGGCCTTGCAGGAGACATCGGTGATGTCTGCGGGCAGGCAGTGCATGTAGAGGCCCTTCCCGGCCGTGGTAATTGTCATCTTCTTCTCGTCGCACTCCCAGTCCTTGAAGCGGGCGTTGTTCGCGAGGGCGCTCTTTTCCAGCTCCTTGAGGCCGGCCTGGTCGCCCGCCTTGAGGAGGGGCACGCGCTTTTGCATCACGTCGTAGGGGGCCCAGCTCTTCGGGTAGACGATGTCGGCACCCTTGAAGGCCTCTTCCATCGAATGCACGTGGGCGAAGGAGCCACCCGAGGCGGCCGCCTGCTTCTTTGACAGCTCGACGACGTCGGGAATGAGATCGTAGCCCTCGGGATGGGCGAGGCTGATTTCCATGCCGAAACGGCTGGCCAGGCCGATGATGCCCTGGGGCACCGAAAGGGGTTTGCCATAACTAGGGCTATAGGCCCAGGTCATCGCGATCTTCTTGCCCTTGAGCTTGTCGATGCCGCCGAAGTGATGGGCGAGGTGGAGGAAATCGGCCATGGCCTGGGTGGGATGGTCGATGTCGGACTGGAGGTTGACGATGGTGGGCCTGTCGGGCAGAACCCCGGCCTTCACCGCCTCGTCAAGTGATTTGCCGACCTCGCGTTGGTAGGTGTCACCCTCGCCCAGATACATGTCGTCGCGGATGCCTATCGCCTCGGTGAGGAAGGATATCATCGTGGCCGTCTCGCGCACGGTCTCGCCGTGGGCGATCTGGCTCTTTCCCTCGTCGAGATCCTGGACGTAGAGGCCGAGGAGGTCGCAGGCTGAGGCGTAGGAGAAACGGGTGCGCGTCGAGTTGTCGCGGAAGTTGGAAACCGCGATGCCCGAGTCCCAGATTTTCGGGGAGATGTTGGCTTCGCGCATCGCGCGGAGGACGTCGGCGACGAGGAAGGTGGCGTCTATCTCATCGCGGCTCCTTTCCCAGGTGAGGAGGAAGTCCTTCCCCTTCATGTCGATCTTCTTCGAGCGAAGCTCGTCCACGAGCTTCCAGATGTGCTTCTGGTCCATGATTCCTCCGTTTCACATAACCTGCGAGGCAGGCATTCGTCGGCATTCCATCGAACACCGATAGAATTAGTTAGTTAATTTCGCGCCGGGCCGTGCCGGGCCGCGCTGCGGGCCCTGGGTGCCGTCTTTCGGCAGTTCGCCTTTGATGCCGGCTCACGGCAGTTTGCCCTTGATGCCCGCTCCCGGCAGCCTGCCCAGGGCGCGAAGCAAACGTTCAGGTGTAAAGGGATATTCCCGCACCCAGACACCCGTCGCGTCGTGGATGGCTATCGCGATGGCCGGAGCCGCGCCGTTGAGCGAAATTTCGGAGACGCTCTTGGCGCCAAAGGGTCCGATCTCGTCCTCGACGGGCACGAGTTCCACGACGAAGTCGCGGGGGACCTCGTTGATGGAAGGAATCTTGTAGTCGAGGAAGGTGGGATTGAGGCAGCGTCCCTTCTCGTCGAAGAGGAGTTCCTCGTACAGCGAATGGCCCACCGCCTTCATCACCCCACCGAAGATCTGGCCCTTCGCGAGGGCGGGATTTATCGGCGTGCCGCAATCCTGGTAGACGTGGAATCGTTCGAGCTTCACCTCGCCCGTACGGGTGTTGACCAGAACCTCGGCGAAGTGGGCTCCGTAGGGGAAGGCCGCGTGAAGGGTCTTGAAGCTTCCGAAGCCGACGAGTTCGCCGAAGCCTTCGCCTTCGACCGTGCGGTGCGCGATGTCGCCCAACTTCAACTCGCCCTTCGAGCCGATCACCCGTCCTCGATGCCCGATCCTGATGGTCGAGGGGTCTTCTCCAAGCATTTCCGCGGCGGCGGCGAGCACCTTGGTTCTGAGATCCTCGGCGGCCTTCAGGGCGGCGTTGCCGGAAAAATAGGTGCCGGATGAGGCGTAGGCGCCCTTGTCGAAGGGGGTAAGATCGGTGTCGCCCGAAATCACGGTGACATCCTCGAGGTCGAGGCCCATGATCTCGGCTGCCGTTTTCGCCGTGACCGTGTCGAGGCCCGTGCCCAGGTCCGCGCCGCCCGAAAGGAGGAGGAGGGTTCCGTCGGCGAGGAGGCGAATCTCCGCGTTGGCCGCATCGAGGCCGGGCAGGCCCGAACCTTGCTGGACGATGACCGCGCCCTTCCCCCGCTTCCAGTCCCCTTCGCCGGCCGCAACGACCTTCGCGCCGCCCTGCGCAGTCGGGCTTCCCTGGGTAAGCGGGCCGCCCCTTCCTGTCCCATCCCAATTAAACGCTTTCTTTCCCCGTTCGATCATTTCCCCGAGGCCGCATTCCCCAAGGTCCACCGCGGCGCCTTCTCTGCCCTCTCCGAGGGACTTGAGGATTTCGATCCTGGTGCCCGAGCGGACCCGGTTCTTCTCGATCATCTCAAGCTGGTCGATGCCGAGTTCGACGGCGAGCTCTGCCAGGCAGGCTTGTATGGCGAAGGAGCCCTTCGGCGCCCCATAGCCCTGATAGGCGCCGGCGACGGAAAGGTTGGTATACCAGGAATCGACGGTGAAGCGCGCGTTGGGGCAGATGAGGAGGGGCAGGCTCTTGGAGACTGCGTTCATCGGAACGGTGAGGCAATGCTGCCCGTAGGGGCCGGTGTCGGCGTCGACGTGCATGTCGATGGCGGTGAGGGTTCCGTCGCGCCTGGCGCCCATCTTCACTGTTATGTCCATCGCGTGGCGGGTTCTGGAGGCGAAGAATTCCTCCTCCCTCGTATACCTGAAGAAGACGGGCTTGCCCGTGGTCCAGGCGAGCCAGCCGGCGATGTCTTCGACCACGATGTCCTGCTTGGCGCCGAAGCCCCCGCCGACGCGTTCCTTGATGACCCGCACCTTGTTCTCCGGAATGCCGACGACGCGGGAGACGATGCGCCTGACGTGCCACGAAACCTGTGTGGATGCATGGAGGACGAGGCGGCCCCCGTCGACCTTGGCGTAGACGACGTGGGGCTCCATGGGCGTGCATTGCACCCGGTTGCCGCGATAGGTCCGTTCAATTACGACATCTGCCCGGGCGAAACCCGCCTCGACGTCGCCGATGCCGCCATGGGCGCTGGCGGCGAGGTTGCGATGCGGGTCGGCGCCGATGGGAAATTGGTAGGTGATGGAATCGTCACGGCCATCGCCCCGAGTCGAGGTGCCGGCCGGCGCCTCTCCCGCGACGTAGACGACCTCTCCCGAATGGACGAGGGGGGCGCCGGGGGCCTTGGCCTGGGCGATCGACAGCACTGGTTCGAGAATTTCGTATTCGACCTTGATGGCGGCTAGGGCCGCCCTGGCCTCGGCCGGGGATTCCGCGAGGACGGCGGCGACTCGATCGCCGACGAAGCGGACCTTGCGCGAAAACATGCGCTGGTCGTGGGGCGAGGGTTCCGGGAAGCCCTGTCCGGCCGTGGTGTACACTTTATCGGGGCAATTGAAGGTATGAATTACCTTCACCACCCCGCTCATGGCGAGGGCGGCCGAGGCGTCCACCGATTTGACGAAGGCATGGGCGTGGGGGCTGCCGAGCACCTTGAGGTGGAGGGAATCGGGCGTGACCCGGTCTTCGACGAAGGCCGCCTCTCCGCGAGCCAGGCCGCGGGCGTCGACCTTTTCCCGATCCTTGCCGATGTGGCGAAATTCCGGCTTGAAGGCCGGACCGGCCTCGAGGGCGTAACCGGGGTCGCGAAGACGCTTCGAGGCCAGATGGGCTGCGTCGAGAAATTGCTGATAGCCCGTGCAGCGGCAGAGGGTGCCGGAGAGGGCGTCGCGCACCTCCTCGTCCGAGGGTTCGGGCGATCGCGCGAGGAGATCGCGGAGGGCGAGGGATACTGCCGGCGTGCAGTAGCCGCACTGCACGCAATGGGCGTCGATCAGGGAACGCTGGGCGATAATAAGTAGTGGGTCTTCCGCGTCGGGCTCGACTGCGATCACGGACCTGCCCTCGGCCTCGGCCGCGAGAATCATGCAGGAGTTGACGAGTTTTCCATCCATGATCACGGCGCAAAGCCCGCAGGAACCTTCGCCGTCGCAGCCGTTCCGGACGGATATCAGGCCTTTGGAGCGGAGGAGGTCGCGGAGATTGGCGCCCGGCTCGCATTCCCAGCGCCTCGGCCTGCCGTTCAGCGAAAACGAGAGAATCATGCACCTTCCTCCGTCGGAAGCGAGCCGGCCTCGTCCGGCTTCGCGAACAGGATCGCGTCGGCGATCAAAACCGCCATGCGAAAGCTTTTGAATGCCGCGCTGCCTCGCGCGTCATCGATGGTCGAGAAATAGGAGGCCCCCGAGCCGTCATGCCCGACCACGAGGGCCTCGATGGCCGATCGGTCGGGAAGCGGCAAGCCCTCGAAGGCGGCTTCGAGCGCGGGAAAGCGTCGCGCGTGGGCCGCGACGCCGCCGAGCACGAGGCGCAGGTCGCGGACAGTATTCCGCTCGAGTCGATAGGCCGCGGCCGCACCGAGCACCGAGAGGTCCGCGGAGACGCGCGACCAGCGGGCGTAGCCCGACAGCCATCCCTCGCGGCCGCCCATCGAGATTTTCGAGATGATTCCCCGACCCTTGGGCTCGGAGGGAAGTTCGAGCCAGTCTTCGAGCCGGACCCTCCGTCCGTCGAGGAGAAGAAGGTCGACGTCCAGGGCCAGGAGGACGGGGATGAGGCTCGAACAGGATTTGTCGGCGCCGAGGTTGCCGCCCACCGTGGCCCGGTTGCGGATGTTGCGATCGACCATGCCTCGGGCGGCGGCGGCGAGGATGGGCGGGACCATGGGCGAATCGATGAGTTCCTGGAAGGTCGTCATAGCTCCGATTATCGTCGCGGAGCCCTGTCGTTCGACACTTTTCGGAACAAGGCCGTCGAGGGCGACTGCCTCGACGGCGAGGTTGCGCGATTCGGAGGAATTGAGCTGTGTGCCCCCGGCGAGGGGAAGTCTGCGCGCGGATTTGATTCCTCCGGCCCCCTTCCCATCGGCGCCCTTCGCCCTATCGGCATCGTCGGCGCCGGGCGCCTCATCGACTCCGGACAAAAGGGCGAGGGCTTCCGCGGCGTCGCGCGGTTTGTGAAATGCGACAGTCATGAGAGTTCCGCCTTTTCGAGTAGACCCTTCGCGACGAGATTTGCAGCCGCGGCGAGTTTCTCTTCGTCGACGCCGAGGACCTTCCCATCCTCGACGACGACCTTGCCATTGGCGATGACCATGTCGGCCCTGTGGTCGTAGCCACAGAAGAGGAGGGCCGCGGTCGGATCGGAAAGCGAACCGGCATAGGCGGGGCCGTCGATTCGCCAGAGAGCCAGGTCGGCCAAGGCGCCCTCGGCGATGCGCCCGGCCTCGTCCCAGCCGAGCATCCTGGCTCCGCTCTCGGTGGCCATGCGCCAGGCCTCCTTCGAACGCAGGCCGGCCGAGCCGTAGCGCACCCGCTGAAGAAGAAGGGCCTGCCTGGCCTCGCCAAGCATGTCGGAGCTGTCGTTGGAGGCCGAACCGTCGACGGCGAGGCTCACGGGGACGCCCCGATCGAGCATCTCGCGAACACGGGCGATTCCGGACCCCAGCCTCATGTTCGACGAGGGGCAGTGGGCGACGCCGGTTTTGGTTTTCGCGAGGAGCTCGAGTTCCGCGTCGTCGAAGAAGATGCCGTGGGCGAACCAGACATCCGGTCCGATGAAGTCGCAATCCTCCATCAATTTGAGGGGGCGGCGACCGTAGACCTCGACGCAAAAATCGTTCTCGTCCGCGGTCTCGGCGAGATGGGTATGGAGCCTGACCCCGTGTCGCCTCGCGAGCGCGGCCGATCGCTTCATCAGGCTCTCCGACACGGAGAAGGGGCTGCAGGGCGCGAGGGCGACGCGACGCATCGAGTCGGGCGAGGGATCATGGAATCTGACAATTGTGTCTTCGGAATGCCGGAGAATGAGTTCCTCGTCCTGGACGACCGAGTCGGGCGGAAGCCCCCCGTCCTTTTTCGATCTGGACATCGAGCCCCGCGTGGGCGCGAAACGGATGCCGAGTTCGCTCGCGGCCTCGAACTGGATGGCGGGGAGGTCGTCGGAGAACCCCGCGGGATAGAGATAGTGATGGTCGGTGGTCGTCGTGCAGCCGGTCCGGAGGAGCTCGGACATGGCGAGGAGGCTGGAGACGCGAACCGCCTCCTCGTCTATGCCCTTCCAGACCTCGTAGAGGGCGACGAGCCAGTCGAAGAGCTTCGCGTCCTGGACCGCGGGAAGGTTGCGTGTAAGGGTCTGGTAGAAATGATGATGGGTATTCACAAGACCCGGGGTCACCACGTGCCGGCGCGCGTCGATGACCCGCGCGCCCGAAGGCGCGGGGAGGTCCTTTCCGATGCGCTTGATGCGATTGCCTTCGACGAGGACGTCCACGCCCTCCAGGTCCGTCGTCTCGGACTTCGTCCTCGACGTCGCCGATCCCGGGGGGATCGGCCCTGTGTCGTGTTGGAGGACGCGAAAGCAACCCTTGAGAAGAATCACCTCGCGGCCTCGGCGTTGAAGTCCTCGATCATCCGGTCGAGGTCGGTGACCTGGGCGCGCAATCCCCCCCAATAGGCACGGTGATCGTTCCACTGGGCCCGGAGTTCCGCGACGTCCTTGCCGAGCTGTTCGATCCACGTGAAATATTTGAGTTGGTGGATTCTTCGCTTGGCCATCTGGTCGAGTTCGAGCACGCTGTCCGTATGGAGGTTCGCGACCATTTCCATGTCGCGATCGGCCTGCCGCTGATCGTAGACGCCACGCTCCGCGGTGAGCTCCGTGAGGCGGGAACCGTAGAGTTCCATCGAGTCGGTGAACATCGTGAAGACGACCTCGTCGGCCCCGAGTTCATAATGCTTGGCGAATTTGATGGCCGCCGCGAGGTTGCCATTGCCGGAAATGCCGAGCCAATCGAGCTTGGCCATGGTGGCCGCGTCGACCCCGGCCTCGGACAGGCGAGCCCTGCCCGCCTTTTCGTTGAGGAGGCGGATCATGCGCACGGGAACCTCGTCGTCCACCGCGATGACGGCGTCGGTGTCGCGAAGGTTGTGGATCCAGGGAATGTGCTTGTCGCCGATGCCTTCGATCCTGTGTTCGCCGAAGCCGTTTTCGAGAAGGGTCGGGCACTGGAGGGCCTCGGCCACGCCGACCCTTGCGCCGGGGAACTTGTCGCGGATGTAGGAGCCGGCGCCCAGGGTGCCGGCCGAACCCGAGGAGAGGACCACGCCGGCGAGGCGGTCGCCCTTGCGGGCGATGGCATTGAAGACTTCTTCCATGGCCGGGCCCGTCACCGCGTAGTGCCACAGATGGTTGGGGAGTTGGTCGAATTGGTTGAAGATGACGGCATCGGTGCGGGTGGCTTCGAGTTCGATGCACTTGTCGAAGATTTCCTTGACGTTCGACTCGGTGCCCGGAGTGGCGATGACCTCCTCGGCCATCGTCTTCAGCCACTCGAAGCGCTCCCGCGACATGCCGGCGGGGAGGATGGCCACCGAGGGACAGGCGAGGAGGCGGGAAATATAGGCACCCCCCCGGCAATAATTGCCCGTGCTCGGCCAGACCGCCTTTTTGGTCGTCGGGTCGAAACGGCCGGTGACGAGCTCGGGAAGGAGGCAGGAGAGGGCCGCGCCCACCTTGTGCGCCCCCGTGGGAAACCATTTGCCGGTAAGCCCGACGATGCGGGCCTTGGTACCGGTGATTTCCCTCGGTATTTCGACGAAATTGACGCCGCCGAAACCGCCACCCCTCTCGATCGGTTCGTTGTGCCAGTTGACGCGGAACAGATTGCGGTTATGGACGTCCCAGAGGCCTATTCCCTTGAGCTCGGCCTTCACCGAGGCGGGGATCTTCGCCGGATCCCGCATCTGGGCGTAGGTCGGCAGAATTATGCCCTTTTCCTTGCAGCGCTCAATGTTCCGCTTGCGGGCCTTCTCGTCTATCTTGAGGTCGATCATGTCTGGCTCCTTTCGATTCGGTTCTGTTCGGACGATTCCTTGCGCCCCATCATCGCATGAAAGGCCCCCGTCATGCTTCCACCCCGAGGGCCCTGGCGGCTCCCCTGACATCCTTGAGGCCCGAGCCCGTGAGGAGCACGACGACCTTCTCGTCGCGGCCGATTTCGGCGCGGACCTTGAGGAAGCCCGCGAGGGCCGCGGCAGACGAGGGCTCGACGAAGAGGCCTGCCCGGGAGGAGGCGAGAAGCTGGGCTTCCAGTATCTGGGCGTCGCCGACCGTGACCGCCCTTCCTCCGTGTTTTCGCAGTTTCGCCAGGGCGAAGGGACCGTTGCGCGGCGCGTCGACCGAGATCGAATCGGCGATCGTTGCGGACGGCCTGGACTCGAAGACCCCCGTGGCGAGGGCCCGGGCGATTCCGCTGGAGCCCTCGGCCTGGACGGCCCAGAGGGTGGGCATGGCGGCGATTTCGCCCGTCGCGAGGAGATCCTCGAAGCCGCGGTAGATACCGGCGAGGATGACCCCGTCGCCCGTGGGCACGAAGACATGGTCGGGCCTTCCCTGGCCCAGGCGGTCGAGGGCGTGCACGATCTCGTAGGAAGCTGTCTTCTTGCCTTCAATTGTGAGGGGATTCAGGGCCGTGTTGCGCGACAGGACCCCCGTCCTCGTCGTGTATTCGACGCAGGTATCGAAGGCAAGATCATAATTGCCATCGATTTCCACGAGGTCGGCTCCGTACTGGAGCACCTGGATTCGCTTGGCGACGGGCGCCGACTTCGGCAGGAATACCTTGACCTTGATTCCGGCTGCGGCTCCGATGCAGGCCATGCTGGACGCCGCGTTTCCCGTCGAGGCCAGGGCGATCTCGCCGATGCCGTGCTCCCGAGCGAAGGCGGCGACGAGGACGCTCGCCCTGTCCTTGAAGGAACCCGAGGGCTCCCTCGTGTCGTCCTTGAGGAAGAGGCCGGGGAAGCCGAGTTCGTTCCGAAGCCGCGCGGGCTCCCAGAGCGGCGTGTGTCCGACGGGGATGTGCGGGAAGTACCGGTGCTCGACGGGCAGCGGAATGCCGCCCCGCTCGGGCTGGCCCTCAAAGGCGCATTCGAGGACACCTTCGAGGGGCTTCCCCGGCCCGTTGCGCGACGAACATGGGCCGCAGAGATACCGCCCGGGCTCGATCGCGTAATCGGCTCCGCAGGCGGGGCAATGATAGCGCCAACGCAAGGTTTTGGCACTGGCGCCCGTTCTCTCCGCGGCCGATTTCACTTGGCGCCTTCGAGGGACCAGGGAAGAGCGGCGTAGAAGGCCGCGCATTTTTCGAGGTCGTCCACGCGGTTGATTTCGTTGGGCGCGTGGGCCTGGGCCTCGTCGCCGGGGCCGAAGCCGATGCAGGGGATGCCGTGGCGGCCCGCGACCGCGACGGCGTTCGTCGAGAAGGTCCACTTGTCGACGATGGGCGCCTCGCCGTAGAGACCCTTGTGGGACTCGACTCCGGCCCGGACCAGATGGTGGTCGGCAGGCGTCTTCCAGGTCGGGAAGTAAAGCTCCTGCGGATAGACCTTGCCCGTGTAGGCCGCCTGGCGATATTCGGGCATAATTACGCTGAACTCCTCGACGCCGGCGTCCTTCAGGGCCTTTTCGACCTGCGCGATCGCGAGCCTGTCCGTCTCGCCCCAGGTGAGGCGCCTGTCGCAATAGAGCATCGCCTGGTCGGGGACCGCGCACTGCGAAGGACCGCTGACCTTCATCTGCGATACGACGATCGTGCCCTTGCCGAGGAAACCGTCATCGTCCGGCTTGAGCTCCGTGTTTAGCTTTTCGAGGGCGAGGGCCGCCCTCGAGGCGCGGTAGGCCGCGGAGACGCCTCGTTCCGGCGCCGAGCCGTGGGCCGAAAGGCCACGGATGTCGACCTGGATCTCCATCCTGCCGCGATGGCCGCGATAGAGCCTGCAGCTCGTCGGCTCGGTCGAGACGAAAAGATCGGGGACGAATTTCTCCTCTTCGATGAGGTACTTCCAGCAGAGCCCGTCGCAATCCTCTTCGATGACGGTGAAGGCGAACCAGACCGTGTACTCGCCCGAGTAGCCGAGGGTCTTGAGAATGGAGGCCGCCGCGATCATGGAGGCGGCTCCTCCCAATTGGTCCGATGCTCCGCGGCCGTGGACGAGGCCGCCCTCGATGTCGCCCGAATGCGGGGGTTTCTTCCAGCGCGCCGGATCGCCCACTCCCACGGTGTCGATGTGGGCGTCGATGACGAGCTTCTTGGGCCCATTGCCGATGCGACCGAGGAGGGAGCCGAGGCCGTCGACCCGGATGTCCTCCATGCCGGCCTCCTCGCAGAACTTCCTGATCACCGCGATCCGGTCCTTCTCCGTGCAGCTGAAGCCCGGCACCTTGATCATCGAACTCAGGTACTTCGCCGTCGTGTCGCGACGCGCCTTCGCCTCGGCGAGAATTCTTTTCGGGTCCATACTCATGTCCTTTCCTC
>JAJXVS010000097.1 GCA_021782015.1 bacterium | reverse complement strand
ACAATTCCTACATCCGAATCCTCGCCCTTCCTACAGACTCGTCCCCAAACCTCCCCCATAGTCGCCGAATCGCGAAGGCGCCGCGCCGCGAAGGCTCCGTGTCGCCGTCGCCTCGCGCATTTCCCCCTAGGAGGACAGAGTTATGAAGAAACTTCGCTCGCACCTGCTGGTTGCTTTTGCCTTCGCCGCGGCGACCGCTCTCGCCGCAGCCCCCTATCCTTCGAAGCCCCTCGAAATCGTCGTGGCCAACAACCCCGGGTCGGGATGGGACCAGGCCGCCCGCATGGTCAACGCCACCCTCGAGAAAGAAAAGCTCTATCCCCAGCCCATGTCCGTCGTCAACAAGCCCGGCGGCGGCGGAACGGTCGGCTTCCTCTACATGCAGTCGCAGGCCAAGAACGACTATGAGCTCATTCCCTTCTCGGCTCCCCTCATCTTCAAGTCGATCGACACGACCCTCCAGGGATCCTACAAGGATCTCACTCCACTGGCTGGCCTCACGGTCGACTTCGAGTGCGTCGTCGTCAGGGCCGACTCGCCCTACAAGACCATCAACGACCTTTTCGCCGCGATCAAGAAGGACCCAACACAGGTAAAGATGGCCGGCGGTTCCAGCCCCGGCTCGATGGACCATGTGGCCTTCCTGAAGATGGCCCAGGCCGGCGGCGTCGATCCAACCAAGGTCATCTATGTCGCCTTCTCCGGCGGCGGCGAGGCCATGACCACCCTTCTCGGCGGCAACGTCGCCTTCCTCTGCACCGGCACCGGCGAGGCGGTTCCCCAGCTCAAGGCGGGCACCGTACGCATTCTCGGCATCAGCTCTCCCTCCCGACGCGGCGGCGACCTCAAGGACGTTCCGACCGTCAAGGAGCAGGGCGTCGATGTGACCTACGAAGTCTGGCGCGGCCTCTTCGGGGCCCCCGGCATGTCCAAGGAAGCCCAGGCCTATTGGGCCGGCACCATCAAGAAAATGGTGGCCACACCTACCTGGAAGGGTTTTCTCGACCAGTTCGCCCTCGGCGACGGCTACATGGACCAGGCAGCCTTCGCGAAGTTCCTCGACAACGAGTACGCCACTTCCAAGGACTTGCTGACGAAAATCGGTCTGGTCAGATAAGGATTCGGCGCTAACGTAACCACGGCCGGCAGCCGGGCCCCGCGCGCGTTATGCGCACGAAGCCTGGGCCACCGGCCCATTTTCAGGAGCACTTCATGGCCACTGCCAAGCCTGAGGACAGGATCGCGAGTGTTCTCGTAGCCCTGTTCTCAATCGCTTTTTTGATGGGAGCCTTTTACATCAAGAAGCCCATCTATCCACAGCAACTCGGGCCCGACGCCTTCCCCAAGGCCATCGGCTTCCTGATGACGCTGCTTTCCATCATCTACCTCTTCCAGGCCTTCTTGGGGAAAACGAGGGATGACGATAAACGGGCCGAGATCATTGGCGCCGAAGACAAGTTGGAAGAAAGGACCAACTTCAAGCTCATGGGCCTCGTCCTCCTCGACATGGTGGCCTATGCCCTCCTTTTCGAGCCCCTCGGGTTCGCCATCGCGACACTCCTGGCCCTGACGATCGGCGTCCTCATTCTCGATCGTCGCCACATCCTCCGCGACTTCGTTATCGCGTTCGTGGGCAGTTTCGGCATCTACTTCGCCTTCAGCCTCCTGCTCCGCGTCGATCTGCCCAAGGGTCCCCTGGCCCTCCTCGGCTTGTAAAGGAGGCCATCATGGACTACTTCATCCACAATGTCGTGCTCGGCTTTAGCGTCGCCGGCACACCGATCAATCTCCTCCTCGCCTTTGTCGGCGTGTTTATGGGGACGATCATCGGCGTGCTTCCCGGCATCGGCCCGATGACGGGCATCGCACTCCTCATTCCCCTGGCCTTCAGCCTGCAAATGGCTCCGACCTCGGCGATCATCCTGATGGCGGGCATCTACTACGGCGCCATGTATGGCGGCTCCACGACATCCATCCTCGTCAATACCCCGGGCGAGTCCTCCTCGGTGGTCACCTGCATCGACGGCAACAAGATGGCCAAGAAGGGCCGGGCCGGGCCGGCCCTCGCAGCGGCCGCGATCGGCTCCTTCGTCGCGGGTACCTTCGCGACCATCATGCTGATGTTCTTCGGCCCCCTCCTCGCCCAGGTCGCACTCCACTTCGGCCCCCCCGAGTTTTTCGCCCTCATGGTCGCGGGTCTCACCGTCGTCACGAGCCTCGCCGGTCGCTCCATCGTGAAGGCCCTCATTTCGACCCTTTTCGGCCTCGCGATTGCGATGGTCGGCATCGATCTCCAGAGCTCGGTTCCCCGCTTCACCTTCGGCAACATCCGCTTCATGGACGGCATCGAATTCTTGGTCGTCGCAATTGGTCTCTTCGCCATCACCGAGGTCTTCGTCAACCTCATCGAGATGGCGAAAAAGGAAGGCAAACCCGACCTCATCAAGATCAAGGGCGGCCTCTGGCTGACCAAGGAAGATTGGAAGAATTTCTGGCCCGCCTGCTGGCGCGGCACCATCTCCGGCTTCTTCGTCGGCGGCGTGGCTGGCGCCGGAGCGGCCGTGGCCAGTTTCGTCTCCTACGGCCTCGAGAAGAAGATGGCCAAGCGCCGCGATCTCCTGGGCACGGGCATCATCGAAGGCATCGCCGGCCCGGAATCGGCCAACAACGCGGCCGCCGGCGGCTCCCTCATCCACCTTCTCTGCCTCGGCATTCCCGGCTCGGGAACGACGGCCATCATGCTCGGCGCCCTCATCATGCTCGGTCTTCAGCCGGGCCCCCTTCTCTTCACCCAGCAGCCCCAGTTCGTCTGGGGCCTCATCGCCTCCATGTATATCGGCAACGTGATGCTCCTCATCCTCAACCTCCCCCTGGTCGGAATGTGGGTCAAGCTCCTCGACATCCCCCAGCATCTCCTCACCCTCTTCATAGTGCTGTTTTCTTTCATGGGTGTGTACACGGCCAACAATGCCGTCGAAGATCTCTTCATTATGATAATCTTCGGCCTCGTCGGATTCGGGTTCAAGAAGGCCGACATCCCGGCCGCGCCTGTCATCCTCGGAATGGTCCTGGGCAAGATGATGGAGGAGAAGATGCGTCAATCCCTGATTATCTCGGATGGGAGCTTCGGCATCTTCTTCACAAGGCCCATAGCTCTCTTCTTTCTCGTCGTCGCCTTCGTGTCGATCACCAATCCCTATTGGAAATACCTTCCTATTTTATTCCGCAAGATTTTCGGCGGGAAGGGCAGGACTGCCGCCGCCTGAATTAAATATGGAGTAGTTAAACCCAAAACCCCGGCCTCGGCCGGGGTTTTGTCTTCTGGGTCGCGCCGATCGTCGCTGTGGTGGGTATCGTCGCGATGTCGCGTATCGTCGCGATGGCTACGAGGCGCCGGGGCTGCGGGGCGGAGCGGCGGGCCTCATTCTTTTCTTCGCCCTGGCGACGAGGTAGATGGCTCCGGGAAGGACGATGGCCGCGGCGAGAGAAACCCCGGATTGGATGGGTGCGGGAATCGCAAAGCGCGCTTCGACGGCCCCATCCTCGAAGACCATGCGGACAGCCGTGTACGAGATCGCCGCGGCGCCGAGGAACACGAGCCATCGGGCCTTGTCGATGAGGGTCGAGATGAAGCCTCCCGTCATCATGAGGAGGGGCATGCTGATGAGGAGTCCGGCGATCAGGAGGGGAATCGAGCCGTGGGCCGAGCCCGCGATGGCGATGACATTGTCGATGCTCATCATGAGATCGGCGGTCAGGATCAGGATCACGGCCTGGCGGAGACTGTTCGCGGTCCTGGTCCCTTCGGCGGAATCGGAACTCGCGTCGAGACCCACGAGTCTGTAAACCACCCAAATGAGGACGATCCCTCCGATTGCGGACAGGTAAGGGATGAGGGTGAGGATCGTCGCGATGGAGGTAAGGACGATCCTGAGGGCTATCGCCAGCGTCCCGCCGAATATAAGCGCCCATTTTCGCCCGGCGGGCGGGAGGGCGGCGGCGGCCATCCCGATGACGATGACATTGTCGCCCGACAGGGCGATATCCATCAGTGTTATATTGATGAATCGAACCACGAAATCAAAATCGAATGACGGCATGGGGAATCCTTGATCAGGGAATTTTCGGACCTTCCATTGGGAACGCCCAAGGCAGTGTAGACGAGGTCGGACGATCTGCCAAATAGCTTTAATTTGTAGGAATCTTTCCTACCCCCGCCGCCGCGAATTCCTACACGGCGGGCGGAAACAAAGCCTTCCCCAGCATTGACGCAGGGACTTCTTTCGATAAGAATACTTCCAGACCGAAGCAAAAGTGAGGTATTCAATGCCCACGCAATCCCGCAATGGCGGCCTCACGATGACACGCCTGGCGACGCTCATTTCGTTCCTACCCCTCCTTTTTGCTGCCTGTACCCGTCCTCCCGTCGCTATCGGCTTCGTCGGCCCCCTCACGGGCAGTTCCTCGGCCATCGGCTTGGGTTGCAGAAATGGCTTTCTCCTGGCCCTCGGAGCCGGCCTGGGCGCCGCCCCCGGTTCCACTCCGTCCCTTCACCTTATCGTCAAGGACGACAAAAACGACGCCGATACCTGCCTCAAGGCCTTCCAGGAACTCAAGGCCCAGGGTTGCTCCATTGTCGTCCTCGGCACGCCCAGCCAGGCCGCGACCAAGGCCGTGCCCTGGGCCGTGGCGAACGGCATTCTGGTGATAACGCCCACTGTCTCCTCCCACGTCGAGGGGGACGATTCCGCTCTTTTCATTCGAGTGAACATGCCCTCTGCGGACTATGGCGAGGTTCTTGCCCGGGCCGCATTCGAACGCTTCCACGCGACCAAGGTGGGTCTCATCGGAGATTCCCGGAATTCGGGCTACGTGCAAGCTGTCAGCGCGGCCTTCAACGCGGAATATGTCCATCTTGGAGGGAAGACCAGTTTCGACCTCACCTTCGACTCCTCGAAGGACAATCCGGCAGCCGGCTTGGCGGATCGCATTCGCTCTACCGGTTGTGATGGACTATTTGTAATCACGGCGAGCAGCGAGGCCGTCGTCATCGCCAAAGAGCTTGAGCGGGCCCGCCTCCACATCCAAATCTTCTTTCCTCCCTGGCCCCTCACTCCCGATCTCATTCAGAACGGCGGGGCCGCGGTGGAAGGGGCCGTGGCACTGTCGATCGCCGATCTCGAATTCCGCAGCCCCGCCGGCAAGGCCTTCGAGAATGCCTACAGGACGGTCTATGGCGAGGCGCCTGGTTTCACCGCCATGTTCGGCTGGGAGAGCGCGGCCATCCTGCGCAAAGCCCTGGCGGGGCCTGGCCCGACCGCAGCCGTGTCGATACGCGACCGTATCATCGCAATTGGTCATTTCGACGGGCTTCAAGGTCCCATCGACTTCAATGCGAAGGGCAGTGCGACGAGGGCCATGTTCCTCTTCAGGATCGAAAACGGCGCCTTCAGGCGGCTCGATTGATGGCCCGCCGCCCAATTCCGCTTTCCCACTACCTTGCCGGCACTGTTCTCTTTTTCATGGTTCCGCTCTTCCTCGTGAGCGCCCTGAGTCTCTGGACCATAGCGGACCAGACGAGGCGCTCCTTCGTCGACCTGAGTTCGTTGAGCTCCACCCTCGTCGCCTCGCGCTTCGAGGAGTTCTTCTCGCGCCCCCGCGAGGCGGCGGCCCATCTCGAAGAGGTTCTCGGCCACCCGAACCTTTTTCCGCGCGCGAGGCTCGAGGCCTACCTCGGTGCCAATCTCCAAACCTTTCCCTATATTGAAAGAATTCAGGTGATCGGCCCCGACGATCGCGTCATCGCGGTTGCCCCGCCCGATCCTTCACTGATCGGCATTTCGCGGAGGGGCGAACTCGTCTATGAAGAGGTTCAGAGGGTGCACGGTCTGTCCTGGTCGGAATCCTACATCTCGGCACGGAACAACCTGCCCGCCATCACCTTCGGCGCCAAGGCTGGCGGCGACACCCTCCTCTGCGACCTGGATCTCGCCTGGGTCGGTACCTTCGCCAAGTCCATCGAGCTTTCTCCGACGGACCTTCCCGCCACCGCCCGCGGGGCCGAGGTTCGCGTCACCGACGCCAGGGGCGTCTACCTCTCGAACGCCGACCCCGACCGGGTGAGCAGGCGCGAGACCCTGCCCGATTTCATCCGGCTCAGGACCTTGGCCGAAAGCCACGCAATCGGCGCCTTCCGCGAGGCCGGAACAGCTTGGCTCGTCTCCGCCTCCCGAGTCAGCGATCCCGATTGGTACGTATTTGTCCTCTATCCCGAGTCCGTCTTTACCGACTCGCTTCTCGCGGGAATGGTCCAGCTCTTTCTCCTTTTTGCCATCACGGGCATGGCCGCCATCCTCGTCTGGCGGCTGAGGTTCCGACGGGTGAGCGGCGCCCTTGCCACCATTTCGACGGAGGCCGAGCGCATCGCCCGGGGCGACTACGGCGAACTCGCAGCCTTCGGGGCCGACTTCTCCGAGTTCAGCCGGATAGGCGTCTCGCTCAACGCGATGGTGGGGGCCATCGGCAGCCGCGAGCGCATTCTCGTCGATCGCGAACTGGGCTTCCGCGAAATCCTCGAACGCATCGACCTCCTCGTCGTCAGCGTCGACAGGGCTGGCCGCGTCGTCTATATCAATCCGTCTTTCAGTTCACTCTCTGGTTACGCAACCGAAAGACTCCTCGGCTCGCCCCTCAAAGACATCATGCTGCCCGGCCCAGCCGGCTGCCCCTTTTCACGTCTCCTTGCCGGTGAGAGTCTCTTGTCCCTCGAACGTTGCCCCGTGCGCCGCGCGGACGGCAGTGTCTGCATCGTCGATTGGAGCATCGTGCGAAATCTCGACGCGGAGGGTGAACTTTCCGGCGCGACGGGCATAGGCCATGACGTGACGGCCAATGTCCGACAGGAGCAACGTATCGCGGCCTCCCTGCGCGAAAAGGAAATCCTCCTCCGCGAGGTCCATCATCGCGTCAAGAACAACCTGCAGATCATACTGAGCCTCCTCCAGCTCCAGCTCGATGACTCGGAAGATCCCCCCGTGGCGCAGGCCCTGGGGGTTTCGGCGGACAGAATTCTTTCCATTTCTCTCGTACACGAGACTATCTACGCCTCAGATGATTTCGCGGACCTTGATTTCGGCGAATACGCGAAGACTCTTGTGACCCAGCTTCTCTCCCGGCCCGAGGGACGCCGAATCCGCCTCGAGTCGCACCTCGTGCCCTTGCGTCTCGATATCATCGACGCCGTGCCCTGCGGACTTTTCATTGATGAGGCGCTGCGCTTTCTTCTCGCCACTGCGAATCCAGACGGAGCCGGGCTCCCCGCCTCGGTCATTCTCGAGGTCGGATGGCGCGATCGCCTGGCGCGTGTCGCCCTCCGCTACGCCAGTCAGGAATCGGCATGGACTCCATCCCTTCCTGGCGGTGAACGCGAAGTGCTTCTCCTGCAAGCCCTCGCAGACCAGTTGCGGGGAATCTTGAATTTGAGGCACGACTCCTGTGTCGAGGTTGAACTCTTTTTCACGCCTCGTTCCGCCAACGAAGTGGCGCCCTCGCCGGCTTCGACTCTATGAATATGAAAAGCGCCATTCCCCTTGCCGTTTTCGGCAAATGCTCTTATCCTGACCAGACCGCCGACGGCGAGCCGGACCCGATCCGGCCGAGACCAGAGCCGTCGGACCCACATGGAGCAATCACCATGAACCGCATTCTCGAGAAGCGTCAGCTTTCTGCTGAAGTATTCCGCATGACCTTCGACGCGCCGAACATCGCGAGGGAACGCCGCGCAGGCCAATTCCTCATCATCCAGCTCGACACGCAGGTCGGCGAACGCATTCCCCTCACGATCGCCGATGCCGATGCGGTCAAGGGAAGTGTTACCATCATTTTCCAGGCGGTGGGCGAGACGACGCATCGCCTGGCCGAGTTCAAGGTGGGAGACGAGATTCGCAATGTTCTCGGCCCCCTCGGCCAACCGACGCACATCAAGAATTTCGGACGTGCGCTCTGCGTCGGCGGAGGCATCGGCGCCGCCCCCCTTCATCCCATCGCACAGGCCCTCAAGGCCGCGGGCAACGAGGTTTCAATTGTCATCGGCGCGCGCAATAAAGAACTCCTAATTATGGAAGAAGAGATGCGTCGCATTTCCTCCGACCTGACGATCGTCACCGACGACGGGAGCGCAGGCCGCAAGGCCCTCGTCACGGCCCCTCTCAAGGAAGCCTGCGAGGGCCCGAAACCTCCGGACATCGTCGTGGCCATCGGCCCGCCCGTGATGATGAAATTCTGCGCCGAGACGACCCGGCCCTTCGGCGTGCACACCGTCGTTTCCCTCAATACCATCATGATCGACGGCACGGGAATGTGCGGCGGCTGCAGGGTGACGGTCGGCGGGCAGACGAAATTCGTCTGTGTCGATGGACCGGAATTCGACGGTCACAAGGTCGATTTCGACAACATGATCCTGCGTCTCGGCGCCTATAAGCCCCAGGAAAAGGAAGCGCATCACCGCTGCCATCTCGACCTCAACATCGCCGGGGAGGTCCGCTGATGCTCGCCGAACACAGTCCCGCACCTTCCCATGCCGCGGCTCTCGATCCCGTCGCCCTCGACGCCGCAGCCAAGGCCGCCCTCGCGGGCCTGGCGGGCAAGGTCCTGGGCAATCGCGACCGCCTCGCCATCCCCTCCCAGGACATGCCCACCCAGGACCCCGAGGTCCGCGTCACCAACATGGAGGAAGTGGCCCTCGGTTACTCTGCGGCCCAGGCGATGCTCGAGGCCGATCGCTGCCTTTCCTGCCGGAACGCTCCCTGCGTGGCCGGCTGCCCCGTCGCCATCGACATTCCCGGCTTTCTCGGCCATGCCGCCAAGGGCGAATTCGCCGAGGCTCTCGCCGTCATCCGCGAGTCGAGCCTCCTCCCCGCCGTCTGCGGCCGCGTCTGTCCCCAGGAGTCGCAGTGCCAGGAGCGCTGCACCGTGGGCAAGAGCCTCAAAACGGTGGAAAAGGCCGTAGCAATTGGTCGGGTCGAGCGTTTCGTGGCCGACCTGGAAAGGCTCGAAGGCAGGAGCATCGTCCCGGCGATCGCGGCCCCCACCGGGAAGAAAGTGGCGATCATCGGCTCCGGCCCCGCCGGCGTGAGCGCGGCGGCCGACCTTCGGAAGGCCGGCCACGACGTTACAATCTTCGAAGCCTTCCAGAGGCCAGGCGGCGTCCTCATCTATGGCATCCCCGAATTCCGCCTGCCCAAGGCGATCGTCGATCGGGAACTCGAGGGCCTTCGGGCGATGGGTGTTGCGATCGAGACGAATTTCCTCGTGGGGCGCACCCGCAAGCTGGAGGCCCTTCTCAAGGAAGACGGTTTCGACGCCGCCTTCATCGGTTCGGGCGCGGGCTTGCCGACCTTCATGGATATCCCCGGCGAGAATCTCGTCGGCGTCTTTTCCGCGAACGAGTACCTGACCCGCTCCAATTTGATGAAGGCCTATGCGAGGGGCAAGGCGGCCACGCCCATCTGGGAGGCCGGCACGGTCGCCGTCCTCGGCGGCGGCAACGTGGCGATGGATTCGGCCCGCACCGCCCGCCGCCTGGGCGCTTCCAAGGTCTATGTCCTGTACCGCCGCACCCGCGCCGAAATGCCCGCCCGGGCAGAAGAAGTCGGCCATGCGATGGAGGAGGGCATAGAGTTCCGTTTCCTCGAAAACGCCTCACGCGTCATCGGCGACGAGCTCGGAAGGGTGAAGGCCATCGAAACCCAGCGTTTCGAGCTCGGGGAACCCGACGCCTCAGGTCGCCGCCGCCCCGTCCTCGTCAAGGGCAGCGAGTCGACCCTTCCCGTCGACGCCGTGATCGTGGCAATTGGCAACTCTTCGAGCCCCCTCATCCCGCAGACGACGAGCGGCCTCGCCGTCGACGACAAGGGCCGCATCAAGGTCGATGCAAACGGCATGACGTCGATCGACGGCGTCTACGCCGGCGGCGACATCGTTCTCGGAGCCGCCACCGTCATCCTCGCGATGGGCGAGGGTCGGAGGGCGGCCGCGTCCATCAACGCGAGGCTCGCCGGCCGCTAGGGCGGCCCTGGGCCCGTTCGGGGGGACGAGCGGGTCCTTGTGCGGGCGGGTCTGTGTGCGGGCGGGCGCAGCCCCGGGTGCTGGTGCGGGCAGGTCCCAGGGCCCTGGGACCTGGGCCCGGGCGGGGCCCGGGCAGGGCCCTGCATCTGGCGCCTCAGTCCCCCACCAGGCCGTGCTTGAAGGCATAATGGGTCAATTGTGCGTTATTATCCATGGCCATCTTGGCGAGAAGGCGGGCCCGATAGGTGCTGACGGTTTTGACCGAGAGGGCGAGGAGCTCCGATATCTCGCCGATCGTCTTGCCCGAGGCGAGGAAGCGAAAGACCTGGTATTCCCGGTCCGACAGCGAGGAGTGGGGGAGAGCGTCGCCCGATCCGGCCATCTCCTCCAGGAGGAGTTCCTGGGCCTTGGCCGAGAGATAGCGGCGGCCCGCGACGACGTTGCGCACGGCCTCCACGATCTCGCCGGGGTCGCCGGCCTTGTTGAGGCAACCCGAGGCGCCCAGCCTAAAAGCGCGCAATGCGTACTGTTCCTCGGGCTGGATCGAAAGGATGAGGATGTGGGTGGCCGGGTCGATGTCCTTGATGGCCCGCACGAGGTCGAGGCCGTCGCGGCCCGGCATCGATACGTCGAGGATCACGACGTCGTATCGGTTTGCGCCCGCCAGCTCCAGCGCGCGGTTGCCGTCTTCCGCCTCGTCGATGGCGTCGGCGTGGAGGTTGTCGGCGAGGAGCTGACGCAGGCCCTTGCGGATAAGGGCGTGGTCGTCGGCGATCAAAATTCTCATCAGCATTATTTCATTCCTTTCCAGCCCCACCAGCCGGCTCGGGTCGCCCACCAGCCGGCTCGGGTCGCCCACCAGTCGGCTCGGGTCGCCCACCAGTCGACTCGGGCGGCCTGGCAGCCGATCCCAGTCGCGATACGGGCACGCGGGCGAGAAGTCTGGTTCCGCCTCCGGCTCGGGCCCCGACGCGGAATGAGCCACCCAGGGCCGCGCATCGTTCTCGCATGCCTATAAGGCCGAAAGAATCGTGGGCGGCCGCGGCCCCCTCGCGCATCCCGACGCCGGAGTCGGTCACCTCCAAAAGAAGCCAGCCATCCTCGACGCGGAGGGTTACCCGCACCTCGCAGGCGCCCGCGTGCCTGGCGACGTTGGCGAGGGCTTCTTGAAGCACGCGAAAGAGGGCGGTCGCGGCCTCGTCGCTAAAATGCGGGAGTTTGGCCTCGACCTCGGTGGTTGCGGCGAGTCGGGTCTTCCGCGAAAAGTCGCGGACATACCAACGGAGGGTTTCGCCGAAACTGAGAGCGTCGAGGGCCACGGGTCTGAGGCTCGTCGCGACATTCTTGACGGCTCCCATCGCGTCGGCCACGGCGCCCCGCATCTCGGCCACCCTTGGCTCGCGTTCGGACAGGGGTGCCTCGGGGTGGCTCGCGAGCCACCAGGCCTGGAGATTGAGGACGACGAGGTGCTGGCCGATGGAGTCGTGGACCTCACGGGCCGCATTGCTCCGCTCTTCCTCCCTCGCGGCTTCGACATGTCGGGCGAAGTGGACGAGTCGGGCGTTTCGTGACTGGAGGACCCTGATCCGCAGGAGCACCGCCGAAGCCGCAATGGCCGCGAGGAATATCGAGACGAGGGCGGCGAACCAGCTCTTGCCCCAAAACGGCGCCTCCACGCGAATCGCCAGCCTGGTCCCCTCGGGGCTCCACACCCCATTGCCGTTGGCCCCAGTCGCCGCGAGGATCCACGTTCCGGGGCTCAGCGGGGCGATATAGCCCGAGTTAATATGACCTAATTGTGTCCATGTCGTCTGGATGCCCTCGATGCGCATGGCATAGCGGTTGCGACTCGGGGCGCTGAAGTCGAGGACGCCGATGGTGAAGGAGAGTCCCGCGTTGCGCCAGTCGAGGAGGAGGTCTCCCGAGCGATCCCGCCTGACGATGCCATTTCCATGGACCTGGATGTCGGTGATGGCTATGGCGGGCGGCGGCGGGGGCGAGTCGACGGCGTCGGGAAAGAAGGATGTGATCCCCGAGGGACCTCCGAACCAAAGCCTTCCGTCTCCCGTGGCCAGGGAGGAATTCTGCGCGACCTCCGAGTTCGCGAAGCCGTCCTCGCGGCCCATCGTGAGGCTCCTGCCGCCTTCGGGGCGCCACATCGTAACGCCCGCCGTGGTCGCGATCCAAAGCGTCCCGGGCGGCGACTCGAGGATGCCCGTGACCGTCGGCGCCGCAAGTCCTTCTTCCTCGGCGAAGCGTGAAAAGGTACCGCTTTTTTCGTTGAAGCGCTCGATGCCCGAGCCCCCGGTGCCGATCCAGAGCGTGTGCGATGAATCCTCGAATATCGCGTTTACACTCGCATCGCCGAGGGAACCGGCGTTGCCCGGCACCGGCCCCCACGTGGAAAAACTCCTGCCGTCCGATTCGAGCCTCGAAACGCCTCCGTCCCAGGTGCCCACCCAGAGCCTGCCCCGCGAGTCGCGGAAGACGCAGCGCACCGAGGCTCCCCGGAGGCTTCGCTGAGCGAAGGGATCGGGTCGATGATGGGTGAAGCTCTGCGCGCCGGGAGCCAGGCTATCGAGACCAGCGCCTTCCATGCCGACCCAGAGTGTCCCGTCAGTGTCCTCGTGGAGGCTCCACACGACATCCGCGGCCAGGCTGTCGGCCTTCTCCGGATCGTGGCGGTAATTCCTCTTCAGGCCGCCCGGCGCGATCGCGAAAAGTCCCGCTCCGTCTGTTCCATACCAAATAGTACCGTTTTTCGAAACGTGGACGGAATAGACTTTCCGTTCGTCACCTTGCGTCGAGGCGCCCGGAAGGTGATGCACGCTGCCGCTCGCGAGGTCGATTTCAAGGAGGCCGAGGCCGTCGGTGCCGACGAGGAGCCTGCCGTCGCGGGTTTCCGCGAGCCCCCTCGGGGATTTGAGAGCGGTGCCGTCGTCAAGGCGGAGATGGCGCGTGAAGGCTGCCGACCTCGGGTTATAGGCCCTCGCGCCCTGGTCTTTGAGACCCACCCACATAAGGCCCCCGCGATCGCGAAAAATCGCGCGGACACTCGCCGCCTCCGAATCCTTCGCGACGGCGACGCTCATGTCGCCGGGGCTGATCGTGCCAAGGCCGGCCTCGGCCCAGCCCACCCAGATCGTGCCGTCCTTGTCCTCGGCGAGGGCTCGAACGGCCTGGCGAGGCAGCCCGGACCTGGCCGGCTTCGCGTGCTCGAAACCTTGGCCGGCCCTCAAATCGACCTCGCCGTCGCCAAGCCCCGCCCAGATTCTTCCCTTCGAATCCACGAGGAGGGCGCGCACCGTATTGGAAGCGAGGCTGTCGGGCACTCCAGGCTCGTGGCTGTGAACCCTCATCGAACCGTCCTTGCTGACCTCGACGAGGCCGGCGCCCTCGGTACCTATCCACATGGCGCCATTCGAATCGCGGGCGATGCAGCGAATCGCGGGCCGGACCTTGGGGGGGCCGCCCCCATTCATGAGTTCGGGCAGCCAGAGCCGCCTTATCCTGCGCGTCGCCGGGTCGATGATGTTGACGACACCGTCGCCCGTGCCCGCCCAGACCTGTCCTTTCGAGTCGGCCCCCAGGGCGAGGACCCGATCGGAACTGAGATTCGACGGATCGAAGGGGTCGCTTCTCCAGGTGACGAAGCT
>JAJXVS010000371.1 GCA_021782015.1 bacterium | reverse complement strand
GACGGAGGTGGCGATGAGAATGCGACCGAGCCCATCCCGCTTTTGCTCGCCGATGGCCTGGGCGGCGTTCAAGACGAGGTTGAGGAGGACCTGGTTGATCTCGCCGCCCACCGCCGGGATGTGCGGCACGCCGCCCGGGGAAAACTCGACGGAGGCGACATACTTGACCTCGTTTCTCGCGACGATGAGGGTGCTCCTGAGCCCCTCCTCGATGTCGTAGTCGGAGAAATCGGCTTCCGAATCCTCGCGGGCGAAATTCCGAAGATTCCTGACAATTTCGACTATTCTGCGATAGCCGTCGTCCGACTCGCGCACGATCGCGGCGAACTGGTCGAAGACATACTCAAGGTCATGGCGCCGGGCGATGTCGGCGGAGCGCCCCGGATCGGAGACCGAGACCTCCTCCCATGCGCCCCGGAGCTTTTCGAGAAAACCGTGAAGGACCTCGTGGTTGCTCTTGAGGAATCCCAGGGGATTGTTGATCTCGTGCGCGATGCCGGCTGAAAGCTGGCCGATGGAGGCGAGTTTTTCCCGCTGCACGACGAGCATTTGCGTCTCCCGCAGAAGGGAATTGGCCTTGTTGAGCTCGAGGTTCGCGTTCCACAGTTCACGTTCCCGCTTGATGCGTTCCGAAATATCCTTCACAATACCTTGTATCTCGATGAGGGTGCCGTCGCGTGACTTGATCAGGTGGGCGGTTTCGATGCAGAACCTCGTTCCGCCATCGGCCTTCTTGAGCACGATCTCGTAATCGCGGGCATAGCCGCGGGCCCGGAGTTCGCCGAGAAAGAAGGCCCGGTCCTCGGCCGAAAGCGCGAACTCGGAGAACCGGTGTCCCACGGCGTCGAATCGGTCGGAAAGACCCAGGAGTTCGAGCCCCGCGTCGTTGATCCAGGCGATCGTGTCGTAGGCATTGGCGATGTAGATCATGTCGCGGGATTCCTCGAAAAAGGTCCTCAGCCTCTCCTCGCTCCGCCTGAGCGACCGCTCAGCCTCGGCCTTCGTCTCCTCCTGCTTCGACCTTTCCCGCCTTTCGTAGACGAGGGGGGCCAGGCCCCTGAGACTCCGCGAGATGGCCTCGACCTCGAGGGGGCGGAATTCCCCCTCCCTGCGACCGATGAGCACGTAGCCGACGAGATCCTTGTCGATGAGGAGGCGGGCGCCCACGCAACCACCATACTTTTCGCCGAGGACAAAGGCCCCCTTGCCCTGCAGCTTCGACGCCTCCTCGACCTCCGCGAGCATGGAGGAGTCCAGGGACCTCGCCGCGGCTGCCGTCGCGCTGACCGCCTGAGCCTGATCCTTGCCGTCGAAAAAGACGACCAGTCCCGATTCGACGCCGAGTCCCTCGCAGAGCGCGAGGAGCATGGTTCGGTAGGCGCGATCGTCGCCCGAAGAAAGGGCGAGGGCCCGGGTGACGGCGTTCATGATGGAGAGATCGCTGGTCCGGGAATTCACCTCCCTTTCGAGGGCCTCGCGCTGGGCCGAGACCCGCGCGATGAGGTCACCGAAGGCGCCGATGAGGTAGCCGATTTCTCCCTTCGACGGGGCGGGCATGTTCGGAGTTCCGCCTTCCGCGAAGGTCCTGACGGCCTCGACAAGGCGCCTGTAGGGAAGAAAGGCGCGCCTCAGAAAGAGCCACGCGAGGGCGACGCTAATCGAGCCGAAAAAGACATTCAGCGCAAAGGCCACGGCGATCTCAGCCCGCATCGGACCGTCGAGCAGCATATGATCGGCCGCTACGAAGAGCCTGACCTCGCCCTGCATCATCGGAAGAGGGGCCGAAAGCTTGGCCAACATGGTCGATCCCCTGCCGTCGGAAACCCGGGCGAAGCCTTTGGCATACAGGGGTTTCAGGACCGCCTGGGGCAGGATCGATCCGGCCGCGGGCAGTCCGGAGCCTGTCGCGACGACTCTTCCGCCGGCGCCGACCAGGGCCCACTTGAAATCGTTCGGATTGGTGCCCCCACCCGCCTGGATCTGATCGAAGAAGAGCTCAGGATCGATGGACACGCCGATCCATGGCCCCTCGCGCCCATGCTCCGATGGATCGGCCGGCACGAGAAATACGAGATCGGAAAGGAGGAAGGTCCGGCGGTCCTCATTAAAATATTGCAATTGGAAGGAATTGATCGAAGGTGCCTTCGAGGATGAAAGCGTCTTCCTGCCAGTCGCGGGATCGGCCAGGAAGATTTCGCGATAGGCTGGATTCCGGGCGAGGCCCGCCTCGAGAAGCATCCTCGCCTCGGCCTTGCCTGCCGTCCCGCCCCAGGCCGGCCCGGTCGGCGACGGCAGGGCCGAGGCGGCGCGAAGGGAGGCCGCGATCAAATCGGCGTCGCTTTCGCATCGGTTGAGCCACTGGGCGATCGCGCGTCGCTTCGCGTCCATCGCCAGACCGAGGGTCGCCGACATTTCGGCGGACATCAAATTGTCGCGGCCCCTGTACCCGAGAAAGGACATTCCATAGATGTCGATGATTCCCCGACCGATGATCGACAGCAGCAGGAGGCTCGCGATCACGAGCACAATTCTGTCGATCGCCGATGCGTCGCGGGGCCCTCCATGTCGCGACGATCGTCGGCCCTGACCGGAGTTCAACCCTCGACCTCGTATCCCGCTATTTGCTCGCGGAAGGCGACAGGTCTCTCGGACAGCCCGACATTTGGACCAATTGTCTTCATTCAATCCTTGCCGTGACAATGGTCACATCATCATCGAAATCCTGGGCCCCGGACATTTCGAGGGCCCGTTCAAGGAGGCGCTTGTGGTATTCCGCGCCGTAGGGCACACCGACGAGGATGTCGCGGAGCGAAAGCACCGGTGCCGAGCCCTTGCTGGCACCGGCCTCGACCAGCCCGTCCGTATTGAGGACGATGATGTCCCCGTCGACGAGCTGCTCTGTCCTTTCGGAGTACATGCTCGATTGGGCGAAACCCAGGGCCGAGCCGGAAACCGGAAGCTCCCTCGATACGCCC
>JAJXVS010000096.1 GCA_021782015.1 bacterium | reverse complement strand
ACTTTATTGCAACAGTTGTCATCGTTTTCTCGCGGACCGCTATGTGCGCGGCACCTGTCCGCATTGCGGGTATTCCGGCGCCCGAGGCGACCAGTGCGAGTCCTGCGGCAAACTGCTCGACCCCACCGAACTCAAGGATCCGAAATGTTCAACCTGCGGCTCGACGCCCGTTCCGAAAAAGACCGAGCACCTTTACATCGACCTGCCCGCGATCAAGCCCCTGCTCGAAGCCTGGATGGAGAAGGCCAGCGTGGAGGGCTTCTGGGCCAATAACGCCGTGCAGATGACCCAGGCCTGGATTCGCGATGGACTCAAACCCCGCGCCATCACTCGCGATCTCCAATGGGGTATTCCCGTTCCCAAGCCCGGCTACGAAAACAAGGTTTTCTACGTGTGGTTCGACGCCCCCATCGGCTACATTTCCTTCACCGCGACGGCCGGAGAGGAGAAGGGCTTTGACTACAAGAGCTGGTGGATGAACCCCAAGAATGTCGATCTCTTCCAGTTCATCGGCAAAGACAACATCCCTTTCCACACCGTCATCTTCCCCTCGAGCCTCCTCGGATCCGGCAAGGACTGGACCCTGTTGCATCACATGTCCTCGACAGAATTTCTCAATTATGAATCGGGGAAATTCTCGAAGTCGGCCGGCGTTGGGGTGTTCGGCACCGACGCGATGGAGTCGGGCATACCGGCCGATGTGTGGCGTTTCTATATTTTCTGGAACAGGCCCGAGCGCGCCGACTATACCTTTACCTGGCAGGACTTCCAGGAGCGGGTGAACTCCGAGCTGATCGGCAACCTCGGCAACCTCGTGAACCGCACCCTCACCTTCGTGCAGCGTTATTACGACGGGAAGGTGCCGACAGGAGTGCCTGATCAGGAGTTCTGGTCGAGGGTTCGCTCCCTTGAAAAGGACATCGATGCCCGCCTCGATCGCGCCGACCTCCGGGACGCGTTCAGGGCCATCTTCGAGCTCTCGAATCTCGCGAACAAACGATTCCAGGACGGCGAGCCCTGGAGGACGAGGAATACCGATCCAGAAAAGGCCGCAGGCCTCATCGCGGATCTCTGCAGTGTCCTTCGCGATCTGGCCATTCTCGTGGAACCCTACCTGCCCGCAGCTTCCGCGCGCATCGCCTCCTTCCTCGGACTCGAGATCGGAAAACCGGGCTGCGCTTGGGCCGATCTCGGGGCCGAACGTGGCGTCGCGACGATACGTGGCGCTGAGGTTCTTTTCGCAAAACTCGAAGACGACCGCATCGCCGAACTCCGCGATCGCTATTCGGGCTCGCAGAAAGACAGGAAGGAAAGAGAAGAGAAGACCGAAGCGGCGGCCCCTGCGCCCACACATCCAACTGGTTCGAATCCGAAAGGCTCGGGCGCGAGCCCATCCGGCGTTGCCGGTTCCGCCCCGGCGGCCGCCGTACCGAAACCCCTTCCCTATGCCGAGCTTCCGCTCACCGAACGTTTCAAGAAACTCATCGACCTTCGGGCTGCGAAAATCGTCAAAATCGAGCGTCATCCGAAGGCCGACAAACTGTACATCGAAACCCTCGACGACGGCTCCGGAGTCGAACGTGTCATTGTTTCGGGCCTGGTGCCCTTTTACCGCGAGGACGAACTGCTTGGCAAAACCATCGTACTTGTGAACAACCTCAAACCCGCGAAGCTTCGCGGTGTCGAAAGCAAGGGCATGCTCCTCGCCGCTTCCCGCATGGGCTCAAGCGGCAAGGAAGCGGTCGAGGTCCTCGATGCCGGAGCCGCCGCCCCCGGCGACCGCATCCTGATCGAAGGCCAGGTTCCTGATTCCCCCCTGCCAGGCGAGATCGATGTCGATGCCTTTTTCTCGGTGCCGATCGTCGCGCGCGGGGGCGAAGTCTTCGTCGGCGACAGGAAACTCCTTGCCGGCGGCAAGCCCTTCTGCCTGCTCAAGGTAACCGAGGGCGAGGTCGGGTGAGCCCTTCGTTTTCGACGCCGAGCAGGGGATCGCGGGAATGAATTTGAAGCTGAATCCCCTTTCGGCTCCCCTCCCGGGAAAGGTACTTCCATTTTTACAGGCCGAATTCTGGGCCCAATTCAAATCAGATTTCGGATGGAGATCCCTGCCCTTCGCCCTGGATTTCGCCCCCGATTCCACGGCCCCTTCCATCTCGACGGAATTGCGCGTGCTGGTGCGTCGCCTCGCTGGGCCCCTGTGTTTCGCCTACGTTCCCGGAGGTCCCGCGATCGATTGTCCCGCGAGCAGTCGCTCCGATCTCCTGACGGCCCTCGGAACCGCCCTCAAACCCCACCTGCCACCATCCTGCATCCTCATTCGATTCGATGCGCCTTGGTGCGAGGAAGATGGGTCGGGCGCGGACTCACCCGACCAGCCCTCGCCTGATCGGGTGACCATGGTCCACCGTCCCGTCTTCGAAAAGCCGCTCCGCAAGGCCGCAAGCGATGTTCAGCCGCCCGACACGGTTCTGCTCTCCCTTGAGGCGGGCGAAGAGGAACTCCTCGCCGCCATGAAGCCCAAATGGCGCTATAACATTAAATTGGCCGCGAAGAAGGGCGTCATCGTGACGGAGGAGGGGGTGGAAGCGCTCCCATTGTTCTATGAGCTCTACGAGGAAACCTCGCTTCGCGACCACATAGCCATTCACCCTCGTAAGTACTATGAAAGACTTTTCGCGAGGGCGAGAGCTCTTTCCGGTCCCGAGGCTCCCGACCTCCGACTCTGGGTGGCCCGTCACGAAGGCGAAGCCCTCGCCGCGATCATTACCCTCTATTTCGGTCGGACGGCTACCTACCTCTATGGAGCCTCTTCCGACCTCAAGAGGGAATACATGCCGTCCTACGCCCTCCAGTGGGCGGCCATCCGCGCGGCCCGCGAGTCTGGCTGTGCCGACTACGATTTCTACGGCATCCCCCCGAATGACGATCCCGCCCATCCGATGGCCGGACTTTATCGTTTCAAGACGGGTTTCGGCGGTCGAGTACTGCACTATGCGGGCTCTTGGGACCTGGTCCTCTCTCCCCTTCTGTATGGAGGATGGCAGGCGGCCGAGGCTCTTAGAAAGTTCTGGTTCAAGGATCTCCGAAAACGAAGCCTTCGAAAACCATAAGACTGCAATCGGGGTCTTTCCAGGCATCAGGGCGCAAACCCGCCTTGCGGCAAAGTTCGCGAAGCAGGGTGGGCCTGTCCCAGCCTTGTTCGATCGCAACCTGCGGCAGGAAGACGGCTGAAGCATAGCCCTGCCGCAGCCAGACCCCATGACGGCCAAGTTCGATGGATTCCGGCGCATCGACCTTCCTGCGGGGGCCGAGAATGGTTATTTCCACCGAAATTGCATCGAGTTCCCTGGTCGAAAGCGGCTCGAAGCGCGGATCTTCGAAGGCTGCTGCCGCGGCCATCGCGTGAATCGTGATGGAAAGTGGATCGTTCGATTCCATTCTTCCAATGCAGCCCCTAAGCCGCCCATTTTTGTTGAGCGTCACGAAGGCGCCCAGCCTGGTTTCTCCCGGCGTCGGTTTCGGTTTCGATTCACGCCTTCCATCCAGATGGTCCCTGATGGCAGCCCTCGCGATGGACAGGTAGCGCTCCTGCTCTTCTTTCGAGGGGGCGAACGAGGAATCGCCGAGGTTTTCAGCCGAAGGCGACTGCCGCGTATTCGCCATGGGGCTCCTCCTCCTCTTCCCTGGCCGTTCCAGAAATGCGGCGATCCAGAATCTGTGCCTTTCCTGCAAGCCCGCTGGCGAGAAATCCGGCGATACTGGCTATGCCGCAGGAACCAAGTTTCTTTGCCCCCTGTTCTTCGAGCATCGATTCCCAATCGCCCGATTCGAGGAGGTCGAGAAGCCTTGTTGAGCGACGCGCGCTTTCTTCCGGGCTTCTGGCAAATTCCAGGTCGGAAGAGATGACGAAGAGTGTACTGGAGCGTTTTTTCCCAAAAACAAGACCGAGACCCGAGGCGAGTGCTCTCACAAGGATGCCGCTTGGAGAACCGACGAGGAGGGGGACGATAGGCACTCCCGGGAAGAGGCGCGCGGCGAATGGGAGCTGAACCTCGATGGAATGCTCCTCAAGATGGGGTATGTCACTTTGGGAGAATGAAGTTCCGCAGTCCATGAACTCGGCGACGCATCGTCTTTCCACGTCGATGCTGCCAAAAGGGCCTTCAAAGTTGAGGGATTCGGGCAGCCAGATCACGGATTCCGCCGCCCGATGCCATGGGGCAATGATGACGATGCGCGCGACCTTTCGGTTACTGCAGGAGTTCCATGCCAAGGCCATGAGATCGCCGGAATACTCGAGACTCGCATGGGGAGAGAGTATGGCCATTGCCGTTTCGCCATGAACCGAAGGAGCCGATGCGAGCAGTCGATCGATGTCCCTGGACAGCTGAGCCGGATCGTCATCGTAGTAAATACCGGCCCACGTCGCTCCGCGGACTTTCCTGTTTGCCTCTTTGTCGGCCATACTCATCAGTATAGGCTTTGCCACGCGGGTAGCAAGAGAAGAGAAAGGATGGTTCCGGGTGAAAGCGCTCATTGTGGATGACGAGCGGGGCATCACGTCATCCCTTGTGGAATTCCTCGCACTGGACGGTATCGAGGCTGTACCTGCCGCCAATGCCAACACGGCCCTCGTCCTTTTGGGCGAGACGACCTTCGATGTGGTCGTTTCCGATCTCAGAATGCCGGGCATGGACGGGCTCGGCCTCCTTGCGCGGATCAGGGAGATGGGCTTCGGCCTGCCATTCATAATGATGTCCGCTCATGGCGAGGTGAAAGACGCGGTGGCCGCGATGAAGGGCGGCGCCTGGGATTATCTGATCAAGCCTTTTGATCCCGAAGAACTCGTTCTCCGAATACGCAAGGCCGTGGCCGAACGTCGGGCCCTCGACAAACTCGCCGTCGGCATGCGAGGCCTGCCCGAAGGACAGGGCCTCGTGGGAGAGAGCCCTGCGATGCTTGCCGTTCGCAAACTGATCGCCAAGGCGGCCCCCAGTCCCGCGACCATCCTCCTTACGGGTGAAAGCGGCACCGGCAAGGAAGTGGCGGCGCGCAGCATCCATAGCCAGTCGGGAAGGGAGGGGCCCTTTGTCGCCATCAATATCGGGGCTCTCCCCGAGACCCTACTTGAAAGCGAGCTATTCGGTCATGAAAAAGGCGCTTTTACCGGGGCCGATTCGCGCCGCCCTGGTCTTTTCGAGGCCGCCCAAGGCGGAACCCTCTTTCTCGATGAAATAGGCGAGCTGCCACTTCATTTGCAAGTCAAACTCCTCCGGGCCATTCAGGAACGGAAGGTCCAGCGCCTGGGCTCCACGACGGGCGTTCCGGTCGATGTGCGATTCCTTGCCGCGACCAATCGTGACCTGGAGGCTGAGGTCACGTCGGGTCGCTTCAGGGAAGACCTTTATTACAGGATCAATGTGGTTCGTATCAATCTGCCACCCCTGCGCGAGCGAGAAGGTGACCGCAGCCTCCTTGCCGGGCACTTTTTTACCCTGCTGACGCGACGGCTGGGTCGCAAGCTCGAGGGCATATCGCCCGGGGCCCTATCGGTCATCGAGGCACACTCCTTTCCAGGCAATGTCCGCGAACTCGAGAACCTAATCGAGCGAGCGATAATCCTGGCCGAAGGCCCCCGCCTCGAAGCGGCTGATTTCAGCCTGGGCCGGCGCGGTCCGGACCCGACGTCCAGCTCCGAAAATAGCCCAAAGACCCTCGCCGAACTCGAACACCAAGCCATAGTCGCGGCCTTGCTTCGCAATCACTGGCACAGGGAGCACAGTGCCTCGGAACTGGGCATTACGCGGCGCACCTTATTGAACAAGATGAAGGATTACGGGATCGAGGCGCCCACCGCGGTATGAGGTTCGGCCTCGGAAATCAAGAATCGGGTTTCTCGCCGAAGGCCAAAGGAGTAAAGAGCTTTTCCAATGCCGAATCGATCGTCTCGACAAAGAAAAGCTCTGTCGAATCCCTGACCTCCCGGGGAATATCGTCGATATCCTTGCGATTGGCGGCCGGGAGAAGTATGGAGGCCATGCCGTTTCGATGCGCCGCCAGAACCTTTTCTTTGACACCGCCGATCGCCAGGAGCCTCCCCGTCAAGGTGATTTCGCCCGTCATGGCGATGCCCGGGCGGAGGGCCGATCCGGAGAGGGCGGAAAGAAGGGCGGCGGTGAGGGCGATACCCGCGGATGGGCCGTCTTTGGGAATTGCTCCCTCAGGTACATGAATGTGAATGGCTTTTTTGGTAAAGAACTTGTCCGAAAAGCCATAGCGGATCGAACGAGATCGGATGAAGGTGAGGGCCGCCCTCGCGCTTTCCTTCATCACATCCCCAAGATTTCCGGTCAAAATGAGACCCTCGTCGCCCAAAAAGACGGCGGCTTCGATGGGCAATATCGTGCCGCCGGACTCCGTCCATGCGAGGCCGTAGGCGACCCCGGGCCGACTCTCCCGCGCAAGGAGATCTTCCTCGCGTCGACGCTTTCCCAGAAGTTTCGTGACCCGTCTGGCGGTCAAGGTAGTCGACCAAGCGGCAAGTTTCGTTCGATCTTCCGCTAGCCCCTCGGCCACAGCCTCTCTGGCAAGCTTGCGGACCAGACGGGATATCTCTCGCTCGAGACTCCGCACCCCCGATTCCATGGTGTAATGCCGGATGATTTCGAGGATTGCACTACCCTGGAATGAGAGCTTCGAGCCTTCGAAACCCGCGGCCTTGATGGCCTTCGGAACGATATAGCGCCGTGCGATCTCGAGTTTTTCTAGTTCCGAATATCCGGGTATTTCAATAATTTCCATGCGATCGACGAGTGCGTGGGGAATGCCGTTCAGAGAGTTGGCCGTTGTCACAAACATTACGTCCGAAAGATCATAGGGCAGTTCCAGATAGTGATCGACGAAAGTCGAATTCTGCTCCGGATCGAGGACCTCAAGAAGCGCTGATGCCGGATCGCCACGGAAATCGCTCGACATTTTGTCAATTTCATCGAGAAGAAAGATGGGGTTTAGGGTCCCGGCTTTTCGCATCGATTGCAGGATCTTGCCCGGGAGGGCTCCCACATAGGTTTTCCTATGGCCCCGTATTTCCGCCTCGTCTCGAAGCCCTCCAAGGCTGACCCTCACGAAGGTTCTCCCGAGGGCCCTGGCTATCGAACGCCCGAGCGAGGTTTTTCCCGTGCCCGGCGGGCCAACGAGGCAGAGGATCGGGCTCCGCGGATTGCCCGAAAGAATTCGGGCGGCCAGATGTTCGAGGATTCTCTCCTTCGTCTTTTCCATGCCGAAGTGATCTTCATCCAGGACTCGCGCTGCAAGCTCTATATCGCGATTCTCCGGGCTCCGCGTCGACCAGGGCAGATCGGCGAGCCATTCACAATAGTACCGTAGTACACCGGCCTCCGGGGAAAAGGCCTGAAGCTTGCCGAGTCTGGCCAGCTCCTTCTTCGCCTTCGCCAGGACTTCCGGGGGAGGATTCTTCCCGATGATGGCCTTTTCCAACTCGGCACTCTCGGACTCGTCTCCATCCTTGCCCAATTCCTTGTTGATTTCCTTGAGCTGCTCGTGGAGGAAATACTCCTTTTGTTGGCGATCGATCCTGGTACGGACCTTGCCGCTTTTACTTTTCTGGATAGTCAGAACTTCGATTTCCGATTCGATGATCTCGGCGATGGTTTCGAGCCGAGCCTGGACACCCTCGGTTTCGAGAATAAGCTGCTTGTGCTCGGCCTTGACGAGAAGCGCGTTTCCCACCAAGTCGCAAAACTCGTCATGGTTGGCCGCACGTTCGATCGCGGCCTGGGATTCTTGGGGTATTTTCCGGGCAAGCTCGGCATATTGGCCGAAGGTACGCTTGACCAAGGCCATCGTCGCCGCAATTTCTGTCTGTTCGGCTTGAGTCGCCGTCGGTATTGGCTCGACAACGACGCACATATGGTCTTTGCGAAAGATGTTTTTCCTGATCCGCACACGCCGCTCGCCTTCAACGAGCAATCTGAGACTGCCGTCGGGGAGCCGCAAATGCTGCACGATATGCACGACGGTGCCGACGGATCGCACCTCGATTTCCGTTTTTTTCTCGTCGAGGGTGTTCTTGAGAAGGGCGACGACGACGCGCTTCTCGCGATTGATGGCTTCGTCGGTTGCGGCGATGGCGAATTTTGTCGTGACGAGGAGGGGAGCGATGCTGTTGGGGAAAACCACAGTATCGCGAACATGAACCAAGGGGAGCTCGATCTGCGAGCTCCCCGTCAGTGCGTCAAGGAGGCTCATGCGCTCTTCTTGAGGACCTCCACGACCGGCGTGCCATCGGATTCCACGCAGGCCCGGTCGACGACCACTTTTTTGGAGCCTTCTATCGATGGAATGTCATACATGATGTCCATCATCAGATTCTCGACGATGGATCGAAGACCGCGGGCTCCCGTATTTCTGACAATCGCTTTTTCGGCGATGGCGTCGACGGCGCCTTCTTCAAAGGTTAGGTCGACATTGTCAATGCGAAGAGCTTCCTGGTATTGCCGCAGCACGGCATTCTTGGGTTCTGTGATGATGCGCTTTAGGTCGTCCTTGCTGAGCTCGTCGAGGCCAACCTGGATCGGAAGCCTGCCGATAAACTCGGGGATAAGTCCGAACTTAACGAGATCGTCGGGATGCAGTTGGGAAAAGAGGGCGGCGAATTCGCGTTTCCCCTTGGGCTTTACATCGGCGCCGAACCCGAGGGCGGTCTTGGCGACGCGGCCTTCTATGATGCGATCGAGTCCGACAAAGGCCCCGCCGCAGATGAAGAGTATGTTGCTGGTATCGATGCGGAGATACTCCTGCTGCGGGTGTTTTCGTCCACCCTGGGGCGGGACATTGGCCTGGGTCCCCTCGATGATCTTGAGGAGGGCCTGCTGGACGCCCTCTCCGGAAACATCGCGCGTAATGGAAATGTTCTCGCCTTTCCGAGAGATCTTGTCGATTTCGTCGATGTAGACGATGCCTCGTTCGGCGGCCGCGATATTGCCCCCTGCGTTCTGGATGAGCTTGAGCAGGATGTTTTCCACATCCTCGCCCACATACCCGGCCTCGGTGAGGGTCGTCGCATCGGCCATCGCAAACGGAACTTTCAATTTGCGGGCAAGTGTTCGCGCAAGGAGAGTTTTGCCCGTTCCCGTTGGACCGATGAGGAGGACATTCGACTTCTCGAGTTCAACCTCGGCGTTTTCGTCGGCCATGTGGGCGATGCGCTTGTAGTGATTGTACACGGCTACCGAAAGCGCCTTCTTGGCATAATCCTGGCCGATTACAAATTGATCCAAGTACTCTTTCAGCTCATGGGGTTTGGGGACTTCGCCCGTGAAGCCGTCAGCTATCTCTTCTTCATCCTCTTCGATGATTTGTGCGCAAATATGGACGCATTCATCGCAAATATAGACGCCGGGCCCGGAAATAAGACGCCGGGCGAACTCTGCGCTCTTGCCGCAGAAGGAGCATTGCCGCTCCTCTCCTGTTCCATTCCCATTCCCGTTATTTTGCTTGGATCGTGCCATGTTTCCTCCGTTCGAGGATCTTGTCCACCAGGCCATAGGTGAGGGCTTCCTCGGCGGACATATAGAAATCACGTTCCATATCCGCCGCGATCGTCTCGGCGCTTTTGCCAGCATGCCGTGCAAAATGCTCCACGGTAAGTTTCTTTAGGCGGAGGATTTCCCTGGCCTGAAGACTGATATCCGAAGCCTGGCCCTGGGCGCCTCCCCAGGGTTGATGGATGAGAATCCGGGAGGAGGGGAGGGCGAATCGTTTGCCGGCCGTTCCGCAGGCCAACATCAATGCTCCCATCGAAGCGGCCTGACCTAGGCAAATCGTCTGCACATCAGGCTTTATATATTGAATTGTATCGTAGATGGCGAGACCGGCTGTCACCGACCCGCCGGGGCTGTTGACATAGAGCGAAATATCCTTTTCCGGATCCTGCGATTCGAGGAAAAGAAGCTGCGCCACCGTCAGGTCAGCCGTCAGATCGTTGATTTCGCCATCAATGAAAATGATCCTGTCTTTCAGCAATCGTGAATATATATCGTAAGAACGCTCGCCAATGCCCGTCTGCTCTATGACAATGGGTACGAGATTATGCATCCTCTCATCCATGGGGCTCGCCTTTCGTATCGGATTGATCGCCCTCGATCCATCGTGAGCGATGACTTCAAGTTACTGCTTATCGGCAAGCGCGTCCATGTAGGATAGCCTGGCTCCTTTTTTTACCGTCGCCGCGGCAAGCATGTCGGCGAGGAGGCGATCCTCCTTGATCCGTTCGCGTAGGTAGTCGAGGTTGTCGTGTTTTTCATATTCGGCACGAACCTCTTCTACGCTCAGGTTGGATTCCTGCGCGACGCGTTCGAGTTCGGATTCCAGGTCGGCATCGCTGCATACGTAGTTCCCGTCCGCCGTCAGCTTTTGGAGCACGAGACGGGTGGCTATGGATTTCTCGGCGTTGGGGCGCCAACCTTCGAGCAGATCATTCCTGGTCTTGCCGGAATAGGACAGGGTCCGGTCAAGCTGTTCTATGCTTTCGATGCCCATCTGCCGCATCATGTTGTCGAGGCGCATGGCGAGTTCCGCTTCGACCATTGAGGCGGGCAGATCGACGGCAGTTCTCGTCATGAGGGCGTCGAGGAGAGACTTCTCCCGGAGTTGGCGCAACCTGTCCTCAAGCCTTTTTTCCAACTGTCGGCGCACATCGCTTTTCAGGTCGTCGAGGGTCTTGTATTTTTCGGAGACATCCTGGGCAAAATCGTCATCAAGATCGGGAAGCTTCTTTTCCTTGAGCTTCGTAAGGGTGATTTGGACTTTCACGGTCTTCCCGGCGAGCTCGGAATATTCATAATCGGAGGGGAAGGTCTTTTCAAAGCTTTTCGTTTCGTCCTTCACCATCCCGATTACTTCATCATCAAACTTGTAAAGGTTATACCCCGACCCGATTTCAAAGGCAAAATCCTCGCGCGAGCTCCCCGCCACGGCCTCGCCATCGGCACCGAGTTCCTGGAAATTGACGGTGGCAATGTCGCCCCGAACCGCAAGTGCCGAAGCTTCCTTCTCCATGACGATGGCGTTCCTGTCGCGCATGGCCTCGATTTCCCGCTCCTCGTCGGCGAGTTCGACCGTGGCTTCGGGAACCTCAATCGCGAGTCCCTTCCACTCCGGTGCCACAATCTCCGGGTAGATGTCATAGGTCACGCTAAAGGTAAAGTCTTTATCAACAGCGAATTCGGGATTTCCTTCGAGGCTGGGCTGCGAATAGGCGATTGGCTTTTCGGGGATCTCCTGGAGAACTTCCTCGACGGCCTTCTCCAGCAGCTTTCCCATCGCATCAAGCCGGAGACCATCGCCGAACTTGCGCTCGAGCACAGAAGCGGGTACATGTCCCTTTCGGAAGCCGGGAATCGCGACGCTCTTCGAGTACTCGGCGAGCAGGCCGTCGTACTCTTTCCTGCAATCTGCCGCAGGCACCGTTACCGTGAGCCTGACATTGGAATGCTCGAGGCGCTCGATGTTCTTGTTCGCTACCATAAGGTTCCTCTTTCATTCGATGCAGTAATAAAAAAGGCGATTCGGTCGTCCGAATCGCCTCGTCGTTGAGAGCGGGAAACGGGAGTCGGACCCGCGACATCCACCTTGGCAAGGTGGCGCTCTACCACTGAGCTATTCCCGCAGGATATGAGCCGCGCAGGCATCGAACCTGCGACCCGCAGATTAAGAGTCTGCTGCTCTGCCAGCTGAGCTAGCGGCCCATGCTACCAAGTCGGTGCCAGATCGCGCCGCCAAGGAGCCCACACAATACCGATCAGGTGCTCTTTCGTCAAGCCAGCGGCCCTGCCGGAAAAGCGGGAAACGGGAGTCGGACCCGCGACATCCACCTTGGCAAGGTGGCGCTCTACCACTGAGCTATTCCCGCGTCAACTGCTGCGCCTACCACGATCCCCCGCAATCAAAGGCCAGGAACCATGGCGATGCGAGAGAAGGGACTTGAACCCTCACGCCCGGAGGCACCAGATCCTAAGTCTGGCGTGTCTGCCATTCCACCACTCTCGCAGAAGAGCAGCCTCATTCAAGAAGGCCCAAGCCCTCAAAAATGCCAAGGTCGTGAAACCCCCGAGAGCATTTCTCAGAAGGTCCGAAGTTTCGGCCTAGCCGAAACTTCTCCATGAATCGTGAAATGCCCAAAGAGCATTTCTCAGAAGGTCCGAAGTTTCGGCCCAGCCGAAACTTCTCCATGAATCGTGAAATGCCCAAAGAGCATTTCACGATTCATGATGAGCCGCGCAGGCATCGAACCTGCGACCCGCAGATTAAGAGTCTGCTGCTCTGCCAGCTGAGCTAGCGGCCCCCGTGACCGAACGCAACTCCAAAGTGTTGCGTTCGGTCACGCGCGTTTTCCCGATACATACGGAAAATCGCAACAACCGAGGGCAGCGTAAGCACGCTGCCCCGTTGCACCAAAAAACTGCGTCCGACAGGAGTCGAACCTGCGACCTACGGATTCGAAGTCCGTCGCTCTATCCAGCTGAGCTACGGGCGCAAAGACCATATCCGTATTTCGCGGATGCGGCCAAGGGTGGGTGATGGGGTTTGAACCCACGACAACCAGATCCACAGTCTGGCACTCTACCACCTGAGCTACACCCACCATGCAATCGGCGAAAAGCAAGATGCCGTAATTCCCGGAAAGAGTCAACAAGTTCCGCATGGCTTGGGGAATGGATTAGCGCGTGATGAAGAATTCTGGATGACCGCAGTTGGCACAGCGCGATGAAGGGCTTGCGAGTGGAGGACCGAAAATCCCCGAAATGCCCGAGAGACCCATGCGAGTCACTCGAAATCCCTGTCGCTCGACGAGAATTGCTCCGCATTCACTACAGAGGTCCGTCGACTTTTCTCCCGCAACATTCCCGACGTAGACCGATTCGAGCCGTTCGGCGGCCAAGGCCCTCAGTTTTTCGAGGAGATTCGGAGATGTCGGCGGCGCATCGTAGTTCCAGGCGGGATGATAGGCGGAAAGATGCAGCGGGATATGGGGGGAAAGTCCGGATAGAAAATCGGAAATACCGCCAACGGCAACCTCCCACTCGTCGAGTCCTGGCACGACCAAGGTAGTGACTTCCAGCCAGGAATGCCGAGCGGCGATGCGCGCGAATTCGAGGACTGTCGGTAGATCGCCCCCCAACACCCGTCGATAGGCGGCAGGCGAAAAACATTTGATATCCAGATTCACGGCGTCAATTGTGGACATCAGCTCTTCGGCCGGTCCGGCCGCCAACATTCCATTCGTCACAAGCACAGTTTTGAGACCAGCCTCGCGGGCATGGCTCGCTGCTTCGAGGACGTATTCGAAATGGACGGTGGGCTCGGAATAGGTAAACGCAATCGACGGACAACCCGACTCCACGGCATCCGCGATGAGGTCGGTTGATGGATAAGGGAGTCCCCGCTCCGTCGTGTGCTGTGAAATTTCCCAATTTTGGCAAAAAGGACAGCGCATCGTGCAACCGAAAAAGCCAACCGAGTAAACCATCGTTCCAGGCAAAAATCGGTAGAGAGGCTTTTTCTCGATGGGGTCAATGGCCAGAGATGAAGGCCTGCCCGCGAGGGGTAGCTGTCCTTCCCCTCGCGAGTTGGCCCGGACTCCACATAAACCGAATTTGCCTTCGGCGATGGCGCAGCCATGGGGGCAGAGTTCGCAGCGAAGTCGGCCCCCATCACTGGCCGAAATCCAGGCCGCCCTCATCAGGGCATTGCGCCCTCGGCCTTGCGGGTTCTGAGTCCGGAGTTGGTGACGGCGGGCCTGATGGGCTCATCGACCTCGAAGGGTTCGTACCGCACCCCCAGGCTTCCGCGCCGTACCCACAAGCGCG
>JAJXVS010000095.1 GCA_021782015.1 bacterium | reverse complement strand
GGGCTGCCGCAAGAGCCTCATCGGAACCATCGGCCTCGACCCCCTGTTCAGGGGCTAAGATCGCCATGCCCCACGATCTCCTAATTGTGAACATCGGCGAGCTCGCCACACCCCTCGGCTTCGCCCCGCCGCGAGGCAAGGAAGCGATGGGCCGGGTCGAGGTGACCAAGTCGGCCCTCGTCCTTGCCCTCGGGGGAAAAATCGCCTGGGCCGGCCCGGAGGCAGTCTTTCGCTCCGATCCCGCCCTCGCCCTTCGCGCCGAAGGCATCCCCGTCCTCGACGCGAAGGGGGGCGCGGTCGTGCCTGGCTTCGTCGACAGCCACACGCATTTCGTCTTCGCTGGTTTCCGCGACGAGGAGTTCCTCTGGCGCGCGGGGGGGCTGCCCTACATGGAAATCCACAGGCGCGGGGGCGGCATCCGCACGAGCATGGCCTCGACCCGGGCGGCCACACTGGAAGACCTGGTGGCCATCGGCGAGGGCAGGCTCGGACGCATGCTCGAACTCGGCATCACCACCGTCGAGGGCAAATCCGGCTACGGCCTGGATCGCGACACGGAGCTCCGCCAGCTCGAGGCCATGCGGATCCTCGCGCGCCTCCAGCCGATAGACATAGTACCTACATTCCTTGGTCCCCACTCCACGCCGCCGGAGTTCGAGGGTCGGAGCTCGAGCTACATGGACTTCGTAATCGCCGAACTCCTGCCCGAGATTCGGGAACGGCATCTCGCCCGCTTCTGCGACGTCTTCTGCGAAAAGGGCGTCTTCGAGCTCGAGGATTCGCGCCGCTACCTCGTGGCGGCCAAGGACCTGGGCTTCGGCCTCAAACTCCACGCCGACGAGATCGAGCGCATAGGGGGGGCGGGGCTGGCGGCCGAACTCGGAGCGACGAGCGCCGACCACCTCCTCAAGGCCGATCCGGCCGACCTCGAAAAGATGGCGAAGGCCGGGGTGGTCGCGACCAACCTCCCGCTCACGGCCTTCACCCTCAGGGAAGCCTACGCCGACTCGCGGGCCGCCATCGACGCCGGCTGCGCCCTTTCTCTGGCCTCGGATTTCAACCCCGGGTCCTGCTACAGCCAGTCAATCCCGCTCATGTTCTCGATAGCCGTCCTCTACCTCGGGCTATCGCTGGAGGAAGCCCTCGTCGCCACCACCCTCGGCGGGGCGGCGGCCCTCGGCCTCGCCGATCGCATCGGCTCCATCGAGGCCGGCAAGGAAGCCGACCTCCTCGGCCTCGAAGCACCATCCTACCGGCATCTCGCCTACAACGTAGGGATGAACCAGGTGCGCACAGTTGTGAAGGGCGGCGCGGTCGTGTCGGACAGGGCAGCCCGGAGCTGAGGAAGCCGCCGGGCGCCGACTGGGCCACCGGGGCCCTGGCTCGGCGGCCGGCGCCGGGCGCCTAGGCCACCTTGGCGGCCGCCCCCTCCGTCCTCCCCCGCGATAGCGCGTAAATCAGCACCGCCGCGATCACCGCGACAAAGGCGACAAGGAGCGCGGGCGAGAGCGACTCTCGGTAGACGAGGAGTCCGAGGAGGAGCTGCAGCGACGGCGAGACGTACTGGATGAAGCCGAGCTTCTGAAGCGTTATCCGGTTGGCCGAAAATGCGAAGGTCAGGAGGGGAATGGCGGTGACCGGGCCTGCGAGGGCGAGAAGAATGGTGGCCCCGACATCGGCGCCGCCAAAGGCACCCTGACCCTCGGCATGGCGAAACACGAGATAGGCCAGCGCGAAGGGAGTCGCCGCGAGGGTCTCGGCGGCCAGTCCCGTCATCGGTTCGAGAGCTGCCCGCTTTTTCACGAGGCCATAGAAGCCGAAGCTGAAGGCGAGGACGAGGGAAATCCAGGGAGGGCTTCCCAGCATCACAGTCGCCGCGATCACTCCCGCCGTCGCTATCCCGATCGCCACGAGGGTGAATCGATCGAGTTTTTCCCGCAGCAAAATGGCCCCGAGGGCCATCGATACGAGGGGATTGATGTAGTAGCCGAGGGCCGATTGAACGATGTGGCCCTGGTCGACAGCCCAGATATAGACGGCCCAATTGGTGGTTACGAGGGCGGCGGCCAGCGCAGCGGCGCCGAGGCGCCTCCAATTGCCCAGCAGAGCCAGGAGCTTCGAGAGGCCGCCGCTCCACGCGAGAAGGATGACGGTGAAGAGGGCGGCCCAGACCACCCTGTGGGACAAGACCTGAAAGGGATCGATCGCCTCGAGGCGCTTCCAATACAGCGGAAACAGTCCCCACATGCCATAGGTGGCGAAGGCGGCGATGGTTCCCATTCTCGCCGGACTCGCCCGGTCGGAAGGATCCTTTTGCGGTTTCCCCATTTCCATGCGCGCAGAATAGCCTGGCACGGCTTCGAAGGTTAAGCCTCGAAAGAGTATTGACTGGCAGGGTTCGCGCCAAGGCCGGCGAAATCATGGCCAGCCTCGACAATGTGCTGGCCGAAATGGTGGCGGGCATGCCGGGCAACATCGAGGATGCCTCATGCTGTCGGGGCTTAATTCCCTTCTTTCTGCGGCACGATGAATAACTTCGAAAGATCGTAACCCTGGGCCCTCGCTAATCCCGCCATTTTGTCGAAGGTAGACTGATCAATACTCGGCGTCCTCGAGAGGAACCAGAGATATTTCCTCGAATTGTCACCAACCAAGGCCCAAGAATAATCCTGATCGTCGAGACCGAAGATGAGATAGTCGGCGGCGAAGGGCCAGAAAAACTGAACCTTGAGCGCAGCCGGTTTTGCGGGGTCGGGAACCCATGCCACGGCCTTGGCATCGGTGAAGGGGCCGTCGAGGGTCTTTTTGAAGCCGCTGTTCTTGACCGCGATTCTGCCATCCTTCCTGATCGAGTACTCGGCAGTCACCCCGACAAGGTCCTTTTCGAAAGCCTGCTGGAATCGCGCAATCTCATACCAAAGACCAGCATAACGAGCGGGATCGACCCGGGGTACCAGCTCAAGCGGTGGTAATCCTTCGGCCCTCAAACCAAGGCCTCCTGCGAACAGGAGCACGGCGACAAATGATCCTGCTTTTGTGACATGCATCACGTTTCCTCCCTATGTAGTAGAAAGATACTAATACGTTAGGTGCGACAAGAAGAAATGCCGCCCCCTTTTCACGATATCTTCTCATTTTGAAATTCTTCATTTACATTCAAAAGGATATTTAGCAAAGTTCATAATGTCACATACGACTTTGTCAAACGATGGATAGGTTGTTATCGGTAAATATCGATTCTCTTTTTAGTGTTGCTTGACGATAGTATCGAATAGCGGTATTATATTGCATGATCTGCTCGTTTAAGACCAAAGAGACAGAGAGGATATGGAATCTTGAGATGGTAAGAAAGGTGCCGTTGGCGGTTCAGAATATTGGTCTCCGTAAATTGGTCATGCTGAACAAATCAATAGACATTTCTGATTTGCGCATTCCACCTGCAAATCGACTTGAAAAGCTAAACGCTGATAGAGAAGGGCAGTACTCAATAAGGATAAATGATCAATGGAGAATTTGCTTTACCTGGTTAGATGGGAATGCGTATGACGTTGAAATCGTGGACTATCATTAGGAGGTCTTCAGATGAAGAAGCTTGATCCTATAAAACCTGGAGAAATCCTTGAAGAAGAGTTCTTGAAGGGTTTTGGAATATCTGCATATAGGCTAGCGAAGGATACAGGCATTTCCGCTACTAGAATTTCAGAAATTATCCATGGGAAAAGGAAGATTACTGTAGAGACTGCTCTAAAGCTTTCGAAATATTTCGGCAATTCCGCTGAATTCTGGATTGGAATTCAAAATGACTATGACATTCGAATTGAAAGACAATCATTGGAGAAGGAGTTGTCCGAAATCGGCAATATACAAGGCATTGCCTAGAGGTCAAAGAAGAAAGAAGCAAACTCGCGGTGTTCCCCACTGCACCTAACTACACGCAAGCAGCTCCTCGGCCGGTCGCCGCCGGCCACGTCAGGGCTCGCTTCGCTCATTTTGCCCCCAGGAACTATCCCGGAACCAATCGCCGACTGCGCTGCACAACAAAAGACCTCGTCCGCTACGGCGGGCGAGGTCTTTCTGAGGCGCGATTCCAGTCGCCGCTTCGCGTGTCGAAATCGCAGGGCGATTTCGGCAGCCCTATTTAGCACCGATCGCCCTATTTTTTATTAGCGATCGTTGCCTTACAGGTCTTGCAGATCTTGAGCTTTTGGCCGTCGACTTCCTGCTCGTAGACGATTTTTATGCCTTCGCGTTTGCAGACGGGGCAGATGCCCCGGCCATGGGCGGCGGTGTCCTTGAGGCCCTTGCCGCGGTGTGCTTTCGACATTTCGGTCCCCCTGCCTTACTTGGAGGCCGGGGCGTCGCCCGCCTCCGCCTTGGCCTCGGTGGAAGCCTTGGCTTTCTTGTCGGCCTTGCGCTTCTCGCGCTCGGCTTGCTTTTCGTCGGTCTTGCGATCGACGAGTTCGAGGACCACCATGTCGGCTGCATCCTGGGCGCGCTCGCCGATCCTGAGGATGCGGGTATAGCCGCCATTCCGCTCCTTGAAGCGGGGAGCGATATCCGTGAAGAGCTTCGCGAGGATGGCTTCATCCCACAGCTTGCGCGCGACCATGCGGCGGTTGTGGACCGAATCCACCTTCGCGCGCGTGATCTCCTTCTCGGAGAAGCGCTGGACTTCCTTGGCCTTGGCCCTGGTGGTGACGATGCGCTCGTGCTTGAAGAGCACGGTCATCATGTTCCGGATGAGGGCCTTGCGATGGGCAGGCACCCGGTTGAGCTTGTTGAATCCGATCTTATGCTTCATCGGTCTCTTCCTTCTTCATGGACAGCCTTAGGTGGTTTCGCAAGGCGGAGTAATCCGTCATGCCGAGACCGAGATTCCACTCCTTGAGCTTGTCCTTGATCTCCTGGAGGGACTTTTTGCCGAAATTCCTGGTCTTCGCGATGTCGTCCTCGGTTTTCCTCGTGAGGTCGCCGATGGTCTTGATGCTGGCATTCTTGAGGCAATTGGACGAGCGCACCGAAAGCTCGAGCTCCTCGACCGGGGTGTTGAGGATCTGGCGGACCCTCTCCTCGATCTCGTCGCTCTCGCCGTCGTCGCCGAGATCGCCCTCGTCGAAGTTGACGAAGATGGCGAAGTGGTCCTTGGCTATCTTGGCGGCCTCGGCCAGCGCATCCTCGGGTTTCACCGTTCCGTCCGTCCAGATCTCGAGCACGAGTTTATCGTAGTCCGAGCGCTGGCCGACGCGGGTCGGCTCGACCGCGTACTTCACTTTGCGGATGGGCGAGAAGATCGCGTCCATCGGTATGGTGCCGACGACCTCGACGTACTTCTCGTTGACCTCGGAGGGCACATAGCCTCGGCCCAGATCGATCTGGACCTCGACGTCGATGTGCGCCCCCGCGCTGAGATTGCCGATTTTCACCTGGGGGGTGAGGATGTCGAGGGCCTTGCCCTCGGCCAGGGTCGCCCCCGTGATCTCCATCGGACCGCTCAGCTCATAAAGGAAGGTCGCCTGTTCCTCGTCGTTCGGAAGCCGGATGCGGACCTGTTTCAGATTGTTGAGAAACTCGATCGTATCCTCGACGAGGCCGGGAATCGTCTCGAATTCGCTCGAGACGATGTGTTGGGCGCCGTCCTGGTCATAGCGGACGATGCGCACGGCGGTGACGGCGTAACCCTGGATCGAAGAGAGGAGTATGCGGCGCAGCGAGTTGCCGACGGTAGTGCCGTAGCCGGGCTCGAAGGGATACGCCAGGAACTTGCCGTAGTCGCCGGAGGACTCGCTCTGTTCGTAGGTGATGCCCTTCGGCCTCTTGAAGCCTTTGAGGAGGTTCTTCCGCGCCATTTCGTCTCCTTACTTGGAGTAGAGCTCGACGACGAGCTGCTCCCGGATGTCCGCCATGTCCGTAATGTCCTGGCGGTGGGGGATGGACGCGAAGCGGCCACTCATCTTGTCGACGTCGACCTCGAGCCAGGGCATGACGCCTGAGCGTCCCACTTCCTGGAGGGCGTCCTTGACGAGGGTCATCTTCTTGCCTGAGGCGAGGATCTCGATCTTGTCACCTTCGCGGATGGTGAAGGAGGGCACGTTGACGCGCTTGCCATTGACGGCGACATGGCCGTGGAGGACGAGCTGACGCGCCTGGGCCCTCGATACGGAGAAGCGAAGCCGCATGACGACGGTGTCGAGCCGGCGCTCCAGAAGGGCGAAGAGGTTTTCGCCGGTCTTGCCGGGCATGCGGAGCGCCTTTTCGAAGGTGTTCCGGAACTGGGTCTCCATGAGGCCGTAGGACCTCTTGAGCCGCTGCTTCTCGCGGAGCTGCACCGCGTATTCGGACTGTTTGCCCTGGCGGGACTTCGGCGCCTTTCCCGGAGGAAGGGCCTTGCGATTGATCGGGCACTTGTCGCTCTTGCAGCGATTGCCCTTGAGGAAGAGCTTGCGCTGTTCGGTGCGGCAGAGCCTGCACACTGGACCGGTATATCTGGCCATTCTATCTCACCCCTTCCTTGTCAGATGCGCCGGGCCTTGCGGGGCCGGCAGCCGTTGTGCGGAATCGGGGTCACGTCGCTGATGGTGCGGACCTTGAGTCCGAGGGCGCCGAGCTGGCGAATCGCCGACTCGCGACCCACGCCGGGCCCCTTCACATAGACGTTGACCTCGCGGAGACCGACATTGAGCGCCTTCTGGACAGCCGTTTCCGCGATGGTCTGGGCGGCGAAGGGGGTGGACTTCTTCGCCCCGCGGAATCCGAGGCCGCCGGAGCTGGCCCAGGAGATTGCGTTCCCGTTCAGGTCGGTGATCGTGACGATCGTGTTGTTGAAGGTCGCCTGGATGTAGACGTTGCCCTCGTAAACTGACTTCTTCTCTTTCTTCTTCTTGGCCGTTGCCACTTCTCGCCCCCGCCCTTAGGCCTTTTTCTTGTTCGCGACGGTTTTGCGCTTGCCCTTGCGGGTACGTGCGTTCGTCTTGGTGCGCTGGCCGCGGACGGGGAGGCCCCTGCGGTGCCGAAGGCCCCGGTAGCAGCCGATGTCCATGAGCCGCTTGATGTTCAGGGCGACCTCCGAGCGGAGGCGTCCCTCGACCTTGTAATCGTTCTCGATGACCTTCCGGAGCTCGGCGAGCTCGTCGTTGGAAAGGTCGTTGATCTTCTTGTTCGGGTCGATTTTCGTCGAATCGCAGATCTTCCTGGCGGACACGCGGCCGAGGCCGTAGATGTACGTGAGGGCGATTTCGACGTGCTTGTTGGGGAGGTCAACTCCCGCTATACGTGCCATGAGCTACCTCTCCTCTCAGCCCTGCTTCTGCTTGTGCTTGGGGTTCTCGCACACGATGCGGACCACACCTTCGCGCTTTATGACCTTGCACTTGTCGCAGATCTTCTTGACGCTTGTCCTGACCTTCATCTCGTTCTCCAGTGCGGCCTTGCGCGGCCCGCCAATTTAATACCGCTTCGAGGTTTTTTTCTACAGGTTCCTCGACCTGATGTGGCCCTTCTTCACGAGGCCTTCATGATGATGCATCTTCAAGAGAGCGTTGACCTGCGACATGGTATCGAGATCGACGCCGACGAGGATCAGCAGGGAGGTACCGCCGAGGAGGTACGCGAGCTGACTCGGGAAATGGAAGAGCTGCTGCACGAGGGTGGGGATCAGGGCGATGAGCGCGAGGTAGAGGGAACCCGGCAGCATGATCCGGTTGAGGATCCTGGTGAGGTGCTCCTCCATCTTCTCGCTCCGGATGCCCGGAATCGACCCGCCGTTCTCCCGGATGTTTTTGGAAATCTCCTGGGGGTTCAGCGTGACCTGTGTGTAGAAGTACGCGAAGAAGATGATGAGCACCACGTACACGAGGCTGTACCAGAATCCACCCGGCCTGAGCCAATAGGAGAAGTCCCTGAGCCACTTGGCGTTGACGCCGAGACTCTGGGAAATCTGCAGGGGGAAGGTGAGGAGGCTCGAGGCGAAGATGACCGGGATGACGCCCGAGGGGTTGAGCTTGAAAGGAATGTAGGTGTTCTGCGCACCGTACATCTTCCGGCCGACGACGCGTTTGGCGTAATTGACCGGAATCTTCCGCTGTCCCTGCTGCTCCATGACGACGAGGGCGACCACCGCGATGAACATCACGATGACGACCACCGCGTAGACCGCGTTGACGTCGCCGCGGGCGATGAGCTTGCCGAGTTCGTAGAAGGCGTTGGGCAGCCTCGAGACGATGCCGGCGAAAATCAGGAGGGACACGCCGTTGCCGATGCCGCGTTTGGTGATCTGTTCGCCGATCCACACGAGGAACATGGTTCCCGTGGTGACCGTAAGCATTGCAATGATCGTGTAGGCGAGCCGGTTCTGCATCACGATGGCGTTGGGAATGCGGTCGGCCCACACGGTGACGGTAAAGGCCTGCACCATCGCGACGACGATCGTTCCGAGGCGGGTGATGAGCTGGATCTGCTTCTTGCCGCCCTCTTCCTCAGCCATCTTCTTCAGCCGCGGGAAGACGATGAGGAGGAGCTGCATGATGATCTGCATGCTGATGTAGGGCATGACGCCCATCATGAACAGCGAGAAGTTCTTGAAGGCGCCGCCGGCGAAGAAGTCGAGGTAGTCGGTGATGCCGTTGGCGTTGCCCGCCTGGGATTCGAAATAGACGCGGAGGGCCGCGACGTCGATGCCGGGGATGGGGAGGTAGGCGCCAAGCCTGAAGACGGCGAGCCAGAACAGGGTGAAGAGGATCCTGTCACGGAGCTCCTTCACCCTGAAAATATCCGCGATGGGGTTGCTGGCCATTTTGCGCGCCGCCGCTTACTTCGCGGCCGCGGCCGTCGACGTGCCCTGCACGGTCTCGACCTTGCCGCCGGCCTTCTCGATCTTGTCCTTCGCCGAGGCCGAAACCTTGTCGACGGAAACGACGAGAGCCTTGGTGATGTCGCCCATGCCCAGCACCTTGACGAGGCCATCGGCCTTGCGCACGAGACCGCGGGCGACGAGGCTGGCCCCGTCGACGGTTTCGTTCGCCTCGAATTTTGTATCGAGGTCGCGGAGGTTCACCACCTGCCATTCCTTGCGGAAGATGTTGGTGAAGCCACGGTGCGGAATGCGGCGATAGAGGGGCATCTGGCCGCCCTCGAAGCCGGGATAGGTCTTGCCGCCCGAGCGGGACTGCTGTCCCTTGTTGCCCTTGCCGGCGGTGGTGCCGAGGCCCGAGCCCTGGCCGCGACCCACGATGCGCTTGCGCTTGTGGGAGCCCTCGGGGGCATGCAGGTTGAAGTCGGACATCACTCAACCTCCTTGACTTCGACGAGGTGGTCGACCGCGCGGACCATGCCGAGGATCGCGGGACTCGCCTCTTGAACGGTGCTGGAGCCGATCTTGCGGAGCCCGAGGGAGCGCACGGTGGCGCGCTTCTCCGGCTTCTGATGGATCGTGCTCTTCACGAGCGTGATCTCGATTTTCTTTGCCATACTCAGCCCCACAGATCCTTGATGGTCTTGCCGCGGTTCTTCGCGACAGTCTTGGCGTCCATCATGTTCTCGGCCGCGTTAAAAACGGCGCGGACAATATTGATGGAGCTACGGCTTCCTACGCACTTCGAAAGGACGTCGGTGACGCCGCCGGCTTCCATGATCGCGCGGACCGGGCCGCCGGCGATGATGCCCGAACCGGGGCAGGCGGGCTTCATGTAAACCTTGGTCGCCTTGAATCCGCCGATCACATCGTGGGGAATGGTGCCATTCTTCACGGGGAAGCGGATCATCGCGCGCTTGGCCTTGTCGATGCTCTTGCGGATCGCCTCGGAGACGTCCTTCGCCTTGCCGAAGCCATAACCCACGTTGCCGGCCCTGTCGCCGACGACCGTGAGGGCCGAGAAGGAGAAGCTGCGACCGCCCTTGACGACCTTCGCCGTCCGGTTGAGTTTGACGAGTTTCTCGACATAATTGTCGCGGGGCTCGTCCCCTCCCCGCCTGTTCCTGTCGTTCCTGTTGTCCACGCGGTCCCCCTAGAACTGGATCCCGGCTTTGCGGGCGCCGTCGGCGATCGCCTTGACGATGCCGTGGTACTTGTAGCCGTTCCGGTCGAAGACCACGGTGGCCACGTTCTTGTCCTTGAGCCGCTTGCCGATTTCCTCGCCGAGTTTGGCCGCGCCTTCGACATTCCGCTTGATGGCCTTGAGGGATTCCTCAAGGGTCGAGGCGGAGGCGAGGGTCGCTCCGGCGAGATCGTCGACGACCTGGACATAGAGGTAGCGGTTCGACTTGAAAACCGTCATGCGCGGCTTTGCGGGCGTACCCTCGATGTTCTTGCGGACGTGCGTGCGGCGCTGCTCGCGCTTGCGCAGCTTGTCGTTCAATTCCTTAACGCTCATTCATGCGCCTCACTTCACGCCGGTCTTTCCGACCTTTTTCCTGATCGTCTCGTCCTCGTACCTGATGCCCTTGCCCTTGTAGGGCTCGGGGAGTCGGGCGCTCCGGACCTCGCTCGCGAACTTGCCCACGAGATGGCGGTCGTGCCCGGCGATGACGACCTTGAGGTTGTTCGCCTCGGTCGTCACCGTGAGCCCTTCCGGGATGGCCACCGCGAAATCGGTGGAATATCCGAGGCTGAGGACAAGGAGCTTTCCCTGCACTTCGGCACGGTAGCCGACGCCGTTGATCACGAGGGACTTCTTGAAGCCCGCGGAGACGCCGATGACCATGTTGTTGACGAGCTGGCGATAGAGCCCATGGAAGGACTTCGCCTGCTTGGAATCGCTCTTCCGCGTCACATGGACGGCGCCGTCCTTGACGGCGATTTCGACTGTAGGATCGTAGCTTTCTTGAAGCTTTCCCTTGGGCCCTTCCACCTGAACCAGGGATGGGGTGACGTTCACCTTCACGCCCTGGGGTATCTGGACCGGCCGTATTCCGAGTCTCGACATGCTGTTACCTCGTTACCAGACGCTGCAGATGAGCTCTCCGCCCATCTGCTTTTCGACTGCCTTGCGCCCGGTCGTCACCCCACCGGAGGTGGAGACGATCAGGGTACCGTAGCCGTTGTGGACGCGAGGGAGTTCCTTGTAGCCCGAGTAGACCCGGCGGCCGGGCCGCGAGACCTTCTCGAGGCCGTGAAGGACGGGCTCGTTCTCGTCGTCGTACTTGAGGAAGATCCGGATGACATTGCTGCCCTCCGCCTGGATCTTCTTGAAGTTCTTGATGAAACCTTCGGTCTTGAGGATCTTCACGATCTCGAGCTTGAGTTTCGAGGTGGAGATGTCGACCTTCTCATGGCGAGCCATGCTCGCGTTGCGGATCTTGGTCAGCATGTCCGCGATGGGATCTGAAACGCTCATCGTGGTCCTCCTACCAGCTCGACTTCGTGACCCCGGGGATCATGCCCTCGGAAGCGAGCTTCCGAAAACAGATCCTGCAGAGTTCGAATTTGCGGAGATATCCCCTGGGGCGCCCGCAGACCTTGCAGCGGCGGACGAGCCGGGTGGAATACTTGGGCTTTTTCTCAGCCTTGAGAATCATCGCCTTTCGTGCCATCAGCGTACCTTCCTTATTTCCTGAAGGGCATGCCCATCCGGGCGAGGAGGCTCTTCGCTTCCTTGTCGGTGGCCGCGGTCGTCACGATCGCGATATTGAGGCCCATGATCTTCTCGATCTTGTCGAAATCGATCTCAGGGAAGATGATCTGCTCGTTGAGTCCCAGCGAGTAGTTTCCGTGCCCGTCGAAGGCGTTGCCGTTGACCCCGCGGAAATCCTTGACGCGGGGGAGGGCGACGTTGATGAGCCGGTCGAGGAACTCCCACATCATCGCGCCGCGGAGCGTGACCTTCGCGCCGATCTCCTGTCCCTGGCGGATCTTGAAAGTGGCGATCGATTTGCGCGCCTTCGTCTTGATCGCCTTCTGGCCGGTGATGTGACCGATGTCTTCCACCGCGGCGTCAAGGATCTTCTTGTTCTCCTTGGCCTCGCCGACACCCATGGATACGGTCACCTTCACGAGCCGGGGAACCTGCATGCCTGAGCTGTAGCCGAACTCCTCTTTGAGGGAGGGAACGACTGCATCCCGGTACATTTTCTTGAGGCGCGGAACATAGCCCTTGGGAAGGGGGGCCGAAGCCCCTTTGGCCGACGAGGCCTTGTCGGCCTTCGCCGCCTTCTTGGCCGCCGCCTCGGCCTTCTTCTCGGCCGCGAGGGCCGCGTTGTCTTTCGTGGCTGCCATTACAGGGCCCCTCCACATTTCCTGCAGACGCGGCTCTTCTTCTCACCGTCGATCTTGTAGCCGATGCGCGTGGGTCCGCACTTCGAGCACACAATCATGACGTTGGAAAGATGGAGCGCTGCCTCGATCTCGACAATGCCTCCGCGGTCGGTTTGCTTGCGCTTCTTCATGGCCTTCTTGACCATGTTGCAGCCTCCGACGATGACGCGGCCCTTGACGCGATCGATCGTGATGATCTTGCCCTTCTTGCCCCGGTCCTTGCCGGCAACGACCTGGACGAGGTCCTCCTTGCGGAGCTTCGTGGTTACGTCGCTCATGCCATTCTCCTCACAGGACCTCGGGGGCGAGGGAGACGATCTTCATGAAGTCCCTCTCGCGCAGCTCGCGGGCCACGGGCCCGAAGATGCGCTTCCCCTTGGGGTTCTTGTTCGCGTCGATGATGACGCACGCGTTGTCGTCGAAACGGATGTAGGTTCCGTCCGGACGACGATATTCCTTGTGCACCCTGACGATGACCGCCTTTTCGATGGTGCCCTTCTTGATCGCGGAGTTCGGGATGGTAGCCTTGACCGCGACGACGATGACGTCACCGACATAGGCGTAGCGTCGGCGCGTGCCGCCCAGCACCTTGATGCACTGGACTTCCTTCGCCCCCGAATTGTCCGCGACATTCAGCCTGGATTCGACCTGGATCATTTCCTTTTCCTCCCAGGCTTACTTCGCGCGCTCGACGATGGTCTCGAGCCGCCAGCGCTTGTCGCGGCTGATCGGACGGGATTCGATCACGCGGACGGTGTCGCCCACGTGCGCCTCGTTCTGCTCGTCGTGCGCCTTGATCTTCTTGGACCTGGTCACATACTTCTTGTAGAGCGGGTGCAGCTTCCTGGTCGTGATCTCGACGACGATGGTCTTGTCCATCTTGTCGCTGACGACGAGGCCCTGAAGGCTTTGCTTGCCCTTGCCCTGGTTCTCCACCTTGGTCTCCTCGCTCATTTCGCGCCCCTCGCGACGGTAGTCGCGGCCTTGGCCGACGCCACAGGAGTCGCGGCCTTGGCCGACGCCACGGCATCGGCGGCCTTCGCCGCCTTGGCACTGCGACGGGCGTTACCGGCCTTCGCGACCGCCTTAGTGGCGACGGTCGCGCCGGGAACCTCTCCCGCCATCCTGTGCTGGGTGATCCGCGTCTCGACCCGCGCTATGTGCCTGCGGAGATTCCGCTTCTCGAGGGGGTTTTCGACATGACCGACGACGAGCTGAAAGCGGAGATCGAAATACTTCCTCCGTAGCTCGTCGCGTTTGGCGAGGAGTTCATCGAGTTTGAGCTCCGTGAATGAATTCTTCATCGCTTACTCCGTATCCGCTCGCGTGGCGAACCTGGTCTTGACGGGCAGCTTCGACCCGGCGAGCCGCATGGCTTCCTGCGCGATTTCCGGCGTGACACCGGAAAGCTCGAAGAGAACGGTGCCCGGTCTGACGACGGCCACCCAATACTCCGGCGCTCCCTTTCCCTTGCCCATGCGGGTTTCCGCAGGCTTCTTGGAATAGGGCTTGTCCGGGAAAATCCGGATCCAGAGCTTGCCGCCGCGCTTGATGTAGCGGTTCATCGCGATACGAGCCGCCTCGATCTGGCGGTTGGTGAGCCACTCGGGCTCCATGCAGACAAGGCCGTACTCGCCGAAGGCCACGGAATTGCCCGACTGGGCGACGCCGTGGATGCGGCCGCGC
>JAJXVS010000094.1 GCA_021782015.1 bacterium | reverse complement strand
GATTAGTGATGGAGGGGACCGGCTTGGTGATGGTGGGGCGGCGTCGACTCTGGAGCTGGCCGATCTGTCGTCGATGCGCGAATGCGATGCCCTGGCGCGCCGGGTCGCCGCGGGGGGGGGCCTCGATGTGCTCGTGAATTGCGCAGGCTTGTTTGCGACGCGACATGTTTCCAGTCATGAGGGCATCGAAAGGCAATTCGCGGTGAATCACCTCGCGTCCTTCGTCCTGACGGGGGGGCTTCTTTCCTCGCTGGAAGCCTCGGGCGATGGCAGGGTGATCGTCGTGAGTTCCGACTCGCACCGGCCTGGGCGAATCCACTGGGCCGATCCGGGCATGGGGCGTTTCTATTTCGGCCTCGTCGCCTATGAGCAGTCCAAGCTCGCAAATGTACTATTTGTGAAGGAATTGGCGAGAAGGTTGGGACCTGGTTCGGCGATCACGGTCTTCGCCCTGGATCCTGGCCTTGTGGACACGGCCATGGGGAACAAGGCAGGCCCATCGCCGAGCAGTCTCGTCTGGTCGCTCCGGCGAAGGGCTGGAACGCCGCCCGAAGTGCCGGCGGCGGCCATCGCCCAGCTCGCGTCGGAGCCGGCCCTGCGCGGACGGAGCGGCCTCTATTGGAAGGATGGCCGCGAGGTCGAGCCGTCGAGGCGCGCGAAGGACCCGGATGGGGCCCAACGCCTCTGGAAGCTTTCGGCCTCGCTTGTGGCGCGGGCCTTGGGGGAGGGGTGATGGCTAACGAGGGAACAATCGAGAGGGGCGATGTGGCGCCCGCGGAAGGCGGCCGCGCGGAAGGGGGCCGCGCCGAAGGCGCACGCGCAGAAGGCGCGAGGGATCGCATACTCTCAGCCGCGATCGATCTCATCGAACGCGAGGGGACCGATAAGGCGACGACTCGGGTCATCGCCGCGGCGGCGGGCGTGAATGTGGCTGCTATCAATTATTATTTTCGCAGCAAGGATGCCCTCGTGGAGGCCGCCCTCGCCGTGTCATGGAGCAACGCGATGGAGGACCTCGAAGGTTTTTTGCGGCGTGAACCCTGGGATCCGCGAGGCACCCTTCTCTCGATCGCGGGCTTTCTCATCGAAGGGGCGACAGTCTACCCGAGGCTGACCCGGGCCAATCTTTTCAATTCGGGAGGTCATCCCATCGGGCCTGTCGCCAAGGGCCTCGCGACCGTGGTCGAAAGCCTGGCCGGGCGGCTCTGCGATCACTTCGCCAGACCCCTCGACGAGGCCGCGCGCGATCGCGTTCACGCCTTTCTGTCGGCGACGGTCTTTCCGATTCTCGTGCCTTTCAGCCCCGACAGGTTAGCGGGGACCGAGGCCCGCGCGCGCTATGCCTCCGCTATTGCGGACGACCTGCTGGCCTATTTCATGCGGAAGGGCTGAAAAATATTACTTGAATACCCAATATCGCAATGCTATGTAAATGACGATGGCCGAGGACATGCCGATGAGGACGCCGCGGACGAGGCCGGCCCCGCGCTTGAGGACGAGGTGGCTGCCGGCCCAGGCCCCGAGTATCGACGAGGCGCCCATCGCCAGCCCCATCGGCACGAATACGGTGCCCGCCAGGGCGAAGATGCCGAGGGACACGATGTTGCTCGTGAAGTTGGCGACCTTGGTGTAGGCCGTCGCGCCGCGCATCTCGAGGCCAGCGAGGCCGACGAGGGCGATGGCCCAGAAGGTGCCCGTGCCCGGGCCGAAAAAGCCGTCGTAGAAACCCAGGGCCAGGCCGCCGCCGATCCAGAAAGGAATCCAGGGCAGGCGCTTTTTACCTTCGGCCAGTCCGAATCGGGGGCGGAGGAGGAGGAAGGCCACGATGGCGACAAGGAGAATCGGGATGAGTATCTTGAGGATGCTCCCGTCGATGGCGCCCACGGCGATGGCGCCGAGGGCAGCTCCGGCCGCGGTGGCCAGGACGCCGGGGATGACGTCGCGGGGCTTGATGAGGCCGGCTCGGCCGAAGCGGATGGTGGCCGTGAGGCTGCCGAAACTCGCTTGAAGCTTGTTGGTGCCGAGGGCGAGGTGGGGCGGCATTCCGGCCGCGAGCAGGGCGGGCAGGGTGATGATGCCGCCGCCGCCCGCAATGCTGTCGATGAAGGAGGCGACTCCGGATGCGACGATGAGAAAGACATAGGCGAGGGGAGAAGCGTGAAATTCCATTTCGGCAGGCTAGCCCGGGATAAGGAAAGACTTCAATGAGTCGCGAGGGCATCGCTCCGCCTCGGGAGGTCGCGGCCGAGCGGCGCCGACTTCCCTCGGCATCGCGGTCGACTTTTCTTCTCTTCGCGATTCTGCCCTGGCTCGGCTTCGCCCAGGCCGGGCCTTCCGCTCTTCCTCCTCAGACGGCGGCCGACTACCTCTCTTTTCTCGGGGAAGAGGCTCGGGCCTCCGTCATTTCCGGCAAGCCTCTTTCCGAGACGGGAGCCTCCTTCGATGCGCTCTCGTTCTGGAAGGGCTCTCCCTTCGCCTCCGATGCACTCGAGCTCTGCGCCTCGATTCCCGCCACCCTGGCGGCCGATTCCTGGACCCTCGTGCGCCTCCCGCCTCAGGAGGACAGGGCGAACGAGGATGCGGCTACCGCCGACCTCCCCCTTCGGATTTTTCGCGCCTTCACTGCCTTTTCGACCATGAAGGGGCTAAAGACGAAGTCGGCCATATTCCGCGGCGACGAGGACTTCATGCTCGATTCGTACCGAGTCGATTCGGAGCTGACTCGAAGGCGCATTCCCGATCCAGAGGCCGAATCCGTGCCCGCCGATGCGGTCTTCACCCTCTACGGCAAGGATTTCCTCGCGGGAGAGGTCTACTACAGGCTGGGCTTCGTCTCGCGGGCGGGTATTTTCCGCGTCAGTCTCGAGAATCTTACGCCTATGTATTCCCTTCTCCTCAAACTCGCGAATCCGGGGGATCTCATCACCGCCTTCTATATTATTCCCCTCGGCGATTCACTCCTCCTCTACGGCCTCACCGTGGCGAAGACTCCCTTGGTGCCCGGGACGGTTGGTCTCGAACGGAAGATGCTCGCAAATAGGATGATCGCTATTGGGAAGTGGTTCGCGGGAAACATGACGAAGGGGGATTGAAGGCGGCCCTCCCCGACATCCCTTTCCGACCGACAGCCTTTTCCAGCTGTCAGGGTTTGGGATATTCCTCCACTCCGAGAGAAATAGGGTCACGATAATGGCCAGTTGTAGGGTCAGCATATTGGGCCACTCGGGTCGTAATAGGCCTCCCGCGTTCACTCCGAAAAGATCTTTCCCTCGATAACCCTTTGGGAAATAGAACTTTCAGTGGAAAATCCCACGAAAATGTAGACGAAATTATCGCGGGAGGCGCAGGGATAAACTCGGCGATAGGGCTAGCCCGGATTTTTCACGAGTTCTGAGGAGATCGTAAAATCTGTTTGCCATAGCGATACCTACGCCAAATTCGCAAAATCGGGCTGATTGCGGCGTCGCAAACGCTTCGCTAAACTTCGTTCAGTCGCTCCGGTGCTCACATGCAGAAAGCATGCTCCGCTCCTAACGCTCCGCTACCCTTCGGTCGCTTCCTTCGTTCCTTGCGCTAAGCCCGATTTTGCCTGTGAAAAATCCGGGATAGAACCTTGGATCGGCGGGACAGAAAGGGAGCGTAAGGTAAAACGGTCAATCGATTGACTGATTTGCATAGAAACTCTATGATTTCGCCATGATAGTTCGCCAGCTCGGCGCGGCGCTTGAACATTCGGCACGTCATTATCCCGTGGTATGCCTTACTGGACCCAGACAGTCAGGAAAAACAACCCTTCTCAAATATCTCTATCCTGAAAGGTCTTATGTCTCCCTGGAGGACCCAGATACCCTGGAATTCTGCATAACCGATACGCGGGGATTCCTGAATAGGGGGCTTGAAGGGGGCATGATTATTGATGAGGCCCATCGACATCCGCCCCTCTTCAATTATCTGCAAGGCTATGCCGATCGTTCTCCGCCCGGAACGTGGCTGCTGTCAGGTTCAAACAACTTTCTTCTCCTGCAATCGGTAAGTCAGAGCCTGTCCGGCCGTGCGGGGATTCTCCATCTACTTCCCCTTTCCGGCAGCGAACTCGGCGCGGCTCTCGAAGATCCCGATTGGGAAACCGCCGCTTTTCGTGGCTTCTTTCCCCGCGTGCGAGCGGAAGGTATGCCGCCTGAACTTTTTGCCAAGGATTACCTCGCCACCTACGCGGAACGGGACGTTCGCCTTGTCAGGAACATTCAGTCCCTGCCCGATTTCCAGCGCTTTCTCAAACTCTGCGCGGGTCGGGCCGGCCAGCTCCTCAATCTCGCCTCGCTTGCCCAAGACGCGGGACTCTCCGTCAATACGGTCAAGGACTGGCTCGGCCTTCTCGAGGCCTCCTTTCTCGTATTCCAGCTCAAACCCTGGAACGAAAGCTTCAACAAACGCCTCGTAAAATCGCCGAAACTCTATTGGCACGACACGGGCCTACTCTGTCGCCTCCTGGACATCAGGAGTCCCGCCGATCTGCAGTTCCACCCGTACCGGGGCGCGGTCTTCGAAAACCTTGTTGTGGCCGAGCGGATGAAGCGTCAGGTGCATGGCGGCGAGGAGGCTCGCCTCGGGTTTTGGCGGGAGAGCAACGGCCTCGAGGTCGATCTGGTTGAGGATTCAGGGCGGGGGCTAATTCTATGGGAGGCGAAGGCGGGGCAGACCCTGGCTTCGGACTACTTTCGTTCCTTGCAGATGGTCGGAGACTTATGCGGTGTGGCCCCGGAGCGCAGGTTCGTATGCTACGGCGGCGAGGAGGGCCAAACGCGAAGCGTCGGCCAGACGATCGGGTGGCGGGATTTCCTGGAGAAGACAGAATTATAGTCGGCAGTTTCCCGATACCTGCAGCACAGCGTGCTCTGCGCATCGAATAGGTGGCAGGTCCGACTCGATGATTGCCTTGTGATTGCACGAATCAAGATCCCGCTCAATACCCTCGACTTCCCAGGGCGATTCCACTCCGGGCTAGCCTGAGTAAAATTCCTCAACAGATTCCCGGTTCGCGCCTTGATCTTACACTGATTTTCCACTCGCTTCCCAGAAGCGCCCCCTTCATTTCGCGCCTATAGCTCGGCCCCCCTCAGGAAATTCGGCAGGTACAGGCGCCTGACGCCGTCGAAGTTGTCGCTCTGGAACCTGTCCATCGTGATGAGGCGGCAGGGGTTGCGGTCCTTCAGCCTGCCGAAGGGGGCAAGCTCGCGCTCGATGGTTCCAGGCGAATCGAGAAGATAGGCGACTTGAACATACACGGTGCCGTTGTCGCGTTCGGCAACGAAGTCGATCTCGCCCTCGTCGAGCTTTCCGACCGAAACCCTGTAGCGTCTTCGCCTGAGTTCCAGGTACACGAGGTTTTCGATGAGGGCTCCGATGTCCTGGCTCCGTCGGCCGAGAAGGGCCTGACGCATGCCAATGTCCCCGGCATAGTATTTTTCCGAAATCTGAAGATGGCGCTTTCCGCGGATGTCCCATCGAGGCACGCGGTGGAGGATCAGGGCGTCGCCCAGGGCCGTCAGGTAATTGGCGATCGTATCGACGGAGGCTCCGCGTCGCTCCGATTTGAGGAAATCGGAAATGTTCTTAATTGATAACAAATTTCCCACATTGTCGAAGGCGAAGCGCACGACGCGGCCGAAGAGGTCGATGTCACGCACGGCAATTCGTGAAACCACGTCTTTGAGGACGATGGCGGAGTAGACGGCATCGAGATATTGCAGGTAGCTCGCTTCGTCGAAGCCGAACCGATGGAGGCCGGGGAGGCCGCCGAAGCGCAGGTACCTATCGAGCCGGGCATCCTCGGTCGGTTGCGTGTGTCGATTTTCGCCGGCTGCGCTGAAGGCGTCGAACTCGGAGAGCGACAGGGGCCAGACTTCCGTCGTGACCGCCCGCCCGGCGAGGAGTGTCGCGAGTTCGCCCGATAGGAGCTTCGCGTTGGACCCGGTGATCACGATATCGGCGGCGTCTTCGGCGAGGAGGGAAGAAATGGCCTTTTCCCAGCCCTCGATTTCCTGGATTTCGTCGACGAGAAGAAGGCTTTTCCGGCCGCCGAGAAGGGATTTCACCCTGTCGTAGAATGCTCGATAGTCGCGCAGGGCCTCATGCTCGAGGGATTCCATGTCGAAAAAGAGCACATTTTCGCCGGCCGAGCGGCGATCCTTTGCAAGGAGGCGGAGAATCGAGCTCTTCCCGACCCGCCGCATCCCCGTCAGGACCTTTATGACCGGTTTTCCCAACCAAGGCTCGAGGGCCTGAATATAGTCGGGCCGAGGAATATCATCGTCTTCCACATGACAAACGTAATCGAATGTTTTTAAAAAAGCAATAATGTTTCCATTACGATCGAAACTATTGGGGCGGACTCGGGGAGTTGGCGAGCGGGGGTGGCATGGGAGCTGACGGTGGCGGGGCGGGAGGGTGGGGGGCAGGGGGGTGGGCCTTCCCAAGCCCTCACCTGTTGAGGCCGCGAGCCTACTCAGAAGGCAAATCGGGCTTTGAGGACTTCTCGGCGGCCCATCCCGGCCCCCGCTCCGCAGCACGGCCTGGGGCGGTTGGGCCGGCCTCGACCTCGCCGCTCGATCCTAGGCCCTTCTCCCTCGCCGCAAGGGCGGCCTTCAACCTCTCGGCCACCGCCTTCCCCAATTTCCCGGCCCCCGCGATGTCGTCCACCCCGGCCTTTCCGAGGACCTCGAGGGAGCCGAAGGCGCGCAGGAGGCGCTTGGCTCGCTCGGGGCCGACGCCCTCGATCGATTCGAGGATGCCGAACTTGAGCTCGGCCGCGCGGAGTCGTTGGTTGTGGCCCGTCGCGAAGCGATGGGTTTCGTCGCGGACGGCCACGAGGACGCGGAGGGCGGGCGAGTCGTGGGGGAGGACCACGGGCTCGGCGCGGTTCGGCAGCCAGACTTCCTCCTCGCGCTTGGCCAGGCCGGCGAGGTCGCAGTCGAGGCCGAGGGAGTCGAGGATTTCCTTGGCGGCCGAGACCTGGCCTTTGCCGCCGTCGACGAGGACGAGGTCGGGGAGCTCGGCGTCTTCGTTGACCAGCTTGGTGTAGCGCCGGGCGACGGCTTCGCGGATGGAGGCGAAGTCGTCTATCGCGCCTTCGAGGCTCTTGATCTTGAAGATGCGGTAGTTCTTCTTGTCGGGGATGCCGTTCTTGAAGGACACGAGGGAGGAGACCGTGTGCTTGCCGGAGAGTTGGGCGATATCGAAACCTTCGATGCGCTCGGGTATATGCGAGAGGCCGAGGGCTTCTTTGAGGGCCGCGAGGGCCGCGGGATCGCCCATTTCGCGGCGGCGCTTGGCCAGGTCTTCGCGGGCGTTCTGGGCGGCAAGGGCGATGGTCGCCCCGTGGCGCCTTTCTCCGGGCAGGTCTCCGGGGCTCAGGATGGCAGAGGCGGCACCGAGTTGGCGTTCGAACCATGCGAGGACGAGGTCGAGGTCACCCCGGCCCTCGCCACCCTTCGATTGCACGAAGATTTTGGCCGGCGGCGGCCGGTCGGGGCCGTAATAGCTCATCAGGAAGTCGACGAGGGCCTCCGATTCGTCGGAGGCGACGCGGGTTCGATAGAGGTCGCGGCCGGTCATCCGGCCGAGGCGCATCTGGAAGACGATGAAGCTGACGAGTTCGCCGTCGGCCGCCCAGGCGATGTAGTCGCGGCCCTCGGGGTCCTTGTCCTCGGTGCCGGCCCTTCCGCGGAATTCGTCGATGGCACGGATGGCGTCGCGAAGGCGGGCCGCCTCTTCGAACTTGAGGGCGATCGAGGCGGCAACCATCCTTTCGCGGAGGGAGGCGAGGAGGGCTTCGGTGTCGCCCGAAAGGAGCTTGCGCACCTCGTCGACATGGACGGCGTATTCGGACTCGCTGATCTTGTCGATGCAGGGGGCCGAGCAGCGGCCGATGTGCCAATACATGCAGGCTTCTTTGTGCTTGCGGAGGTCGACGCAGCGCCTGAGGGGGAAGAGGCGCTTGATCATTTCGAGGTAGGTGTCGATGGTGTCGGCGCTGGGGAAGGGGCCGAAATACTGGCTGCCGTCGTCGACGATGCGCCGCGTGCGGAAGACGCGGGGGAAGGCCTCGTTGGTGACGCGGACGCTGGGGTAGGTCTTGCCGTCCTTCAGGTTGATGTTGTAGCGGGGCGAGTGCTGCTTGATGAGGTTGTTTTCGAGGATGAGGGCGTCGTATTCGCTGGCGGCGATGATCCACTCGATCGCGTCGACCCGAGCGACGAGGTGGCGGGTCTTTACGTCCTTGCGGCCGGAAAAATAGGAGGAAAGGCGGTTGCGGAGGACCTTCGCCTTGCCGACGTAGATGATCGCGCCCTCGGCATCCTTCATAAGATAGACGCCGGGTTCTTCGGGCGCCTCCTTCGTCAGGGCACGAAAGCGCGCCATTCGTTCGCGTTCGGGGGATTGGCGAGCGCCTCCCCCCTTTCTCGATGCTTCATTCTCGGCCATTATGGACGATACTGAATGTACGGCCGAATGAACCTCTTTGGAAATGGGACGGGACGAACGCTGGCGGCCTGTCTCACACTCGCCTTGCTTGTCGCCATCCCGGCGCGGGCCATCGAGGAGCGCATTGTCGTCGCCCCCGGCCAGACCCCTGTCCGCGAGGCGGCCCCTGGGGTGACAGTCGTCGCGAAGGACATAGCGCCGACCTTCGGCGATTGGGTGGCCGACGGGGCGACCCTTCGCAGCGGTTTCCGGGGCGAGCCCGAATACGTCATTTCCCACGATCTTTACAAGCCCGACACCTCCACCGACCTCCTCCTTCCCTTCGACGATGCTTCGATGGGCGACCAGACTGGGCATTGGACGAGGGGCGAGGGCGTCGGACCCACCCTCGATTCGGCGACACCCCGTCTGGGACCCGGCGCCGCCTACTTCAACGGGCCCGGCACGGCCCTCCTCCTCGAGCCTGGCCGCTCGGCTCTTTTCGCTCCCCGTTCGCGCTTCAGGGATTTCTCCATCGAGTTCTGGCTGTATCCCGCCGACGCCGAAAATGGCGAGGTGGTTCTCATGTGGCAGTCCATAAGGAAGGTCCAGGCCTCCACTCTGCCGCAGCAGCTTTCCTGTCTCGTTTCCTCGGGAAGGCTGTCCTGGTCTTTCAGCAATTTCTTCGCGCCGCCGGAAGGCGTCTTCCATGGCGCGGGCCTTTTCCCTGGGACGACCGACATCACGCTGACCGCCAAGAGTCCCCTCATTCCGCGTCGCTGGTCCCAGCACCTGATCCATTTCGACGCGGACACGGGCCTGCTCGAATACCTTGTCGACGGGGTGCCCGAGGCCATGACCTATGTCACCTCGACGGGTCATGAGGGGGGAACGGTCTTTACTCCCGCGATCGGGGGCGCGAGTCCCCTCGTCATCGGGGCCGATTATTCCGGGCTGATGGATGAGTTCCGGATCGAGCGTTCCTTCGTGAGCGCTCCCACCCTCCATCCCTATGGACGCGATCCGGCCCTCGTGCTGACTCCCGTCGTCGACCTGGGCTATACGCACTCGCGGCTCATTTCCATCGATGTCCAGGCGAAGAGTCCCGGCACGACCGGGATCGATCTATCCTACCGGATCGCGGACGAGGCCGCGGCCTGGCGGCTCGACAGGCCGGCCTGGATCCCGCTCCGGGCCGGGGAGGCGCTGCCGGACACGGCTCGGGGGCGCTTCGTCCAGCTGCGGGCCGATCTCTATGCCGACGGCACGGGCAAGCTGACGCCCGCGCTTTCGTCGGTCACCTTCAATTTCGAACCTGATCCTCCCCCTCCCCCGCCTTCGAGGCTCCTCGCCATTCCCCATGACGGCTCGATCGAATTGCGCTGGACCAGGGTGCCGGTCGCCGATCTGGGCGGCTATCTCGTGTATTATGGCGACGGTCCCGGCGACTACCTGGGCAAGGGCGCCCTGGAAGGCGACAGTCCAGTCGACGCCGGGCCCAATCTCTCGATCACCCTGACCGGCCTGACCAATGGCAGGCTCTATTTCTTCGCCATAGCCTCCTATGACACGCCCGGGCTCCGGGCTGCGGGAGGCACACCCACGGCCCGCGCGGGATCGGTCTGTGCCGAAATCGCCGCGCGACCATCGAGGACGGCACCATGAGTTCGACCCCGGCAAAAGCCGCATCGCTCCTCGATCGCGCCAAAAGCGCGTTCCGGCTCCGCGACTTCGAGGAGGCCGAGAGACTGTCGCGTCAATATCTCATGGAAAAGCCGGAGTCCACGGAGGTGCGCGGGCTTCTCGGAGAGGTCTATCTCCGGTCGAACCGGGCGCAGGACGCCTTGGGTGCCTTCACGAGCATTCTCGCCCGCGAGCCCACGAACGTAAACGCCCTCCTCAATCTCGGCATGACCTACCTCAGGCTCGGCAAGGTGTCCGACGCGACGGGGGCCCTGGAACGCGGCCTCGACCTCGATCCAACCAATGCCGAACTTCTCTTCAATCTAGGCAACGCCTATCGGCAGGCGAACAACCTCAAGGCCGCGGAAATGGCCTACGCGAAGGCCATCGAGCTCGATCCGAAGCACGCCTTCGCCTACAACAACCTCGGCGGCGTCTATCGCTCGATGGGCGACAACGAGAAGGCCGTCAGGATCTACTGGAAGGGACTGCAGGTCGATCCCAACTATCCCTCCTTCCACTACAATCTGGGCTACACCCTCGACTCCATGGGCAAGCACGAGGAGGCGCTCAAGGAATACGAGCAGGCCGTCCGTTCGCGCCCCGGCTGGGTCGAGGCCATGAACCGCTACGGCCTCTCCCTCCTCAACGTGGGCAAGAACCGGAGGGCCCTCGACCTCTTTTCCCAGGTCCTCGCAATTGATCCTATCAATGCCGAGGCGCGCAACAACACCGGGCTCGTCCATGCGGAGGAGGGTCGCATCGAAGAGGCCCTCGCCTGGTTCAGGCAGGCCATCGAGGCCGACCCCGGCTATCTGCGCGCGGCCCTCAACATCGAGCAGGTGCTTGAAAAGGCCGGGCGTTGGGACGCGGCCCTCCAGGAGATCGTCCGCCTGGTCGATCTCATGCCGGACAACGACGATCTCCGCGTCCACCTCGCCGCCCTCTACGAAAATCTCGGCCGTTACAACGAGGCGAGGTCGGCCCTCGAACTCCTCCTTCAACGCAAGCCCGACGAACTCAAGGCCCTCCGGCCCTACGCATCGCTCCTCGAGAGGATGGGCGAATCCGGCCTCGCCTGGAAGATCTACGAAAAGATGCTGGCCCTCGATCCCACCGAGGTGGGCTTTCGCGTGGATCTGGCGCGGGTCGCCTCCGAACGCGGCGACTTCGCCAAGGCCGAGTCCGAGCTGCTCGGCTATCTCCGGAAGAAGCCCGAGGACAGGACAGCCCGACTCGAACTCGCGAGGGTGCGCGAGAAAAAGGGCGACTGGGAGGGAGCGAAGGCCACCCTCCTGGACCTCGAGGCCGAAAGGCCCGACGACCCGGAGGTCCAGCTCGAACTCTCCACGGTCTGGCATGCCCTCGGCGACAAGGAGAAGGCGGTCGAGGCCGCCGAGCACCTGGTGAACCTGCGCGGTTCGCATCAGGCGCAGAAGGCGGGCGACGCCCTCTCCGTCGACCAGCTCCTCTCGGGCATCGGCGTGTACGAAAACGCGGTGCGGCAGTACGGAGCCGCGATGAAGCCCGCCTGGGAAAAGAACATCGCAATACTGAGGGATTCTCTCGCGAAGGGCCTCGTTCCCGAGCCGGGCGTGCTCGAGGCGGCCGCCTCGCCGGAGGCCGAGCCGAGCCTGTCGCCCCTGATTTCCGCGAGCGCCGTCGACCCCCTCGCCGTGCCCGAGGAGGAGGAACTCCTGTTCCTCGATGAACGCGAGGAGCCGCATGAAGAGGGCCTTTTCGAAGAGGAAGAGGAACCTCGCTTCGAGGAGGAGGATGAGCCGGAGCCGCGCGGTCTCGATGCGCTGGTTCCCCGCGATGCGCGGCACGGCGATCGCGACGAGGAATGGGGCGACGGCGGCCTGCCCGGCGATTTCCCTCGCGACGAGGGTGGGCGGCGCGAGCCTTCGCGGCCCCAGCCCTTCCCCGATCCGCCTCCTCCGCCACCCGTCGCCCAGCCGCCCATACAGCCTCCTGCCCAGCCGGCGCTGACCGACGCGCCCCGGGCTGAATCCGCTCCGGCCCTTCCCCCCCAGACGCCCCCTCCACCCGCCCCGCCGCAGGAAAAGGTCCAGGAGCCGGTCGCGCCTCAGCCGCGCCCCCTGCCCACGACTCCACCACATTCGCAGGACAGCTTCGACGAGACCGATCTCTCGCAGCCCGAGGCGGAAGAGGAGAGCCTGGCTGAAGAGGAGATGGGGGAGCCTGAAATATCGGACGAGGCCGACGAGGATATTTGGGCCGAGCCTGATGTCGAAAGCGAGCCGGAGGCCCTGCCCGAGCCGGAGCCAGAGGTCCTACCTGAGCCGGAAACCGAACCAGATCTCGAGCCTGAGGTCCTCCCCGAACCTGAACAGGAGATCGAGGGCGAGCCTGAGCCAGAGCTGGCGCCGGAGCTAGTGTCGGAGCCCGAGCCCGAGGCGGAGGCGTTTCCTGAGCCTGAGCCTGAGCCTGAGCCTGAAGCTCTGGCGCCCGAGGAGGGCGAAGGCGGAAAGGCCACCGCGGACTTGGGCGCTGGGGCCGAAAGTGACGAGGAGGCTGTGGAGATTCTCGGCGATAAATCGCGCCGCCTCCTGGAATATCTCAAGGGGCTCTCCTCGGGACTGCCTCCGGACAAGCGCGCGGAGTTCGAAACGAGCGGGCTGCGCGATCGCCTCGAAGGCCTGATCGAAACCCTCGCCCATCCCGAAGGCCAGGTTGCGGCTCCCCCACCCCCGCGGGGTCTACGCGAGCTGGCCGAGGAGGCCCGCTCCCGCCCCCTCCCTCCTCCTTCCCCCCGGCCGGTCGACCCCCGGCGCGAAATGGGCACCAGGCGCCACGCGGAGCGCCGCGCCCTGCCGGATCGGCGCGATGGGGATACGGATCGCCGCGCGGTTTCCGGGCGGCGCATGGAGGAGGATCGACGGTCCGGAACCGAGCGGCGCGAACCCGATCCGATCATCGACTTGCCTCCTGTCATCCCGCCGAACGCGGTTCCCCTCAGTCTTTCCGAAGAGGGGAAGCCCCTGGAGATAGCCGGGATCAGGGTTTCGGCCAAGCTCGCTAAACTTTTGGAAATACTGAGGGCGGAAAAGAGTCATGGCCAAAGATAATATCGAACGTATTAGGACCTATGTCGGATCGATGGCCAGCCTTCCGGTCACCGTCTCGAAGGTGCTTGAGGTCTGCAACAATCCCAAGACGAGCCCCATCGATCTCGATCGCGTGATTTCGCTGGACCCCGTCCTCATGGGGCGAGTGCTCAAGCTCATCAATTCCGCCTACTATGGCCTCGGCACCCAAGTCACGAGCCTCGTGCGGGCGATCATCATGCTGGGCATCAACACGGTGAAGAATCTCGCCCTTTCGACGGCCGTCATCGACCGCTTCTCGTCGCGGCAGGGTTTCAACGCCATCAACATGGACGGTTTCTGGCGGCATTCCCTCTGCGTCGGCGTGACCTCGAAGCTCATCGCGCAGCGCCGCGGCGCCGACCCGAAGAGCATCGAGGAGTATTTCGCCGCCGGGCTTCTGCACGACATCGGCAAGATCCCCATGAACGACGCCCTCGCCGAGGATTATGTGCGGGCCGTGTCGACCGCCGATCGCGACCGCATCCCCCTCAATCTCGCGGAGCGCAAGGTGCTCGGCCTCGATCACGCGATAGCCGGAGCGGTCGTCGCCCAGGCCTGGAAGCTCACGGGGGCGATCAACGACGCGATCGTCTTTCATCACGCCCTCGCGGATTACGGGGACGAGCATTGGGAAATCGTGCTGACCGTGGCCGTCGCCAATTATTTCGCCGGGCGCGAAGGCATCGGCTTCTCGGG
>JAJXVS010000093.1 GCA_021782015.1 bacterium | reverse complement strand
CGATCTTTTCGAGGCGGGCTGCATGGCGGCCCCCCTCGTAGCTGGCGCCGAGAAATGCTTCGAGTATGGCGCCAACCGATTCGGTCAGCTCAACCCGCCCGCCGAGGGCGAGAAAGTTCGCGTCGTTGTGTTCGCGCGCCATCCTGGCGGTGTAGCTGTCGTGGACGAGGGCGCAGCGAATGCCCGGAAGCTTGTTGGCCGCGATCGATATGCCGATTCCCGTGCCGCAGAGGAGAATGCCGAGGTCCAGCCCCTTCGATTTCCAGGCCTCGACAGCCTCGCGGGCCTTGTCCGGATAGTCGACGCGTTCCTCGACGTCGACGCCGAGGTTGAGGACCTCATGGCCCCTGGCGGCAAGCCACTCGACAATCTCTTTCTTGCGGTCTACAGCCCCATGATCATTCGCTATGACGATGCGCATGGAGGGATTCTATCCGATTTTGGCGCCCAAATTGAAGCATGGGCGGGCGGCTCCGACGTTGTTATTGGAGGAGTTGCCCATGCGAATTCACCCTGCTCCCTGTTCTCCCGAGGCCCAAGGCCGAATCGCCGCCGGCACCGCGCCCGGGGCGGCGCCCCTCCTCGCAGCGGCCGCGCTCTCGATCCTTCTCACATCCTGCGTCCCCGATCCCGCATCGAGCGCACCAGCGGCCTTCGACCTCAAACCTCCGGCCCTGGTCGAGGCCGGCCCAGAGGGAGCCACCTCCTTCGTTCTCCGCTTTGACGAGGAGGTGAAGCCGGTCGATGGCAGTTTTGCCGTCGACCCCGGCGGCTCCGCGAGGGCCTCGGCCGATGGCGGCGACCTCCGCGTCGAACTACCGGAGCGCCAGGTTCCCGGCAAGCGTTACTCCCTCGTCGGCGATGTCCGCGATGGGGGCGGCAACGCCTCGCGCGTGATTTTGGCCTTTTCGGGGTACAACGATCACCCCGCTGGCATGCGCATTTCCGAGGTGCAGACTGCGAAAAACTCTTCGACGGCACGGCCACATCGCGATTTCGTTGAATTCGAGGTGGTGTCTGCCGGCAACTTGGGGGGCATGGAGCTCTCGGTTTCGAGCACCGTCAAGACCCTGAGCTGGCGATTTCCCGGCGTCGAGGTGGCAAAGGGCGACTTCGTCGTGCTCCACTGCGCCCCCGAAGGGATGGCGGCCGAGATCGACGAAACCGGGACCGACCTCCTCGCCTCGGGGGGCATCGACGCATCCCCGTCCCGCGATCTCTGGTCGAAGGCCGGGGGAATTCCCGATGCAACGGGGCTCCTGGTCCTCAGACAGTCGCCGGGAGGCAAGCCCCTCGATGTCCTCTTTTACTGTGATGGGTCGAAAAAGGGCGAACTCGGCGAGGGCGGCATCGGCGACCTCATCGGCGAGGCCCTCGACTTCGACCTTTGGAAGGCGGCAGGAACGCCTTCATGGGAAGACGCGTTTCTATGGAAGCCTTCGGTGTCGCGCTCGATCATACGCATCCCGACAGGGGGCGGACCGGGCGCAACCGAATGGGGACTTTCGGCTGCCTCGGGCCAGAGCCCGGGACTGGCCAATTGACAGGCCCGCCCGGAAAAGGACTACAGCAGATCCTTGAAAAGATTCTCGATGTCGTGCTTAGGGATTGCGCCGACCTTCTTGCGGTATTCCTTGCCGCCCTGGAAGACGATGAGGGTGGGGATGGAGATGATGCCGAAGCGGGTGGCGAGCTCGTTTTCGGCATCGACGTCGACAGAACCCACCTTAATGCGGCCCGCGTAGGTTTTCGCGAGATCGGCCACCGATGGGGCGATCATGCGACAGGGCATGCACCATTCGGCCCAGAAATCGATGAGGACCGGAAGCTCGGACTCGGCGACTTCCTTGTCGAAATTGGCAGCGGTAATGGCCAGCTCTGCACTCATGATGACTCCTCTTTCTGTTGTTTGTTGATGAGATAGTACGAAAAGCCCGGCGCCGGGGCAAGACGGGGAATCCTCGTCCGCGGCCGGCGATTCTCGCGGTACCCGAGCCTTGTCCCCTGCGGAAGCCCCGTCTACACTGGAGCCATGCTCGATCTCTTCCTCAAGATTTTCCTCACCATCTTCGTGGTGATGGATCCTCTCGGCGCCGTACCCCTGTTCATCTCGGTGGCGGGTGGGCTCGACGAGGCCCAGAAACGCGCGACGATCCGCAAGGCCATCGTGATTTCCTTTATCGTGATGGCCCTGTTCATCCTCGCCGGGCGCTTCATTCTCGGCTTCTTCGGCATTTCGCCCGGGGCCTTTTCGGTGGCGGGCGGCGTCCTCTTCTTCCTCATGTCCATCGATATGCTCTTCGGCCAGCCCAAACGCACCCGCACCTCGACGGAGGAGGGGGGGGATGACTACACCCAGTCGATCGCCGTCTTCCCCCTGGCCATTCCCTACATTTCAGGTCCGGGCCTCATCACGACGATCATGCTCTATGCGGCCGGTCCGACGCCCGCCCTCGAGACGACGCTGCTCCTCTTCGCTTCTGTAATCCTCTGCCTCCTCGCCATGTTCGCGAGTCTTTCGGCCAGCTCCCTCATCCTTCGTGCCCTCGGCAGGACAGGCGTGTCGGTGATCGAGCGCATTATGGGCCTCCTCCTGTCGGGGCTGTCGATCCAATTCGTCTATGAGGGGCTGGTGCGGCTGGGCGTGCTCAGGGCGTGAACCGATACCCCAGCCCCCGCACGGTGACGATGTGCCGGGGCGCCGGCCCCGAATCGCCCAGCTTCTGCCTGAGCCAGGCCACGTGCACGTCGACGGTGCGCGTGGAGACCGGCGATCCGTAACCCCAGACTTCCTGGAGGAGGCGCTCGCGCGAAAAGAGCTCGCCGGGGTGGGCCGAGAGCCAGGCGAGCAGCTTGTATTCCTGGGCGGAAAGCGCTTCTTCACAATTATCACGAATGACGACGCCCTTCGTGAAATCGATCGAAAAGCCGTCGTAGTCCTCCCTGCCGCGCGAGCCGGGGTCGCCGTCCGCCCGGCCGCCGGGCCCCGACTCCCGGCCATCGCCCAGCGGCGGACGCCTGAGGAGGGCCTCGATGCGCGCGAGGAGCTCGCTCGTCTCGAAGGGCTTGCACAGATAATCGTCGGCGCCGAGCTTGAGGCCGAGGACCCGGTCGAAGACGAGGCCGCGGGCCGTGAGCATGAGGATGGGCACCTTCGAGCCGGCGGCGCGGAGGTCGCGGCAGATGTCGTAGCCGTTCTTGCCGGGGAGCATGACGTCCAGGATCACGAGGTTCCACGAGCCATCCCGCGCCGTCGTGAACCCGCGATTGCCCTCGAGGGCGGCTTCGAAGAAGTAACCTTCGGCACGGAGCCTGTCGCCGAGGGTCATCACGAGGCCCTCCTCGTCCTCGACGAGGAGGATGCGCGTTTCATGCCTTTCCATCGATCAGTCCTTTCGGTGCGAGGGGAATGCTCATCGCGATGCTCGTGCCGAAACCCTCTGCCGACTCGAGGGTCACGCTCCCTCCATGGGCGAGGGTGACGCGCCAGACGAGGTTGAGGCCGATACCCGAGCCCGCTTCCTGCTTTTCGCGGGCCCGTTTGCCGCGGAAAAAGGCTTCGAAGACGGCCTTCTTCTCTCGCCGCGGGATGCCCGGCCCGCGGTCGTCAATCCTGATGACGGCGAGGCTTTCTCCCCGATGCCGCTTGCACCCCGCTTCGCGCGTCACGAAGACGCCGAGGTAGGCGCCGTCGGCGGCATGGATGATGACGTTGGCGACCAGGTTGGCGATCGCCAGCCTGAGCGCTGTGGCATCGCCGCGCACGACGAGGGGGACGGAGGGCAGGGATCTTTCCACGCGAAAGCCGAGCTTTTCCAGGTCGGCCCCCCGTTCCGCCACGACCGAGGCCGCGAGGGCACCGACATCCACCTCATCGGTACCGGCCTCCCGCGAGGCCCCGAGCCTTGTGTAGAGGAGGAGTTTGTCGATCATGGCGCCGAGACGCCGGGCCTCCGCCGCGATCGTCGTGCCGTAGCGCACCGTGGATTCGCGTTCCTTGACGATGCCATCGGCCATGTTGGCCGCAGCCGAGCCGATGACGGCGAGGGGTGTCTTGAGTTCATGGGTGACTGAGGCGACGAATTCCTCCTGGCGGGCGGCGAGGGCCAGGGCGCGTCGGTTCGACAGGGCGAGGACGACGATTGTGGCGACCAGCAATAGAAGAATGCCGGTGCTCGCGAGGAGGTTGCGGATGATGCTCGCGCGCACGACGCTCGCGAGGGATCCATTTTTGTGCACGGCTTCGATGGTCCATGCCGATTCGCCGAGCACCCGGTCGAAGATGCCGGCGATGCGCGCATCGCGTTCCTTGGCGCTCATTTTGCCGCCGGGAAGGAGATCGCTGATTCCGGGTTGGCCAGCTTCGGCAAGCCCGAGGAAATGGTCGGCTGCAGGGCCGAAATTCCTTCTGAACAGGCCCATCCTGATGTCGGGTTGCTTGAATCCGGCATCGCCGGACTTCGGGTCGGTGCGATAGATCACCTGGCCGCTTTCGCGATCGAGAATCCGGAAACGATAGTCGCTCATGGCCCCGAGATGAATGTCCGCCAGGTGGGGAAGGACGGTGTGGATCAACGCCTCAAGGTCGTAGCGGACGAGGAGGACGAGGCCGTGGCTCTCCGGCAGTGGAACGACATCCCATTCCTCCATGCCCGATCGAATCAGTCCCTTGTCCCGTGTGGCCGAGTCCGCAACGGCCCGGAGGGTCGAGAGAATCCGCCGGCTCAGGGCAGCATCCTTTTCCAGGATGAAGGAGGTCCCGTTCCAGCTTCGCACGATCGGGTCCGAATCATGACGCAGTTGAATGAGATGGACGGCGGCGACGATGTCGGGATCGAGGGCGTAATTACGCCAGGCTCGCCAGCGTTCCGAGAAGAAGGCCCAGTTCCCCGAGACGAGGGCGGCGCCATAGGGATCGATGCGATCGGGGCCGCGCCTGCCGTCCGTCCCGTCGGAGCCGATGGCGCTTTCAGGAGGAGCGATGGCAATGGGCGCGAGAAGGAGTTCGCGCTGAAAGGCCGCGGCAAGTTCGCCGCCCGCGACAAAGAGACCCTGACGGAGACGGGCTCGTTCGCGCTCGCCCATCTCCCTGATCCACTCCTGCTGGAGGTAGGCGAGGAGGATCACAAAGGGAATGAGGGCCGCCGCGAGGATGAGGGCCCAGTTCCGGCGAAGGAATTTCACTCCATCAATGTACACCAGAGTGGCATTGGGGGCTCCGTCCCCTGCCTTCGACGGTGGCATCTTTTACCTTCTTTACAATGCGAGGCAATCCGCCTTGACAAGAGGGCTGAATTCGGCAAGCGTAGGTACTCGTCGCGCCCTCCCCAATAAAGGCGCGATAATGGCGCGATAATGGCGCGCGACTTCAGGGAGGTTTTCGTCGTGATCGACAAAGTGGTGAAATCGGCCGACGAGGCGGTGGCCGGGATACGGGACGGCATGACCCTCGCGGTCGGGGGCTTCGGCCTCTGTGGCATTCCCGAGAATCTCATCAACGCCCTCGTGAGACTCGGAGCCAAGAATCTGACCTGCGTATCGAACAACGCGGGCGTGGACGACTGGGGACTCGGACTCCTTCTCCAGACTCGCCAAATACGCAAAATGGTATCGAGCTACGTCGGCGAAAACGCGGAATTCGAACGACAGTACCTCTCCGGAGAACTTGAACTCGAGTTCGTGCCCCAGGGCACCCTCGCCGAGCGCCTTCGCGCTGGCGGTGCCGGCATTCCCGCGTTTTACACCCCCGCCGGCTACGGCACACCCCTTGCCGAAGGCAAGGAGACCCACGAGTTCGACGGCCGCCGTTACGTCATGGAGCGAGGCATCGTCGCCGACTATGCCCTTGTCGCAGCCTGGAAGGCCGACCGCATGGGCAACCTCGTGTACCGCAAGACCGCGCGCAACTTCAATCCGATGGTCGCGACGGTCGGCAAGATCACCCTCGTCGAGGTCGAGGAACTCGTCGAGGTGGGCGAACTCGATCCGGACCAGATCCACACGCCGGGCATCTTCGTGCACAAGCTGATCGTCGCGCCCCGTGAAAAACGCATCGAACGCCGCACGACCCGCGAAGCCGCGGCAAAGGGAGGGAACTGACATGCCGCTGACCCGCGAACAGATCGTAAAACGCGCCGCCCGGGAACTCCACGACGGCTACTACGTCAACCTCGGCATCGGCATTCCCACCATGGTGGCCAACGCCATCCCCCCCGGCATGGAAGTCATCATCCAGTCGGAGAACGGCATCCTCGGCATGGGCCCCTTCCCCACCGAGGCCGAGGTCGACGCCGACGTCATCAACGCCGGCAAGCAGATAGTCACCCTCATCACCGGCGCCTCGATCTTCTCCTCCTCCGACAGCTTCGGCATGATCCGCGGCGGCAAGATCGACATCTCCATCCTCGGCGCCATGCAGGTGTCCGAGACGGGCGATATAGCCAATTGGATGATTCCCGGCCAGCTCGTGAAGGGGCCCGGAGGGGCCATGGACCTCGTAGCCTGCGCAAGGCGCCTTGTCGTCACGATGGAACACGTGTCGAAAAAGGGCGAGCCGAAGATCCTCAAGAAATGCACCCTTCCCCTCACGGGCGTCGCCTGCGTGCAGCGCATCATCTCCGACTATGCCGTGATGGATGTCACGCCCAAGGGCCTCAAGCTCGTCGAGATCGCCCCCGGCGTCACCCTGGCCGAACTCCAGGCCAAGACCGAGGCGCATCTCATCGTCGAAGGAGAGGTGCCTGTCATCCAGGTCTAGGGAAGGTTAGGCGAAGCCCTGATCCCGTCTCGTCCCTTCCGCAGCCGGCCCGAATCGGCGGCTCGATGGAGGGCGAGACGAGAGTGCGAGATGGGCTTGCGCGCCGGCAGCCGGTCTCAGATCCTCTTCCGGTGGAGATCGTCCCTGAACCTGAACTCGCAGGTCAGGCCCTCGCGCGAAATGAAATCGACCGTCCCGCGAAGCTGTTCCTCCCCAAGGCTCCTGATCGTCTGCAAACCCATCTTCCCGTCCGTGCGTGGATTGAAACCGGAGGGGAATCCCCTCCCATTGTCGGCGACGCGAATCAGGAGTTCCCCGCTCTCCAGCCTTTGCAATCGGCACCTGATTTCGCCGGGCCGGTCGGCCGGGAAGGCATGCTTGAGCGCGTTGGTGATGAGCTCGGTCAGGATCAGGCCACAAGGGATGGCCGCGTCGATGGACACCGATAGATCCTCCGCTTCCCTTTCCACGGCCAGGCCCACCGAAGAAACGCGGTAGCTCGTCCGGATCAACTCCAGGAGGTCGGTGACATAGGCCGTCATGTTGACGCGCGAAAGATCCTGGGCCTCGTAAAGTTTCTGGTGCACGAGGGCCATCGAATCGATTCGGGCCTGCATCTCGGCATAGGCGACGCGCAGGGCATCCTCATGCGCACTTTCGGCCTGCATGTTGAGGAGGGCGCTGATCACCGCCATGTTGTTTTTGGTGCGATGATGCAATTCCCGCAGCAGGACGACCTTCTCTTCCAGCGACCTCTTTATCCGCTCCTCGGTCCGGATACGTTCAGTTATGTCAATCGTGACGCCGATCAGGCGCGAGGCCTCGCCGCTTTCGTCCCGAATCATTCGTGAATGAACCTTGATGGATCGAAACTCGCCGTCCGGACCCGACATTCGCACGACCGGCGCGAATTCCCGCTCGCCTCTCAAGGCGGCCTGGAGCTCCTCGTCGAAGATCGGAAGATCATCGGGGTGCAGGGCTCCGCGCCATGCTTCCAGGCTCCCACCCAGGTCGGCCTCGCCGGCCCTCTCGACCCCGCCAGCCCCCTCGACCCCGCCGGCCGGACCCATGCCCCTGTCCCACGACAAATGATCGTCGTAGATATGCCAATCCCATATCCCGATGTCGGCGGCGCTTATGGCGAGTCTCAGGCGTTCCTGGCTGATGAACAGGGCGTCCTCGGCCTTCCGGCGGGCCTCCTGGTACGAGACCAGAGCCGAGCCGATGACGACACCCGCTGCCGTCGAGGTGAGGAGGGCGATGATTTCATCGGAATCGCGGAATCGGGTGAAATCCCACAACGAAGCCGGAAGCAGAAGGATCCTGTCGAGAATGATCAGGAGGCACCAGATCGCCAAGCTGCCCCCGATCGCGAAAAGGGCCACCCTGCCGTTGAAACGCGATTCCATCGCGATTTCCAGGCCCAGGGTGCGTCGAACGAGGGGCAGCTTGAGAAGAAGATCGACGAGGAGCGCCACGACATACAGTACGACAAAGCCCTTTACGATCAAAGTGATCAGGAAGGATGTCGACATGGAAAGCTCGGCCGCGGGATTCCAAAAAGGCGGATTGAATCTCATCGCCAGGGGAAACAGCGCTAATACCAAGATGTTGAATACAAGGATCGATGCCGGATAGATGAGATGGGGATGATTCCAGAATTCGGGGCGCCTCCGCCGGCGTTCCATGAAGAAACCGTTCACCGTCACCCAGTAGATCAGGAGGAGGCTGGTCACCAGGCAGGCCCAGCCATTGCTCGGCCACAGGAAAAATGGGTAGAGGGCGCCGAGGCCAAGCGTTGCCGCCATAAACCCGTAGCGGCCCCCGTAGGCCATGGCGGCCAGGAGGGGGAGGAAATCGGACCAATTGATTGCAATTGAAAATGGGGGAAGACTGAAACTGAGCGTGAAAAACGAGCCGGCGAAGCCCCCAAGCCCGAGGAGCACCGATATGAGGAGTTTCCGTGGCTCGAGCCAATGGCTCCGCCCCCTAGCCCTATGGTTCATGGCCCTCCATCCCAGGCGCTTGACCGACTGATCGCTCATCGACTCGCGAGCCGCCGCAGCCCCTCATTTCACAGGCGACTATAAAGGATTTCGGCCTGGGATGAAAAGAAAACCGACGCGTCGGGCCCTTTCTTTAAGACTTTTCTCACAGAAAAGTCTCAAAATGGATTTTTTCGGACATGGCGCAGGTCTTTTCGGTGGCCAAACTACGTACCTGTGTAGCCGAGACCGGGGGTTCAGCGCCGCCGCTGTACTTGGTGCTGTAGGTGCTTCGCGAGTGGAGTTGCTGTCCTGTTTCAAAGACTCAATACTTGACGAGATGTACCTAGATAATGGAACATTACATGTATGGGGAAGCTGGATAGAAGAATCGCCGATCTCTTCGCTATCTCGCCCCTCAGGCGATCCCGAGATTTTACCGCTGCAGGAATACCCAGGATCGCGCTGACAAGAGCAATAGCCTCAGGCAGCCTCAAGCGTCTTGCTCGTGGTGTGTATTGTCTGGCAGCCTTCCGGGAAGGTGAATATGGGTCCTTTGCGCTGGTTGCAGGGAAGGGCGCCGGAATCGGTTGTCTGCCTCCTATCCGCCCTCAGCTATCACGAGCTAACGACCCAGTCACCCTCCGAGGTCTGGATCGCTTTAGCCAGCAAGGCTTGGGTTCCCAAGTTGGCGTACCCGCCCCTTCGCATCACTCGATTCGGAGGGAAATCTCTCGCTCATGGTGTCATTATCGTGACGGTCGATGGATTGCCGGTGAAGGTCACGACAATCGAGAAGACGATCGCCGATTGTTTCAAATAACGCAATAAAGTCGGACTTGATGTCGCGCTGGAAGCGCTCAGGGAGGCAGGTCGCACCGGTCGCCTCGATCGTGATGCACTCTGGAATTGCGCGAAGATCGATCGCGTGACGACTGTGATCCTGCCATACATGGAAGCTCTCTCATGATCTCGTCCGGAAAGGCAGTCTCGATCCATGATCGGTTGCTTGCGAAGGCACGCGCGGATGGAACTGATTTCAATTCGCTTCTGATCCGCTATTCACTTGAGCGCTTCCTCTATCGCATCACGGCCTCTCCCTATCGCGACAGCTTCCTTCTCAAAGGAGCCCTCCTCTTCAGCCTTTGGTATGACAGGCCACGCCGGCCCACACGTGATGTCGAATGTGGCCATGCTCGGAAAGGCGGTCAAGCGAACTTTCGAGCGGAGGCGAACGTCATTGCCGGAGGGTGTTCCCGTTGGCCTCTCGGAGGATTTTGCCACGGCGAGCGGAAAGAATGCACAGTGGCGGGCTTTTCTCGCAAAGAACAAACTCGAAGCCCCAGCCTTGGTAGTTGTGGTCCGAAGGATACAAGCAGCTGCCAAGGAAGTATTCAACCTGGCGTCGAGGTGAACAGTGGATCAAGACGGAAGCCACAATAGTCCGAGAAGCAGCAGAGGCATCGGTTCAGGAATCCGTCACGCTTTCGATCCAGGAGAAGATCGCCCTGTTCCGCCGCCTCTTCTTTGGCAGGCAAGATGTATTCGCCCGGCGCTGGGAATCAACACAAGGCAAGTCCGGTTACTCTCCCGTATGTGAGAATGAATGGCGAGAGGGAGTTTGCGAGAAACCTCGCATCAAATGCGGAGCCTGCAACCACAGGAAGCTAGTCCCGTTAACCGACCAGATCATCTATGATCACCTGGCCGGGAAACATGTTGTCGGTATGTACCCTCTTCTCGAAGATGACAACTGCAGGCTCCTTGCTGTGGATTTCGATGAGGGGGAGTGGAAGGATGATTCCTCGGCTTTTGTAGCGACCTGCCATGAATTCTCGGTTCCCTATGCGTTCGAAATTTCCCGATCGGGCAAAGGTGCGCATATCTGGTTCTTTTTCGCGACACCAGTCTCCGCCGCATTGGCTCGGCGCTTAGGGGCGGCGTTGATAAGCAGGACCTGCGCTGGGCGTCGACAACTTGAACTCTCGAGCTACGATCGACTCTTCCCGAATCAGGACCGCCTGCCCAAAGGAGGTTTCGGCAACCTCGTCGCTCTGCCGCTCCAGAAGAAGGCGAGGAACCACGGCGGGAGCGTCTTCGTTGACGACAATTTCGTCCCGCATCCTGATCAATGGGCATATCTCGCTTCTCTTGAGCCGATGGAATCCGAAACGATCGGTCGCCTTGTCTCGCGTATTGTCCCAGAAGGTGATCCACTCGATGTCGACTTCGAGTACGAAGAGGGCGATGAACCCTGGAAGATCAAGCCGCATTCCTCGGCTGGGATTCCAGGTCCCCTGCCGGCCTCGCTCGATGTTCTGATCGCGGATCGTATCTATCTCAAAAAGGATGACTTGCCCCAACAGCTTCTGAATCGCGTCATCCGCCTGGCTGCTTTTCCGAATCCGGAGTTCTACAAGGCCCAGGCACTGCGTCTGCCGATTTGGGACAAGCCCAGGATCATCGGTTGTGCCGATAACTTCCCTCGCCATATCGCCTTGCCTCGCGGTTGCAGGGATGCTCTTGCGGCACTTCTTGACGTCAATCACATCGCGCTGAATATCAAAGACGAGAGGATCGATGGCCGGCCAATTGTGGCCTCTTTCTCCGGCACCTTGCGGCCCGATCAAGATGCGGCGATCGAGGGCCTCGCGAAACACGATGTTGGCGTGCTTCGGGCGCCGACCGCCTTCGGAAAGACCGTGGTCGCCGCGTCGATAATAGCGAAGAGAAAGGTCAGCACGCTTGTCCTGGTTCATCGGACCGAACTCCTCCGGCAGTGGAAGGAGCGCCTTGGACAATTCCTCGAATTGGAGGAAGGCTCGATCGGACTTATCGGAGGCGGGAAGAACAAGGCATCAGGGATAGTCGATATTGCCGTTATGCAATCACTCTCGCGACGGGAGGACCTTCCAGCCTTTCTCGCGGCCTATGGTCAGGTGATCGTCGATGAGTGCCATCACATCTCTGCCGTTTCGTTCGAGGAATTGCTGAAGCAGGCAAGGTCGCGCTACGTGCTCGGATTGACCGCTACCCCGATCCGTCGTGATGGGCTGGATCCCATAATATTCATGCAGTGTGGCCCGATCCGCCATTCGGCTGCCGCACTGGCGTTGAAGCCAGGAGCCATGCAGGTCAGGGCCTTGCATATCAAGGAAGCGACATCCCCTGCTGATCTCGGCATCCAGGCTGTATTCAGCCTTCTGGCAGCGAATGAGGATCGGAACCGCTTGATACTTCGCGATGTTGAGGAGGCTTGGAACGATGGCCGCAAGATACTCGTCCTTACGGAGCGAAGCGAGCATCTCGAGAAGCTTGCCTCGCTCATCACTCAAATCGCACCATCCATATTCTTATTGCATGGACGAATGACGAAGAAGAAACGCGCGGAGACCCTGGCAGGACTCGACGCCCTTCCCGAAGGCGATCCGAGGATCGTCGTTGCCACCGGCAAATTCATCGGCGAGGGTTTTGATCACCCCAGTCTCGATACTCTCGTTCTCGCCTTGCCGATCTCTTGGAAAGGAACGCTCCAACAATATGCCGGTCGCCTCAACCGGATCAGCAAGGGCAAAACCGACCTTCGTATTTATGACTATGTCGAAGTCGACGATCCGAGGTTGAGCCGGATGTGGGCCAAGCGCGAGCGTGGCTATCGGGCCATGGGGTATTCGATTCAGCGGATCGAGGGACGTTCGTGAATGGAAAACCAGGGGATGCGTTGGATGCCATCCTTTCCCATGGACTTCGGCGATCCGGTCGCGCTCAAATGATCGCGCGACTCCTCGATTCCCGATCTGACGCTTCGCTAAACTTCGTTCGGCCGCATTGACAACTCGTCGGGGGTTTGCCTTCGGCAAACCTCGCCCTCCGCGACTCGACTTCCTGTCCCGTCGCTTCGGCCCGCGCTCGCGCGCTTTCGGCCCATTACGAGTACTTGCAAGTAAATACCCTATTATGATTTATGATATTTCCTGGCAAGGACTTGGGCAAGGGTGAAGTGTCAGGAGAAATCCCAAAGTCTCAAGCGGGATCGCTGGGTTGCTGTACCAGGTGCTGTATGTGCCGCCACGTGGTTAACTCATTCTTGACCCACCAACTCGATATCAAATGATTTATACCTAGGCAAGGAATTGATTCCTACTTGTCGTTTACTTGTAAGGCGAGTAGACTTGATATAGACGGTGGGATAGTCCCACCGAAGAGAGGCAATATGCCAGATACGGGCAAGACCACCACCGGAGAGCCCGCAGTTAAGGGTTCCCCCGCCGCAAAGAAATCAGGATCGTTGGGCAAAGAGAAAAGGGGCGTGGTGAGGGCCGCCAAAAAGAAGGACATGGGTTCCCACCATGTCTTCTACATCGCGAAAGTAGACTCCAAGAAAAGGATAGCCGTCCGCGGAGCCGCGGCAAGCTACTACGCCGTGACCGAACTCGAGGACGGGTTAATCCTCCTCAAGCCGCAGGAAGAGGCGACCCGTATCGAGGACATCCCGCCGGCCGTTCTCGCGATGATGGACCGTGCTATGGAGGGCTTCAAGGCTGGCCGGGTCGCTGGACCGATCGAGTTGGATTAGCCCATGTCAAAGTCTCATTTCAAAATCTACATGGGCCCCCCAGAAATGCTGGCCTATTGGAACGAGACGAAGGATCGGGCGAAGCAGGGGACTCTGGGCAAGAAAGAGGCGGAGTTTTGGGCGAGGCTTAACAAAGCCCTTCACTTCCTCGTTGAGGATCCGCAATACCCTGGTCTTCGGTCACATGAAATAGCCGCCCTGACGAAGCGATACGGCCGCAAGGTCTTCGAGTCCTATCTTGAGAATAATACGCCTGGGGCCGGGCGCATCTTTTGGGTCTATGGGCCTGTCGAAGGCGAAATTACCGTCATCGGTATGATGCCGCACCCCGAGGCCGGGGCCTATGGCCGCGTCCCCCTTTCCAGCATGCCGGCGAAAACGGCTGTCACTCTTGAAGCAAAAAAGAAGACGGCCGAGAAAACGAGACACAAGAAAGGCCCGGGCAAGAAAAAGTAGTTCTACCGGGCACCATGACTATCGCGTGCGCTCTTGGAGCTTATCTCTTCTGGTCCAGTTTTCCCTCGATAATAGGGCTTATCGGAAAGAAGTCTCTACAAAAATATCGTTGTATATACGTCAGAGATATGTATATACCCAAGTTAGCTGCAATACAAATTGGCGAGAATAAGATGAAGAGCGCGCGGGCCTCCGGCCGTCGCGCGCAATTTTCTTTTGTGCTTTCATGAGTGCATATTTTCGCTGAAATACATTCTTCT
>JAJXVS010000092.1 GCA_021782015.1 bacterium | reverse complement strand
CGACGCCGTTCTCCGCAATGCCTCGGCCCTCCTCCGCACGGGAGGCATCCTCGCCCTGTCGACCCCTTCGGGCGAGGGAATTTCCGCCCGAGCCTCGCCAGGCTCCTTTTTCGCGGCCAGTCCCGAAGACCATTTCACCGTCTGGGAGCCCTCGCGCGTGCGGGTGGCCCTGGCCTTTCACGGCTTCAGGGTCGAGAAGCTCCGCATTACCGGCCATCATCCCGAGCGCTTCCCCTTCCTCCGCGAAGGCGGCATCATCCGCGGCGGCGGCATCATGGGCCGAGGCGGCATCCTGCGTGGCGGCGGCGGCATCCTGCGTGGCGGCGGCATCATGGGCCGAGGCTTCAGGCGGATCTGTCTTCGCCTCTTCGACCGGCTTTCTCGCCTTTTCGGCCTGGGCGATACCTTCGAACTCTATGCGGTGAAGATAGCCCAGACAGGTGAGCTCAAAGACCTGCCCCTGATCCGCGAAAGGGGCCTGACAGAGGCGGCAAGAGCCCAACAAGGTTCCTCGGACAACAATCGCATCAGAAATTGAGGTGAAGGAATGACTGTTTTCATGCTGGGGGCGGGAGTCATGCAAATGCCCGCCCTGGCTATAGCCCGGGAACTCGGCTGGAGGGTCGTCGCCGCCGACGGCAATCCCGAGGCACCGGGGGCGGGCCTGTGCGACCGCTTCGTCGCCGTCGACCTCAAGGATCGAGTAGGACTTTTCGCGGCGGTCCGCAACCTGGGTGTCGATGCCGTTTTCACGGCCGGCACCGATTTTTCCGCAAATGTCGCCTGGCTCGCCGATCGCCTCGGCCTTCCGGGGCACAGGCCCGAGGCGGCCCTGGCCGCTTCGGACAAGCTCCTCATGCGCTCGCGTTTCGACGCGGCCGGTCTGCCCTCGCCCCGCTTCGTTGAATGCGCCGGTGTCGCGGCCGGACTCGCCGCCATTGGGGCCGTCGCCCAACCGACAGCGGGGGGGGCGGCCGGCGCCCAACCGACGCCGGCGGGGGCGGCCGGCGCCCAACCGACAGCGGGGGGTGCGGCCGGCGCCCAATCGACAGCGGGGGGTGCGGCCGTCGGCACCTGGGCCGCGGCGGCCGGGCCTCCACGCCTCGGCTTTCCCCTCGTGGTCAAACCGGCCGACAACATGGGGGCCAGGGGCTGCCGCCTCGCGCTGAACGAATCCGATCTGGAAAGGGCCCTTGAGGCGGCCCTGCCGCTCAGCCGGAGCGGCCGCGCCATCATCGAAGAATACATCGACGGCCCCGAGTTTTCCGTCGACGCCCTTGTCTACGATGGTCGCATCGAAATCCGGGGTTTCGCCGATCGGCACATCGCCTTTTCCCCCTACTTTGTCGAACTCGGTCATACCCTGCCTTCGGCCATCGAGGCCCACATTCGGGACGAGGTCATTTCCACCTTCGAGGCCGGAGTCCGCAGCCTGGGCCTCTCGCAGGGGGCCGCGAAGGGCGACATGAAGTGGAGCGCCGCCAAGGGCCATCCCATGATCGGCGAAATCGCCGCCAGGCTTTCGGGCGGCTACATGTCGGGTTGGACCTATCCCTACGCCTCCGGCATCGACCTCACCCGCGATGCCCTCCTCCTTGCGGCTGGCCTCCGCCCCGAAAAAGGGAGGGTCGATCGACAGTGGCATTCGGCCGAGCGGGCCTTCATCTCGATTCCCGGCAGGGTGGAGCGCATCGAAGGCCTCCGCGAGGCCCGCAACTCTCCCTTCATCAAGGACCTTTTCCTGAGAACCGAGCCTGGCGCGGGGGTCGTCTTTCCTTCGAATAACGTCGAAAAGTGCGGCAACCTGATTTCGCAGGCGCCCGATCGCGAAGGGGCCGTACGTGGAGCCGAGGAGGCCGTCCGCTCCATACTCATCCGCCTCGAGGCGCCCAACGAGGCTACCTCATCCTTCCTTCGGGGCGAGGGCCGCGAGTCGGGTTTCGGCGGGGCCCACTGGCCGCCGCCCGCCTTTGCCCTCGATGCCGACCTCGTGGCGGCCCTGCATGCCCTGCCCGAAGGAAGCCTCCACCCGATCGACCCAGAGGCAGCCATTTCGGTCCTCGCCTTTCCCCCCGCCGAAAGCCTTGGGCTTCGCGATTGGTCGGGCCGGAGCCTCGCCGATTCGGCCCGCCTCGCCCTCGAAAGGGGTGGGGGCTATTTTGCCCCTGCGGCCCTCTCGCCCATCCTCGGCCGCGCCTTTTGGGAGGCCCTGGTCGTCGGCGGAGTCCAGGCCGCCATCTACGTGCTCGATTGCCTCCGAAAAGGCGTCGCCCTTCCGTGATGCCGCGATCGATCCTCCTCGCGCTCGGTCTGAGCCTGGCGGTCACGGGGGGCTTGGCCGAGAACGGCGGCCCCGCTCAGACGCAGGCCCCCTCGGCTGCCCTTCCCGACCCCGGCCCCGCCGCCGTGCCAGGTCCCTCAGCCACCCCAGCCAGCCGGGCCGCTTCAACCACCCCGGCCGCTTCAACCACCTCAGCCACCTCAGCCGGCCCTACCGCCTTCTCGGCGGCGGGCGGCGCCACCCCAAGTTTCGCCCTTTCGTCCTGGCTCGGTGAACATAGGGCCAGGCTCTCCTGGGACCCCCTTACCGCTTCGGGTTGGATCGAAAAGAACGGCGACCGCCTCGCCTTCGCCGTGGGCGTACCCCTCGCCCTGTGGGATTTTTCCGAGCGCCTTCCCATCGACGCGCCCATCCTCGGCAAGGCAGGTCCCCTGTTCAGCCCGGCTTCGCTCGAGGCCATCGCGTCGCGCTTTCGGGCAGTCGAGACCTCGAAGACCTCGCATTTTTCGATCGCGGCCATCCTCATCGACCCGGGCCATGGCGGAAAGGACACGGGGGCCGTCGGCGAGCACAGGGTGAACGGCGCTAACCTTCGTGTCGTGGAAAAAGACATCGCACTCAAGGTGGGGAGGCAGGTTCGGGACGATCTCGTCGCCCGCTTCCCCGACAAGCGAATTCTCCTAAGCCGCGAGGGCGACACCTACCCGACCCTTGAACAGCGGGTAGCCATGGCAAATTCGGTCGATCTCGGCAAAAACGAGGCCATCATCTATGTGTCCATCCATGCCAATGCCTCATTCAACAAGACGGCGAAGGGCTTCGAAATCTGGTATCTCAACCCCGAATATCGCCGCACCGTCATCGACGGCTCCTCGGTCCAGGGGCCCGATCGCTCGATAACGCCCATCCTCAACGCGATGCTGGAGGAGGAATTCACCACCGAGAGCATCATCCTCGCCCGCGACATCGATGCCCGCCTCCAGGACGACATCGGCGCGAAGAGTCCCAATCGTGGCATCCGCGCCGAGGAATGGTTCGTCGTGCGGAACGCCAAAATGCCCTCGGTCCTCGTGGAAATGGGCTTTGTCACCAACCCCGACGAGGCTAGGCTCCTCTCCACCGACGATTACTTGAAGAAGATCGCCGATGGCATATATACTGGCCTTGTCGATTTCGTGAAGGACTTCGAAAAGCAGAGGGGCCCCGCGGTCAAATGAAGAAAATCCCCGAGCTTGCCATGAAGAACGCGCGGCGCTTTCTGGAATGGGTCTCGCCCTCAACGCGACTGTTTGCCTTCCTCCTCGGACTGGTCTTTGTCTTTTCCCTCGGTTCCTGGGCCATTTTCGACAGGAATACCAGTTATATACTTTATTTTCCGACGCTGAGCGGCACTGCCCTGCAGGGCGAGACGCGGTACATGACGCGTCGTTCCGCCGTCGAAGCCAGGGCCCAGGAGCTCGTCTCGGAGTTTCTTTTGGGGCCGGCCAATCCCGGGCTTCTCCCGGCCCTTCCCTCGGGCACCTCCCTCAATGGCGTCCTGTATCGCAAGGGAACGCTCTACATAGACCTGGACGAACAGGCGGCACTCCTTCCCGAAAGCGATCTTCGGCTCGCCCTCGGCGCCCTCGATCGCACGGTTCGCGTCGGCATGCACCAGGTGCGCCATGTGGTACTTACTATTGGGGGCATCCAGCCCTGGACGGAGGCGATCGTGCCATCGACCGCCGCGACCGCCCGAAAAACCGTGAAATGAATTGACAAAGGTCTTTCGGAGATTATACTTCGAGAGCAAATAAGAGCCATTCCTTGCCTAGATTGATACGAAAGGAGCTTCAGTTATGAGAAGGCAGTTCTTCACAATCGCGCTTGCTCTTCTCTTCGTGGGTGGCGTCGCCCTGTCCGCCGACGAAGCCGTCCTCATGGACTTCAACCTCCTCAAGGCGGATATCATCCCCGATCCCGCCAACCAGGGAGTCATGACCCAGAACCGGGCCACCATGATGGATTTCTCGTCCACCGCGGGCGCCAGCTTCACGGCCGAACAGAAGAAACAGATGGTGACCTCGCTTGCCATCGGCAACTGGGATGTGATTCTGGCCTCCTCGGCGCAGAGCATCCTGAACAATGAGCTTTCCTACACCAAGGAAGCCGCCGTTTCTTCGAGCGCCAAACAGTTCGGGGGCCAAACAGTTTTCGGCGTGAGGATTCATTTCCCGACCGCTCCTTTCAACAGCTGGGCGCGGATCAAGCCCCCCTTCGAAATTCCCGCCTTCGAGCCCAAGGCCACCATCGACGACCAGGGCGTGATTACACCCGTCGCCGCCTCGGGTAGCTCCTCTTCCGCCGGAACGACGACAGCCGCCAGCGGCACCTCGAGCACCGGCACCTCGACCGCAGCCGCCGGAACGACGACAGCCGCCAGCAGCACCTCGACCGCAGCCGCCGGAACGACGACAGCCGCCAGCAGCACCTCGACCACCGGCGCATCGAGCACCGGGACGGCGACGGCCTCGGCTCCCGCCAGCACCGCGGCCACCGATCCGATCAACGCCAATCTCAGCCGTTTCGAAGGCAGCTACGACACGACGAGCAAGATCATCACCGCCTACGGCATCGTCAAGAACGTCGGAACCCTCAAGTCCGTCGCCGTCACCGTGCGCGGCCTCCAGTTCCCCCACGGCCTCTATGCCGTCCTCACCGATCAGAACAATGACGAGCACATGGTCTTCATGGGCTATCTCAACTTCGACGGATGGAAAGAACTGCGCTGGGACAATCCCCAGTACGTCTCCCAGGTCCGCAATCGCGAACTCCGGATCGACCCCCTCTATCCCGCGTCGGTACCCTTCATCAGGCTCGCCGGCTTTGTCATCACCCGCGATGCCAATGATGTCGGTGGCGATTTTGTCGCCTACTTCAAAGATGTCAAGCTTCTCTACGACCGCGCCGTCCTCGACCCGGTCCGCGACATCAACGACGAGGCCGTGTGGGGCATCATCAGCGATCGCGAGAAGGAGAGGAAGATCATCGAGTCCAGGTCCTTCGGCAACACCCAGGTGGAGCGCTACCTCGAGAAGGCCAAGCAGGACACGAACAGCGGTTTCGGACCTCCCACGAAGTAATCGGTCCACAGTGTAACCAGCAAGGAGCCGTCGCGTGACGGCTCCTTTTTTCTACAATCTGCCCCCGAGGGCGAAGCCACCTAATGGAAGCGGGATTCGGCCAATGGAAAGCGATCGCATCGAACCCATACCCGACAGGAGCCTGATTGAAGCCGATTATCGGCTGCGCGAGGAATCCTGGCACAGTCTCCTCGCCGTCCTCGAAAGGCAGTCGCGAGCGGTCATCGAGGGCAGAGGCTTTCATCCGACGATCAAGGGCAGGGTCAAGTCCTTCGACAGCCTCTATCGGAAGAAGCTGCGTGCCCTTCGCGATGCCCGGGAAAGGGGACAAAGCCCGACCACCCTGACCGACATCGTCGGCCTCAGGATCGTCTGTCCCTTCCTTGGCGATCTTCACGGGGTCGAGGCGGCGCTCCGCGAGGTCTTTGTCGTCGTCGAGGTCGAGCGCAAGGGCGCCGAGCGTTCGTTCAAGGAATTCGGCTATGAATCCATCCACCTCCTGGTGGAGGTCCCCTCTGACCTCAAGGTTGAAATGCCCGAGTCGGGCCTCGACCTGGTCGAGATTCAGCTCAGGACCATCCTTCAGGAAGCCTGGGCCGAGGTGGAGCACGAGCTGGTCTACAAGGCCGAAATCAGCCCCTTCGATGAACCGATGAAGCGCAAGCTCGCGGCCCTCAATGCCAATCTTTCCCTCTCCGACATCATTTTCCAGGAAATTCGCGATTACCAGCATCGACTGGGGCAGGAACTCAACTCCCGTCGAGAAGCCTTCTACTTGAAGATCGAAGAGGCCATCGATGGCTCGATGTTTCCCAGCCCGGCCCAGGGCCTCGCCGGCCCGCGCGAGGACGAGGGCGGCGAGAGTTTTCCACCTTCCGGTGCGAGCACCATCGACGATCTCCTCCTCGATGCCCTCTATGCGCATAACCGACGCAAATACGCGCAGGCAATCGCGATCTACAATTCGATTCTCGAAAATGAGCTGCCAGCCGTCCTCGCCTCGGCCGTTCATAAGCATCGCGGCATGGCCTATTTTTCCGAATCCCGCTACGACGAAGCCATTGCCGACTTCGGCCTTGCCCTTGACCTGAATCCGGAATGCTACAAATCGGCCTATTTTCGGGGTGTCACCCGTTCCGTCACCGGGGAATACGGCGCCGGCATCGACGATTTCTCCCGCTCCCTCCGTATCAACCCCTACCAATTCTTCGCCCTCTACCGCCGGGCCCAATGCTATTGGCACATCGGCGATTTTCCCAAGGCCCTCTCCGACTGCGAGGAATCGCTCAAGATCGACCCGGCCAATCGGGAGGCCCGCGAACTCAAGCGCCTTGTCCTCGACAAGCTCCGGATGTGATCGGAGAGGTCGGCACCTTGACATTTCCGCCTGTTTTCGTGTAGAAAAAAGATACAAGTCCCCATCGTCTAGCGGTTAGGACACCGGGTTTTCATCCCGGCAACTGGGTTTCGATTACCCATGGGGATGCTACAAACCCCGTAAGTGATTGTGATACAATTACTTACGGGGTTTCTTTTTTTGGGCTCGATGAACCAGGCGCGGCCTGTTGCCTTTTTCGCGACCTTTTCAGACCGACGCATCGTCCACCGCGGAAAGGGAGGGGTTTCGGATGCCCTCCGCCCGCGCGCTTGATCTTCGCTTTCAAAAACATATGCTGGAATAAGCCGCATGGCCTCGCCCATGCCGGCCATGCCGAAGGTTTGCCGAGGGGGAGTGGGGCGATGTCCGCGCAGGTTCGCACGGCGCATTTTGATTCCTGTGGCGGCCGCAACGAGTCGTGTCTCGACATCCTGGAGAAGCCGGCCTCCAAAACAGCCTTGAGCGGCGAAAATACAACACAATGAGTGTCATCCCCCCCCTCCCGATCCGAAAAGGAGAAAGAATCATGAAAAAAGAATCCATTCTCGTGGTCGAGGACGAGCCCCTCGTCGCCCTCGAGATCAAGGAGGATCTCGAGGGCTTCGGCTATGTCGTGCCGGAAATCGTGAACTCGGGCGAGGATGTCCTCGACGCGGCCAGGCGTGTGACCCCCGCCCTTGTGTTGATGGACGTGCGTATCGGCGGGAAGATCGACGGGATCGATGCTGCCTCCCTGCTCAAGGCGGAATTCGATCTGCCGGTGATTTTCCTGACTGCCTACTCCGACACGGTGACCCTCGGCCGGGCGGCCGCGACGGGCCCCGACGCCTATCTCCTCAAGCCCTTCGACCAAAGGGAGCTGGCGGCGAACATCGCCCTCGCCCTCGCCAAGTCCAGGGCTGGCCCCTCGGCCAGGGCGGGCCTGCGCGATTCCATGGCCCTCCTCGACGCCCTCGGCCAGGCGGCGATTCTCGCCGATCTGGCGAATGTCATAGTTCATGCGAATGAGGCGGCGATGGGATTGCTGGGCTTCGAAGGGGAAGCGCGGCTCGCCGGCATGCCCCTTTCGCGCTTCATCGACGGGGTCCAGAGGACGGAGCGCCTGGTGCCTGGGGCGGGTGAGCTCGGGATTCGCGGCGCCGATGGAAGGTTGATCGCCGAATATGGCCGCCTCGAAGACCTCCTGCACGAGGACGGGACGCGGATCGGCAGCCTCCTGACTTTCGAGAGCATGAGTCCCGACGAACGCCGGCACCTTGAGCGTTCGGCCGAGACCGTCAATCGCGATCTCGAATCGCTCGTGCCCGCCCATGACAGCGCTGGTCCCGGCTTCGAGGCTGGCGGCTTCCTCCTCCCCTGCTCCTCGGGTTCGGGCGACATCGTGGAAGCCTTCGGCCTCGATGGGCTTCGAGCCGTCTTCTATGGCCTCGATGTCGCCGGCCACGGGGGCCTCGCCTCGCTCGTGGCCTTTTCCATCCATACGATGATCCGCGACCTGGCGGGCGAACCGCGGGATGGAGGCGCGCATTCGGCCTCGACCCTCGTCAAGAAGCTCAACGAAAGATATACGGGGGGGGCGGGAACCAGACCCTTCTTTACGATGACCCTGGGTGTTGCCGATTCCGGGACCGGCGAGTTCCTCCTCGTGCGGGCCGGACATCCGCCCGCCCTCCTCATCCCGCACGATGGGGCCTGCAGGGAACTCCGGCCAAAGGGAAGGGCCCTCGGCCTCGGGGGCGACCCGGCTGTCGAGGAAATTGGGGGATTCCTTGGAGCCGGGGACAGGCTCCTCCTCGTCTCGGACGGCTTTCTGGAGGCTGCCTTCGGCCTCGAGAGCGGGGCAGACCTCGGCGGCCTCATCGCCTGCCTCGAGGAGCTGCGGGCCTTGCCGATAGGCGACTTGGCCGCCTCGCTTCGCGCCCTCGTCCTCGACAGGCACTCGCGGGCCGCCCTTCGGGACGACGCGAGCCTCCTCCTGATCGGCCGACCGCTTCAGGCCCTCTGATTGGCCGGCGGCTTAAGGCTGGCGACTTCAGGCTGGCGACTTCAGGCCGGCTGACCGGCCCCTTCGCCCTGTTTCGGCCCGACGAGTTCCGCCCATCGGGCGGCGGCCCGCCTGAGGTGGGGAATGACGATCGAGCCGCCCACGACGAGGCCCACCGAGCAGGCTTCCTGAAATTCCTCGGCAGTGATCCCTTCTTCGCGGCAGCGTACCACGTGGTAAAGGATACAATCGTCGCAGCGGAGGACGAGGGAGGCGACGAGACCGAGGAGTTCCTTCGTCCTTGCCGGGAGGGCCCCGTCGCGGTAGGTTTGTGTGTCGAGGCTAAAGAAGCGTTTGATCTCCAGTCCCGCGATGTCCATCACCTTTTCGTTAAGGGCCAGGCGTTCCTCCTGCCACTCGGGAATGCTCTTCTCGAAGAAGTCTTTGGCACCCATGATCCCTGCCTTTCGTCCACTGGACTAAACATATAGAAAAAGCTATATTGTTGGAGAGCGAGAATGATTTCGGTGGCGGCCGCGCCGCCAATGGAGCGACCTTAAAGGTCGGCGTATAAAGGAGCGTAGCATGAGCGAGCATCTTACCATGGCGACCTTCAAGGAGAAGGTCTTCAACTTCGAGGCCAATCAGGAATGGAAATACGAAGGCGACCTCCCCGCCATCATCGATTTCTACGCCGATTGGTGCGCGCCCTGCCGAATGGTCGCGCCCGTCCTCGAGGAACTCGGCAAGAAGTACGACGGCAAGCTCCGCGTCTACAAGATCGACACCGAGGCCGAGCCCGAACTCGCCGGCATGTTCCAGGTGCAAAGCATTCCCACGATATTTTTCATCCCGATGGAAGGCCAGCCCACCTACGCGATGGGCGCCCTCCCCAAAAAGGAACTCGAGCGCGCCATCAGCGACGTCCTCAAGGTCGAAGCCGTCGCCTGAAATTCGCGGTTGCGGGTAGATAGAATGGGCATTATACTCGGTCATATTCCGATTATCGAATCGAGGAATATTATAAAGTGCCCAATCGATTCGCCCCTTCGCGTGTACTCCGCTTCACGACCGCCGCGATAGTCTTCGCGGCGGTTGTCCTGTTTCCTCCTCATGTGTCGGCCGATTCCTGGAATGACGAACTTGCCGTCGCCCTCGATAAGGCCGCGGCCAATTATTACAACCCTGACCTCCTCATCGTCCTCGGGACCTTTACCTATGCCCACGAAGATCTCTCCAGCCCCTTTTCGCGCTGGCTGGCCGACGAACTCCACGGCCTCATTCCCCGCACAAAGTCGCTGCGCCTCTTCGACAAGGAGGCGGCCGCCGCCATGGACCCGGCCCTTCGCCAAACCTACGCCGCCCTCTTCGCCAGCGCCAAGGTCGACGCCATCCTGTACGGAAGATTTTTCGAAGCGGCAGGAGGCCTCCGCGTCCAATTCGAGCTGACGGGCCTTTCCGACGGGGCCCTGATCGGCGCAGGCGAGGTATTCGTGCCCCGCTCGGCCCTGCCCGCGGGCCTCGGCATCAGACCGGGCGAGGGGACGGTCGCGGCGAAGGCGGCCCTCGCCTTGATCGGGGCCCCCGCCGCTCCGGTGCCCGCGACCCAGGCAGCTCCGGTGGCGGCGACCCAGACAGCGGATGTCGCGGCGCTCCGCGTCTCGGTGAGCACCGACCGAGGCGCCGGGGCCGTCTATGCCGCCGGCGAAAGGCTCCACGTCCTTGTGGCAGTCAACAAGCGGGCCTGGGTCAAGGTCTACCACATCGATGTTCGGGGCAGAGTCCAGCTCATTTGGCCCAATCGCTTTTCGGGCGCCGGTGGCCCCCTCGAAGCGGGGAAAGTCATCCAAATCCCTGGTGATGGCGATCCCTTCGATTTCGTGCTGGGACCACCCTTCGGAACCGAGTTCATCAAGGTTGTCGCCTCGACCGAAGCCTTCGCCGCCACCGAGGGCGATTTTGCCGACCTCCAGGGCGGCACGGCGCGCGACAGCATCGCGCGGGGAATGACCCCGGCCGCCGGCGGCGGAGAGAGGGCCGAGGGCCTGGCGAGCTACCTCATTTTGGAGAAACCGTGACTTCCTAGTCAAAAATACCTTCTGTGTCGGGGAGGAAAGGCGTATGGAAACGAGGCTCTTGGGAAAGGCCGCCACGCTTGCGGCATTTTTTGCGATGTTCGCGACCGGGCTCGTCGCGACAAGGGGTATCGTGGCCCAGGATAGGGGGCTCAACGTCGTCGCGCGGGCCGTCACGGGCGACCCCGCCTTCGACGCGGGCCGCCAGTATGCCGTCATCATCGGCATCGACAAGTATCGCGAATGGCCTGCCCTGCGAAGCGCCGTGAGCGAGGCCCAGGCGGTGAAGAAGGTCTTGGCCGAGCGCTACGTCATCGACAAGTTCTACGAACTCTACGACGAGGACGCGACCGCGGCCAACATCCGAAGGCTCTTCATCGAAACCCTTCCGGCCCAAATCGGCATCAAGGATTCGTTACTCGTCTTTTACGCCGGCCACGGCCAGACCGATGCCACCAAGACCGGCTTCTGGATAGCGAGCGACGGGTCCAGAGACCAGTTTGCCCAGAACAACTGGATACCGAACCAGCAGCTCCGCAACATGATCGGCGGCCTCAAGGCCCAGCGCATCCTCATCCTCGCCGACGCCTGCTTTTCGGGCGACTTCCTCAACGTCACACGAGGCGCCACGCCGATCATTGACAATGCCTACTATAAAAAGGCTCTCCAACTCACCGCCCGGCAGGTCCTCACCTCGGGGGCGAGCCAGTCGGTACCCGACGACTCGGAGTTCGGCCACCAGCTCGTCAACCTCCTGGAGCGCAACGACCAAGCCCTTCTCGATCCCGTGACGATGTACGCGCGCCTCAGACTCGGCGTCACAAAGACCCTGCCCCTCCTCGGCACGATGCCGGGCAACGAGGAAGGTTCTAGTTACGTCCTTTTTCTCAAAGGGGCAGGGCCAGGAAGCCTTGGCGATACCTCAGCCCTCGCGAGCTCCGCGACCTACTCAGGTTCCGGCGGCAGCGCCGACCTCATGGTCAAGACCGACCAGCCGGGCGCAACCGTCTTTGTCGACGGAGTGGCGAAGGGCCAGAGCCCCCTTCTTGTACGCAAGCTCGACGCGGGCCGCCCCCTTCATGTCGAGGCGCGGACGGCCACGATGTCGGGCAGCCTCGACATCAGCCTCGCGCCAGGCGACGTCAAGGAAGTGAGCCTGAGCCTCCAAACCCTGAACGGCAACCTCTACATCGCAGCCAACGGGGCAGCGGCACGCGGGGCGGGCGGGGCAACTGGGCCCGGTGGGGCCGGTGGGGCCGGTGGGGCCGACCAGGGACTCCTCCACCTGTACCTCGATGGCAAAGACATGGGCCCCCTCGGATCGGGCATTTTCAAAGGAATCGCCGTGGGCGAGCGCAGCGTCGAACTCAGGGGCCCGAACCTTTTCGGCTCGGCCCACGTGACCATCAACCCGAACGAAACCGCCGAAGCGACCGTCACCTATTACCCTGTGGGAACACTGACGATAGACGCGCCCTCCGACTCGCCGATAAGCCTGTCCTCCGGCGACTGGCGCCTTGAACGGAGGGGCGGGGGGACAGTCACCAACGTGCCCGCGGGACAGGTGCAGGCGAGAGCAGGCGGAGGGTCCGGCTATTACAAGGTGAACGCGAGCCTGAGCCTTGCTCAAGGGCAGGGCCTGGTCTGGAAACCATGGACGGGTGGCCAGATCATCCTGAACTCAGACATCCCCGATGTCATCTGCCTCGTCGACGGGATTCAAGGAGGCGTCGCGCCGGGCAGCATCGACCCTATTAGCCCCGGGCTGCACCAACTCCTCTTTAGAAAGCCCGGCTATAAGGACCAGGGTCTCTCGGTGACGGTGGCCCTTGGGGCCTCTGTAACCGCAAAGGCCTCGATGGAACTGCTCGCCCCGGCGAGGGTAAGGGTGCCAGATTTCGGGGTAGCTCTAGAGATTGCAGGTCCTTATCGACTGATTTCCAAAACAGGGGACTTTACCGAATATGAAGTGCCTTCGGGGCTACCCATCGTGCTCGACCTGGCCTCGAGTTTTGCGTATCGCCTTGACATCGCTCCCGTGACGATGACCTTCGCGGCAGGCGAAACACGGACACTCGAAGTGCCGAGCGGTAGAATCGCCTTGCCCTGGATTCCTAGAGGCGAGATTGTACTGCTTCCTGGCAGTTCTTCGCCGCTTGCCATGAAGCCCACTTCCAATGGCTATATTTCCAATGCACTTCCCGCCGGCGACTACGCGATTGACGTCACGGGAGGCTATTCCGGTAGCGTGACTGTCCCCGCTGGCGGCATCGCCGAACCTGTCGATTATCGGAACCAGATGGCCGAAGCCGCGCAGGCAGAACGCATTGCCTTCGAGAAGAAACTTTCGACCAAAAGGGCGGCGACGACAGTTGGCTGGGTGAGTTTCGCCACGGGCCTGGTCGGCGCGGCCGGCGCGGGCGCCGTCTACTGGCTTGGAGGACAGGCGATGAGCGCGTACAAGGCCGCCACCTCGACCTCGGCCGCAACCGACGCAGCCAAGACCGTGGAACTCTATCAAACGCTGTTCCCGATCGCCGCGGGAATTGGCGGAGCCGGCCTCGGCCTCTCGCCCCTCTTCTTCTTTACCGGCCCGGACCCGCGTGCCCTCCAGAATTCCATCGACTACCTCGACGCGGGCATCAAGGCGCTGGGAAAGTGAGGGCCCGATGAACAGGAAACAATTACCTATTATTAGTATCCTTATGTCGGCTCTACTCATACTCGCTACCTGCGAGGTCTGGGGCCCGAAGGACAACCCGATAGACCCCAAGGCAGCCAATTATCAAGGCTTTGCGACGGTCACGAGCCCTGACTCCATAGCGACTGCAATTCCCGCCGATGGCGGGAGCCTCACGGGCCTGACGGTTACCGCAACAAAGGTCATAGGGGCGACAGCCTACCAGGCGCGCTTCGGAACAAGCGTCGCTGCCCTCGCCGCAGCAACCGCGGTCGACTCGGCGAGCAATGTTGTCAACATTGGCGCCGCTGCCCTCATAAATGCAACAACCTACTATTGGCAGGCCCGGGCCAAGGGAAGCGATGGCAATTGGGGGAGCTGGAGCGGCGTGGTGAGATTTACTACAGCCTGGACTACAAGGGCTGCGAACCCAACATTCGATCCCGCGGCAACCAGCTACTCAACAGACCAGAGCGTGACGATCAGTACTACGACGAGTGGCGCCACAATATACTACACGACGGACGGAACGA
>JAJXVS010000091.1 GCA_021782015.1 bacterium | reverse complement strand
TCGGCGACGGCCCGCGAAAAGGCCCCTGCCATGCGCGGATCGCGGATCGAATGGAAAGAGGGCGCGAGGACCGAGCGGAAACCCCGCCTCGCCTTGTGTTCGCTGCCCATGCCGGGATCGAAGCTATCGACGCCGTTGCGCAGGGCCCATTCGATGGGCAGATAATAGCAGAGCTCGAAATGCAGTCCTGCCTCGAAGCGCGCGCAGCCCCAGTAGCGGCCCCAAATCGACTCTTCGCCGCGCAGGAGGAAGGAAAGAGCAATTGGGTCATGTTCGCCTTCGGCGAAGGCGGCTCCGAGCATCCACCCCCGCGGCATGAACTCGGGGAGGCGGAGGAAGAAGTCGCGCTCGAGCCAGCGCGCGGCCCAGGGGCCGAAGCGATCGTTGGTCGTCTCGTAGAAATCGGCCATCTTTTCGAGGAGGCCCCTCGTCGCAGCGACCTCTTGGGCCGGCATGATACGGCGTTCGATTCGGTTGTCGTCCAGCCCCGCGCGCTCGCGAAGCACGTTGCGCCGCATGTTTTTGGAGAAGGAGGCGAGATAGGCGGGGAAATCGCCGTAACCTTCGTTTTTCCAGATGAAGGACTGGTGTTCCCAGGCGATGAGGGCGGGATGGGAATGGGGATTGGAGCCGTAGTTCGAAGCAAGGGGTTTTCGCAGGCGCGCGGCCATGTCGGGGGCGGGCCAGAGCGCATGAAAACCTCCCAATTGGTTTGAAATGGCGGTATCGACGAGGATGTCGAGGACGGTTGCGATCAAAGCCTCCTCATCCTCACCCTCGGCGGTCATCACCCGCCAGGCGGGGGAGGGTGTGAGGGGCACCATGCCCACGAGTTTGGGATACCAGGCTATGCCGTTGGCTTGGGCGACCCGAGCGAACTCGAAATCCCAGACGAACTCGCCGCCCGAGGAGGTCTTGGCGTAGAGCGGGGCCGCGGCGATGAGATCGGGCCCCCTGCGAAGGAGGAGATGGAGGGGTGTCCAGCCGCGACGGGGTGTCACCGAGCCCGATTCCTCCAGGAGGGCGAGGAATCCCCAATCGAGGAAGGGCGAATCATAACGCGACGCGAGGGTGTTCCACGCGGTCTTGTCGATCGAGCGCATCGAAGGGGCGAAGGTTAGTTCGAAATCTGCCACGATCCAATGATACTGGCGCGGAGGAGGCGCGGGCCAGCCCATCCTCATCTTCTTGCGTAGCAATAGACGCAAGCGGCGGGGCAGGTTCCATACGATCCGATGTCGACGCTCGGAGAGCAGCGGCAGAGGCTCCGTTGTCCCTTGTCACGCGGAGGTGGCGGCGAAAAGCCGAAAATCCCTGCAAGAGAATCTCCATCGATGCAGGGGGCGGCCTCGATGCCCAGGGGAGCGAGATCGAAGGGCTCGGCGCAGGCCCCGATCGGGAGCCCTCGTTCTTTTGCGTGCGCGGCCAGATCGCAGAGCAATCCAGCCCAGGGTTCGGGAGGTTCTGCGAGTCGCCGTGCCGCCCTCGAAGTACGCATTGGTGGCATTTCGTCCTTGGCCGTTGCGTCATGCCTCCCATGCCTCGGGCTGCCGAAGCGCGGGTCGGCGAATCCGGCCGCCTCGAGGCGCTTCCGCGTGGGGGCATATTCGTCGAGGAGGCTCACCACGACCCGCGACACCGAATCGCCCAGAGCGTCGGCGAGCCTCGCGAAATTGGCCCGATGGAAATCGGCCTCGAGTCCCTGGGCTACGATTACCGGATCGTAGCGCCAGGCGATTCGGGCGCGGCCGACGACGGAGGCAAGGGCTCGGACGGCCTCGACGGCGGCTCCTGCGTGGAGCACCGCCGGCTCGAGGGCCCGAGGATAGCCGGTCACCGTCACATGTACGAAGAATCGGTCGCGGAAGGGGCCGAGACGATTGAAGTTCGCGAGGAGCGGTCGCGGATCGCGAGTCCAGAACACGATACAATCGACATCAGCGGGCGAGAGCGAGACGCGCCTGATGGACCTGGCGTCGAAGGGGTTGCGCACCTCGATGAAGCCGCTTTCGAGGGAGAGGAGGAAGGCATCCATCCCGAAGGCGGGAATGTCGCATCGACGGCTCGCGGAGATGATCACGGGACGAGTGTAGGCCGTTCGGGGCGGAGCGTCAGCCTTCCCCGGCCCTTGAATGAAGCGTGGAATGCGACGTAGTGTCATGTTCATGGAAATGAAGCGTCCGCAGGGAGGACAGCTCGCCCTCTACGCGGCCGCCCTCGTTTTCGCCTTCACCAACCTCTTCGTCAAACTCGCGGGCCGCGGCTTTTCGGGACTCTTCGTTTCGGGCTCGCGCTTCGCCATCGGAGTCGCCCTCGCAACGATCGCCGTCACGGCCCGCAAGCGGCGCTTCGATCGCGCGACCCTTCCCGACATTCTCCTGCGCGGCCTCTTCGGCGCCTGCTCGATGGTGGCGAGCTATGTGGCCATCACCATGACGAGTCCGGGAAGGGCCGTCCTCCTCGCCAACACCTACCCCGTCTTCGTCACCATTTTCGGGGCGCTTTTTTTCGGCGAGAAGCCGGGCAAGCGGGTCTGGGGAAGCCTTGCGCTCTGCGTCGCCGGAGCCGTGCTCGTCGTGCGCGACGGGAGCGGCGCGGACACGTTGGGCGACATAATCGCCATTGGCTCCTCGCTCTTCGCGGGCCTCGCCGTCAATTACGTCCGGCGCGCCTCGACGCGGGGTGCTGATCCCTTCGTCCTCTATCTTTCGCCCGCGCTCTTCGGCCTCCCCGTGCTTCTCTTCGCCCCAATGCCCACGGCCTTTCCGGGCTTTCTCCCCTTGCTCTTCCTCATCGGCGTCGGCGTCGGCGCCTTCGGCGCGCAGGCTTTGATGGCCTGGGGCTACCGGAGCGTGACCGCCTCGAAGGGATCGGTCACCTTCTTCCTCGAAACCGGTCTCACCATCCTTCTCGGAGCCCTGTTCGCGGGGGAATCTCTCTCGTTCCGCTTCGCGCTCGGCCTCGCGCTCATCTTCGGGGGGCTCTGGTACAATCGCAGGTAGCCGTCACGAAGGCGCGCGGGCTATAGTCGGAACATGTCCGTCATCCTGTCGCTTCTCTCCGCCCTCCTCTACGGCATCGGGGACTTTTCCGGGGGCTTCGCATCGCGAAAAAGTCAACTTATCGCAGTTGTGACGATTTCGCAGATCGGGGGCGCGGCGCTCGCCCTCGTCTTCGCCCTGGTAGACGGTTCGCGTTTCCCCGGTCTTGGCGATGTCGTCTGGGCCGCGCTGGCCGGGCTGTGCGGACTTCTGGGAATCCTCCTTCTCTATCGCGGCATCGCCCGGGGCATGGTCGCCATTGTCTCCCCCTTGTCGGCCTTGATTTCGGCCCTCATTCCCGCGATCGCTGGATTGGCCCTCGGCGAGCGCCCCTCCGTCTTCGCCCTGATTGGCGGCTTCCTCTGCCTGCCCGCCATCTTCCTGCTCACCTGGGATCACGGCTCTTCGAAAGACAGGGCGAGGAGACTCGACTCCCTGCTGCACGGGCTGGCGGCTGGCGTCGGTTTCGGTTTCTTCTTCATTGCGCTCTCGCGAACTGGCCATGCCTCGGGCATCTGGCCCGCCTTCATCGCGCGCGCGACCTCCCTCGCCCTTCTGCTCCTCGTGACCCTGGCGACCGGACGCTCCCTCCGCCTGGCTCCCGAAAGCCGGCCGACGGCCGTCATCGCGGGCCTCGCTGACATGGGGGCGAACATCCTTTTTCTCCTCGCCTCGAGGATCGGATTGCTCTCAATTACTTCGGTCGTATCGTCGCTCTTTCCCGCGCCCACCGTGGTGCTGGCGCGGGTGTTCATGAAGGAAAGAATACCGCCCGCCCGCGCCGCCGGTCTGGGGCTCGCCCTGGCGGGCGTCGCGCTGATCGGGATGTAGGGCCGGGCCGCCACAGCCGGGCGGCCGCGGCGAAGGAGGAATCGTGGGCATTGACGGAACATGGCAGAATGAGTACGGATCGGTGATGACGGTGTCGATGTCGCCGGACGGTCGCATCCGCGGGCGGTACTCGTCGACAACAGGTTCGACCGGAACCTATCCCTTGCTAGGCTGGGCTGACCCGAGGGGTGCCGTGCCGGATCGGGGTCAGAGCCTCGCCTTGTCAATATCCTGGAGATCCATGGGTCCCGAGGCTCCGGATCCCAGTTGGCACTGGGTTTCAGCACTGGGTGGGCAAAGGGTCGGCGAGGCGGACAGCGAACGCCTGATCTTGCTTCACGATATGGTAGCGACCGTCGAATCGCCCGGGCAGGCGCGCATCGGTCGCCATCTTGATAAACTCGTCTTTTCCCGAAGGGCGGACGATTCCAGGAAGAACATTCCGGAGTTTCCCGCGGCCCAGCCTGCTTCGATGCCGGCCGATTCCACTTCAATCCTCGATGGCGAGTGGGGCGACGACTTCGATCCTGCCAAACGCCTATCGTTTCGATTGCTTGATCGAGGGTACGGTACCCTTTCGGCAATGTTCGTCATAGATGGACTAGGCTGCGAGATGATGGGTTTCGCCGATGTCGTGGCAGAGATCGAAGGACTCCCGCTCCTCGCCCTGAGCCTTTCAGGTCTCAATGTCGACGCTGAGGCGATATCCCTTTCAGGTAGCCTCGATTTATCTACCATGGTCATGACACTGGCTTCTTTTTGTAGCTCGGGGACGGCGCCATCGCTCTCCTATACCCAGACACGCTTCGATCAATACAGGCTGAGGAAAATGCGATAGGGCCCAGGCTCGGACAAGTGTGCGATCTTCAGGCGAAGTCGGGGTGATCGCCGGGCGGGCCCGAGATTCGGCGCGCGTTTGACAGCGCAACGTGAGTCAACTAAGCTGTCCCTTTCTCCCGCGAAGCCGATTACGCCTTCGCGGGCCGAACGCAAGGAGCAGAGTTGATGGCTGGCGCCACGCAATCGACCGCCGCGTTGCTCGAAATCAAGAAGCTCTCCGTCCGGTTCGGGACGGCCGAGGGCACGCATGTGGCATTGCGCGACGTCAGTTTCTCTTTGAGCAGGGGCGAGACCCTCGGGATCGTCGGCGAAAGCGGCTGCGGCAAGAGTGTCACCGCGCTCTCCATCCTCAATCTCATTCCCGACCCTCCCGGCAGGATCAGCGAGGGAAGCATCTCGTTCGAAGGAAGGGATATGCTTCGCCTCCCCCCCGAGGAGCTGCGCGCCATCAGGGGCAACGAGATCGCGATGATCTTCCAGGAACCCATGACTTCGCTGAATCCGATTCACAGCTGCGGTCGCCAGGTAATGGAGTCCATTCTCATACACCATGGGGGAACGAAGAACGAGGCTCGTCGAAAGGCCATCGAGATTCTCGGTCATGTCAGAATTCCCAACCCGGAGCGGGTCTTCGGGGAATTCCCCCACCAGCTTTCCGGCGGCATGCGGCAGAGGGTGATGATAGCCATGGCTCTCGCCTGCAGGCCCAAGCTTCTCATCGCCGACGAGCCGACTACCGCGCTCGACGTGACGATCCAGGCGCAAATCCTCGAATTGATGAAGGCTCTTCGTTCCGATATCGATTCGGCGATAATCATGATCACACACGACTTGGGGGTCGTGGCTGAAATTTGCGACCGCGTGTTGGTGATGTATGCGGGCAGGATAGTCGAATCAGCCTCGATAAAAGAACTCTTCCGGTCGCCTCTTCATCCGTATACTGAAGGACTTCTCCGGTCGATACCGAGAATTTCCGAAAAAAGGGGCCGCCTAAGCGCGATAGAAGGCATCGTGCCGGGACCCTTCGAGACGCCTCAAGGCTGTGCCTTCGCCCCGCGCTGTGGATACGCGAAAGATATATGCATTGCCAGGACTCCAGATCTCGTAGATTTTCCGGGCGGACGATCAGTTCGCTGCTGGTTGCGACAACCTGAGGGAGGCGCCGGAAATGAGTGACGAGGTTCTCGTCAAGGTGCGCGATCTCAAGATGCACTTCCAGGTCGGCCGGGGCCTTTCCTTGTCGAAGGCTCGCGTCAGGGCCGTCGATGGCGTTTCCTTCGACATCTATCGCGGCGAGACGCTCGGGCTGGTCGGGGAATCCGGCTGCGGGAAGAGTACGCTCGGAAGGACGATTCTCGGTCTCTACCGGGCGAGCGGCGGGTCCGTGAGCTTCGGCGATGTCGACGTCCTTTCCCGTCGCGGACGCGCCATGAAGGAGTTGCGTCGCAAAATGCAGCTCATATTCCAGGATCCCAGTGCCTCCCTCAACTCCAGGAGGACCGTCGGCCAGATTCTGCTCGAGCCTTTCATAATACATGGAATTGGTACGAAGGCGGAGCGAGCGGCCGCGGTTGCCGAGCTTGTCGAGCGCGTCGGGCTCTCATCCTGGCACCTCAGCCGCTATCCTCACGAAATGTCAGGCGGGCAGAAACAGCGGGTCGGTATCGCCCGCGCCCTCGCGCTGAGGCCCGGCTTCATCGTGTGCGACGAGGCGGTCTCCGCCCTCGACGTGTCCATTCAAGCGCAGATCATCAACCTTCTGGAGGACCTTCAGTCCGATTATGGGCTCACCTATCTTTTTATTTCCCACAATTTAAGTGTCGTCCACCACGTAAGCGACAGGGTGGGCGTGATGTATCTCGGGAAGATTGTCGAACTCGGCAGCCATGAGGACATCTATCGGAGGGCTTTCCATCCATATTCGAAGGCCCTGCTGGCGGCGGTACCGGTGGCCGATCCGGAACGGAGGCCCGAGGGGAGAATGCTTCTCGCGGGGGATGTTCCCAGCCCGATCGCCCCGCCCGGGGGGTGTCGCTTCCACACGCGATGTCCGAGCGCGATGGAAGCATGCGCGAGAATCGAGCCGGAGCTTAGGGACCTCGGGGGAGGGCATTTGGTTGCCTGCCACCTATCCGACGAAAAGGGAAAGGGGGGAGCGACACAAAGCTGAGACAATCCGCCACGAGACGGGACTAGGCCCGTCGATTCGAGACTTGTTCACGGAGGAGGCAAAAGTATGGGAATCAGGAGAATGTCCATCGTTCTCGCGCTCGCGGCCGCGTTCACGGCCGCCGGCGCGGCTTCGGCGCAAGGGCGGCAACTCATCGTCGCCCTCGACCCCGACTATCAGACCTTCGACCCGGCCCTCGCCTACGAGGCATACTCGTTGATGGTTCTCCATCCGACCTACGACACGCTGATGCAATTCGAGACCAACACCGAAGATATCAAGTACGGGGCGGCGGAGAGTTACGCCATCGCCCCCGACGGGCTGACCTACACCTTCAAGCTCAGGAAGGGCATCAAATTCGCGAGTGGAAATCCCCTCACCGCGAATGACGTCAAGTGGAGCGTCGAGCGGGCGATAAACCTCAAAGGCAACGGGGCTTTCCTCGCGGAGGGGGTTTCCTCGGTTTCCGCGCCCGACGATTACACGGTAGTCTTCAGGCTCTCCGCCAAGGATTCGTCCTTCCTCACCAAGGTCACCTCGAATGTCTATGCCATCATTGATAGCAAGACGGCCATGGCCCACGGTGCGACGAACGCGGCCGACGCCGCAACCAGCGACAAGGCCAAGCTCTGGTTCGACGGTCATTCCGCCGGCTCGGGACCCTACATCCTCGAGTCCTATACTCCCCAAGTGGAGGTCGTGCTCGTCCGCAACAAGAACTACTGGGGGAAAGCGCCCTATTTCGACAAAGTCACGCTCAAGTCGATCAAGGACCCGGGCACACAACTCATGATGCTTCAGAAGAAGGACATAGATGTTGCCTTTAACCTCGGTCCCGAGCAGGTCAAGCAGGTCAAGGGCCTGAAGGGAATCGCGGTGGCCAAGGCCCAGTCGATGACCCTCACCTTCATGTTGATGAATCGCGACCCAGCCGTCGGAGGACCGATCGCCAATCCCGACGTGCAGAAGGCCATCCGCCTCGCCCTAGATTATGTCGGTATGCAGACGATCGCCGGCGAAGGCTCGATCACTCCGGTCGCCCCCTTCCAGGTCGGCTTCTTCGGCACCGTGCCGCCTCGCGATCCGAAGACGGCGCAGAATCTCGCGAAGGCGAGGGAACTCATGAAAAAGGCCGGGTACCCGAACGGCTTCAAGACGACCTTCGAGGTCCCGACCCAGACCGTTGAGGGCATGGACCTTCCCACCCTGGCGCAGAAGATCCAGAGCGATCTCAAGCAGATTAACATCGATACCGACATCAAGACTTCGGACATCATGGTAGCGCTCGATCCTTACAGGAAGGGAAAGCAGGCCCTGTCTCTCTGGTATTGGGGCCCCGACTATCCTGATCCGAACAACCAGCTCGCCTTCCTGCCGGGGAACTCTGTTGGGCTGCGCGCGAATTGGACGGCCGCCATGGATCCGAAACTCGCAGCCCTCGGCGAGAAGACGGCAGTGGAAACCAATCCCAAGGCACGTGCCGCAGACCTCAAGTCGATCCAGGAAATGATGGACGCCGATACGGCTTTCGCCGTTCTCCTCCAGAGCGCCAGGCAATACGCCTATGCCTCGGATCTCGAAGGTGCCTATTATAACGATTATTACAAATTGAACCTGGCGGCGATTTCCCGCTGAGGAAACCCGGGCCGGTAGCCATCGGCCCGGCACCGCCGGCCGGCGCCGCATCGCGGCCTGCCGGTGGTGCCGATGATACCAGGCTGGTGGATTCGAGGGGGCATACGAGTGGGACTTCTTAAATTCATAGTACGCAGGATGTTTTTCCTTGTCTTCCTCATCATCGGCGTTTCGCTCATCGTCTTCATCATCTCGCATACGGTTCCGAGCGACCCGGTCCTCGCCAACCTGAGCCAGCGCAACATGGACAACAAGGAGATGGTCGAAGCTTTCCGTTCCAAGTGGGGCCTCGACAAGCCGCTCGCTGTCCAGTACGCGATCTATCTGGGTGCCCTGCTCAAGGGAGATCTCGGTCTTTCCATCAGGACGCAACGTCCTGTTTCCATGGATCTCGCCCAGTATTTCCCCGCCACCATGGAACTTGCTGTATTCGCCATGGTTATCGCAGTTGTCTTCGGTATATCCTTCGGAGTGATCGCCGCGATCAAGCGGAATACGGGCGTGGATCGGCTTATCCGCGGGATGTCTGTGTTGGGAGCTTCGGTTCCGAGTTTTTGGCTGGCTCTGATGGTCCTCCTGCTGTTCTATGTCGTGCTGGGAATCGCCCCTGGGCCGGGACGGCTCGGCCCCAGATTCTCGGCTCCCCACACCGTCACCGGGTTATTCGTTCTCGACTCCCTTCTCGCCGGTGACCTGGCTACGGCCCAGGACGCGCTTTCACATCTCGTGCTGCCCGGCCTGGTCCTTGCGGCTTTCACCATGGGACTTATCACGCGCACTACACGCTCGAGCCTCCTGGAAATCCTCTCTCAGGACTATATCCGGACCGCAAGGGCCAAGGGGCTGGCCGAAAGAGAGGTGATCACGCGACATGCTCTCGGCAACGCCCTCATCCCCGTGGTCACGGTCATCGGTCTCGGATTCGGGAACCTCCTCGGGGGCATGGTTCTCGTCGAGACCATTTTCGCCTGGCCCGGAATCGGGCGGTATGCCTACCAGGCCGCGAGCAATCTCGATTTTCCGGCGATCATCGGTGTCTCGATCCTTATTGCAATTAATTATGTCATAATCAATCTGGTCGTTGATATTCTGTACGGCGTCCTCGATCCGAGAGTGAGGTACGAGTAATGCTGCGCAAGCTCATGAAGAGCGATGCCACCTTCACGATGGGTTTTGTTCTATTCATTGGTTGGATTGTGATCGCAGCGGTGGCGAATTGGATCGCTCCTTACGACACCCTGGCCCAGAACCTCGCGATCCGTTTCCAACCGCCCACGGGGGCACATTGGTTCGGAACGGACAGCATCGGGCGCGACATCCTGAGCCGAGTCCTCGTGGGCAGCCGGATTTCCCTTTTCGCGGGATTGACGACCATCGCCCTCGCCTCTACCTTCGGTCTCATCTACGGCGGGATCGCGGGGTATGTCGGGGGCATTGTCGACGATGTAATGATGCGCGTTTCGGAGATGGTCCTCGCGTTTCCAGGCATCATTCTCGCAATGACCATCGCCGCGGCACTGGGGCCGAGCCTCTTCAATTCCTTGCTCGCGATGGTAGTGATCTGGTGGCCCAACTATGCGCGGGTCATGCGCAGCATGGTGATCGCGAACAAGAACGAGGAATACGTCGAAGCATCGCGATCGCTGGGTGCCTCGCATCTTCGCGTTTTTTTCATCGAAATCCTGCCGCATAGCCTGGGTCCGATGCTGGTGCTCGCCACCCTCGATTTTGGCAACGCGATTCTGCTCTTCTCCGGTCTGAGCTACCTTGGCCTTGGCTCCCCGCCTCCGACACCGGAATGGGGCGCGATGGTCGCCGACGGGGCGCTCAACTTCAATTATTGGTGGATATCCACCTTCCCGGGCCTCGCGATTCTGACCATGGCCGTCGGCGCGAATTTCATCGGCGACGGACTGCGCGATCTTCTCGATCCGAAGCTCAGGAAGGGGATGTAGGGCCGGGCCGCCACGGCCCCCGCTGCCGCCACCGCCACCGCGTGACGATGGCAACGGCCCGGCGGCCACAGTCCGATCCTCGCCTCAGCGCGCCGGCTTTCCCGCTTCGGCCCACTTCCTGATTTGCGTCCAGGGGTAGATGCCGGTATTGTGCCCGTCGCTCCATGAGATGCGAAGGGCATAATTGCCCAGAGTCTCGACTTCGAGCGCCGAAATGTCGTCTGGGATGTCTTCGTCCTTGAGGAGGCGCTCGCCGGAATTTTCGTCGACGCAGGTGGCGCAGTGGCAATCGGCCCTGAGATCGCGATGGGCCACGAAACCCCTGGAACCGTCGGGCCAGGTCACCGAGAGGCCGGCCGGACCGTTTTCCACCTTCGGCAGCGCCAGCTCCTCGATGCTCCGCTTTCCCTCGGCCCGGATCATGTTGTCGACGAGCTCGCCGATGAAGGGATTGGAGACGTTGCGGTTCAGGCCCGACACGATATCCTGGTTGATCGGGATCTGCACGAGAGTCTCGAGGCCGTACTTCTCGGTGAGGCTGGTGCGTCCTGCCGGCCCGAAGAGGTAATGCTTTTTATCGCAATTGTCACAGACGAAGTAGGCCATGTTCTCGACGATGCCGAGCATCGGAACCTTGACCTTTTCGAACATTTCGATGCCGCGCTCCACGTCCACGAGGGACAAGGCCTGGCGGGTCGTGACGATGACGGCCCCGGAGAGCCGAATTGTCTGCGTTATGGTGAGCTGGACGTCGCCGGTGCCGGGAGGCATGTCGACGATGAGGTATTCGAGTTCGCCCCATTTCACCTGACCGAGGAGCTGCTGGATGTATTGCGATACGAGGGGACCGCGGAGGATCGCCGGGCCCTCGGGGAGGAGAAAGCCGAAGGACATGAGCTTGAGGCCTCGACCCGCCTTCCCGTCAGCGCCCAGGTCCGAAATCTCGATGGGGACGATGAGGTTGTCCTCGTCCTGGTAAAGCTTGGGGCGATGCACGTCGAAGAGTGTGGGAATGGAGGGGCCGAAGATGTCGGCGTCGAGGAGGCCGGTGGCGAAGCCGCGGCGCGCGAGTTCCCTCGCGATGTTGGCAGCGACCGTCGACTTGCCGACACCGCCCTTGGCCGAGGCGACGGCGATGATGGTCTTGACCTTTGCGAGGCCAGGCGTCTGCGTTGCGTTGGCCGATTTGCGGGCCTTGGCGGTCATGTTTGCATTGACACTCTTCACGCCGGGAACGGCGAGCACGGCGGCCTCCGCCTGTTTTTGAAACTCCACCTTGACCGGACATGCGGGTGTGGTGAGTTCGATGTCGAAGGCGACATGGTCGCTCTGGATCTTCATGTTTTTTACAAAGCCCAGACTCACGATGTCCTTGTGGAAATCGGGGTCGATTATGGTGCCGAGGGCTTCGAGCACCTTCTGCTGGTCGATCATGGCTACTCCTTTGATCATGGACGGGATAAAGGTACCCAATCCGATGTGAATCTTCCAGTGCATCCGTTACGGATTTCAGGGCATCATCGCTGCGCTATGGGGCGTGGGCTCGGGTGTGGGCTCGGGTGTGGGCTCGGGCGCGCGCGACACCTTCACCCTGAGTCCGTGCATCGAAGCGGCCACGGCCGGGCCATGGTCGAGGGTCGAACTGAGTAGGTTAGGCGACGACGAAGCGCCGTAGTCGCGGCTATCGAGGGGGAGCCAGATTCCCTCCGGCAGCGAGACGACGCCGATCATGATGCCTTCGTCGAGGCGCAATGGCGCCCGGGCGCAAGAGCCTTCACTCAAACCCTCATCCTCACCCTCGCCCCTGTGATCGCCACCCTTCATACTAGTTATTATTACAAGATCGCCATCGCGAAGGCCCCGCGAGGCCGCGTCGTCGGGGTGCATCGAAAGGAAATGGCCGCCCGAGCGGGCGACGCTCGCAGGGTCCCCTCCCTGGGAATGGGTGCGGTGTCCCACCTTCGGGCTCACGAGAAGGAACTCGCCCAGTGGTGCCTCAGCCTCCGAAGGATGGGCTCCCTCGTCGAAATTTACGCCTTCTGGGCCGAAGGAGGCATCTGGCCTGAGCGGTGGCCAGAGCGGGATGATCGAACCGCCCCGTTCCGCGGCCCAGGCTTCGCTCGCAAGCTCCACCCTTCCCGAGGGCGTGCCGAGTGGATGGTTTTTCGGGTCGCGGGCAAAATCGGCGAGGCCGACGCGTTCCTGATCGGGCGCGAGCCAGAAGCCGTCGCGGCGAAAGGCCTCGATGTCGGGAATCTCGGAGCCTGAGAGGAAAAGAGCCACCCAGGCCGCCTCGTCCCTTCCCTCGGTGAATGCTTCGCCGAATCCCATGCGCTCGGCAAGTTCGGCATAGATGGTATAATCGCTCCGCGCAAGGCCGGCCGGCGCGAAGAGCCTCGGTTTGTAGGCGAGCCAATTGCCGAGCCAGGGGATCCCGATGTCTTCCTTTTCCAGGGGAGAGGCGACAGGCAGGATCACGTCGCAACGGAGGGCCGTCGGTGTAGGGAACATTTCGAGGCAGACGGAAAAATCGAGGGCGTCGAGGGCCCGGGCGCTCTTTCGCGCATCGGCCCCCTGTCCCAGCCAGTTGCCGCCGGCAATGAGGGCCGCGCGAATGTCGGTCGGAAAGCCGGTGGCCCGGCCGCCGAGGATGGCGTCGGGCCAGAGGAGGAGGGGCAGGGCGGGCCGCCCCTCCGCTCCTGGCGAATCGATTGTACCAATACGTGGCGTCGGGAGACGATTGTTGAGCGATCCCGTCGAGCCACCCGGGGCGCCGAAGTTGCCCGTCGCGAGCTGGAGGGCCAGGGTGAGCCGATATGGTTCCTCCCCGCCGCGGACGCGCTGGATCGAGTAGCCGGGAAGGAGCATCGTCGGGCTTGCCGCCGCCCAGGCCCTCGCCAGACGACGAATCTCGCCGGCGCCCACTCCCGTGATCGGCTGCGCCCATTCGGGTCCCCTTCGAAGGCCGTCGGCGTCGCCCAAAACATACCGCTCCAGCGCCTCGAATCCGACCGAGCGCCCGATGGCCCAATCCCTCATAGCTAAACCTTCTTCGAGGAGGACTTCGAGGAGGGCGAGCATGAGGGCCGTGTCGGTTCCCGGCCGGCAGCGGACATGCCAGGTGGCCGCCCTTTCGACCGTCAGACTGCGCCTCGGATCGACGACGACGATCGTCGCACCCCTGGCCTTGGCTTCGAGGAGCCTGGCGGGAATCTCGGAACCGAGGCGCGCTTCGAGGACATTGGCTCCCCAGAGCACGATCATTTTCGAATGGCGCATGGTCGCAGGGTCGAAGCCCGAAGTCCGCCATTGCGGGCCGAGCAGATAGGGGAGGACGACCCGGGCGGCCCCCGTCGAGTAGGAACCTTCCAAATGGGTGAAACCACCGGACAGCCCGAGGAACCTCTCCGCCAAATCCGAGGTCGAATGAAGGGCCCCCACCGAACCGGCGCTCGCCAGCGCGAGGATTGAGTCGGGCCCGAAGCGGTCGGCTGTTTCGCCTAACTTCTCGGCAACAATGCTCAGGGCCTCGTCCCAGGAGGCCTCGCGAAAGTCGCGCACATCCGCGCCGCTCGCCGCGCTGCCGCCCGCGCCGCCCGCGCCGCCCGCGCCGCCCGCGCCG
>JAJXVS010000090.1 GCA_021782015.1 bacterium | reverse complement strand
GCGGAAAAGCATGATTCCTTCATCGCTCCGGCTGGAGAAGGCCGGGTCATCATGGCCTTTTCCGGCAAGGAGCTCATCAAGGGCGAACCCGACGCCTCCTCCTTTCCCTCCGGTGGCCTCCGCGCCACCTTCGAGGCCCGCGGCTACACCGCCTGGGACGCCACGAGCCCGGCATTCCTCAAGAGCACGAATAGCGGCGTCACCCTCTGCATCCCGACGGCCTTCATTTCCTATTATGGCCACGCCCTCGATAAGAAGGTGCCCCTCCTCCGCTCGGGCGACGCCATAAACAAGGCCGCGATGCGGGTGCTCCGGGCCCTCGGCGATACGGCGACGACGCGAATCACCTCCACGGTCGGCCCCGAGCAGGAATACTTCCTCATCAAGCGCGAGTATTTCCAGGCCCGCCCCGACCTTGTCCTGGCCGGCCGCACGGTTTTCGGCTCGGTGCCCGCCAAGGGCCAGGAGCTTTCCGACCACTATTTCGGCGCCATTCCCGAAAAGGTCGAAGCCTTCATGCGCGAGGTCAACGCCGAGCTCTGGGCCATGGGCGTCGCAGCCAAGACCCAGCACAACGAAGTCGCTCCCAACCAGTTCGAACTCGCCATCGTCTTCGCCTCCTCCAATGTTGCGGCCGATCACAACCAGCTCGTGATGGAAACCCTGATGAAGGTGGCCGGCCGCCATGGCATGGCGGCCCTCCTCCACGAAAAGCCCTTCGATGGGATGAACGGCTCGGGCAAGCACATCAACTGGTCCATCGGCACCGACACGGGCGCCAATCTCCTCGAACCCGAGGGCGATCCGGCCAAGGATCTCCGCTTCCTTCTCTTCTTCAGCGCCGTCATCGAGGCGGTCGATCGCAACGCGGGGCTCTTGCGCGCCTCGGCGGCCACGGCCGGCAATGACCGCCGCCTGGGCGGCCACGAGGCCCCACCCTCGGTCATCTCGATTTTCATAGGCGACAGCCTCGAAGGCATTCTCGACGACGTCGTCTCGCGCAATGCCGGCAAGAGCGCGAACGGGAACGGCAAGGCAGCCGCCGCCAGCCACCTCGACATGGCGGCCGGTTCCCTGCCCAAACTTCCCCTCGACCTGACCGATCGCAACCGCACCAGTCCCTTCGCCTATACGGGCAACAAGTTCGAGTTCCGCATGGTCGCTTCTTCCCAGTCGGTGGCCACCCCGACCACCATCATCAACGCGGTGGTGGCCGACGTCCTCTCGGTTTGGGCCGATCGTCTCGAAAAGGCCAAGGCCGCTGGCAAGGATGTCGACGCCGAGGTCCTCGCCATCGTCGCCGAATCCTATCGCGCCCATCGCCGTGTGATCTTCTCGGGCAACGGCTACTCCGGAGAGTGGGCTGCCGAGGCCGAACGCCGAGGCCTTCCCCGTTTCCGTTCAGCCGTCGAGGCCATACCCGAATTCGCCAAGCCCGAGGCCGTGGCCCTCTTCAGCCGCCTCGGCGTCTTTACAAAGGAAGAAATCGAAAGCCGCACCATCATCTACCTCGAGCGCTACGCCAAGCAGATCAATATCGAGGCTGCCGTCATGGTCGACATGGTGCGCCGCTCCATCTTCCCCGTGGCGACCACCTTCGCCGCGAAGTTGGCCACCGAGGCGGCTGCCATCGCGGCTGCGGGAGCCCCGGCGGCCTCCCAGGAAATCCTCTGCAGAAGGCTGGCGGGATTCCTCCAGACCCTCTCGGACAAGCTCGAACGCCTCGATGCGGCCCTCGCTTCGGCTCAATCGGTAGAGGAGCCCCTCGCCCTCGCCAAGACCTACCGTGAAAGCGTCGTTCCCAAAATGGACGAGCTTCGCGACGCCACCGATGCCCTCGAAAAGCTCGTGGACGCGAGACTCTGGCCTTTCCCCACCTATCAGGAGCTCCTTTTCAGCCTCTGATTTTCATGGCCGCGACGAACCAGGGCTGGTGGAGGCGGTCGGGTTGACGAGTTTGTCAGTCCGACCCACTCCATGCTATCCTCGTCGGCGATGAAGCTTTTGAAGCGGATTCTGCCCTTCGCGATTGTCGTCGCGGCCGCCCTCCTCATTCTCAATCTCCCCGATCTCGTGCCCGAGCGCTATAACGACCTCGGCTCCTTCTTCTCCACCGAGCGACAAAGGCAGGGGCTCATCGGCCTTACCGTCGCCTCCGTCAAATACGGATCCCCCGATTTCGTGGGCGCCTGGGGCGAAGACGCCCGAGGCATACCCCTCGAGAGCTTCACGCCCATGGCCATCGGCTCCCTCTCGCAGGCCATCACCGGAACCCTGGCCGCCCGGGCCGCCGCCGATGGGCAGATCGATCTCGATCAGGCGGCCTCGGAGCTCCTGCCCGAACTGCGCGCGGGAGGGCCGGCCCTCGCTTCCATCACCTTGAGGGAGTTCCTTACGCAGACGAGCGGCCTTTCGCCGCTTTCTTTCGATGATCGCCACAGCGGTGCCAGGAATCTTGACGCAGCCGTGCGCATCCTGGCGACGGCCAAGCCCCAGGGCGCTTCCGGAGAAAAAATCCTGCCCATCGAGACGGGCTACGAGGCTGTCGGCCTGGCGGTGGAGAGGGCGACGAAAAAAAGCTACGCCAAGCTGGCCACGAGCGAAATCTTCGTGCCCCTCGGCATGAAGCAAAGCGAGGCCGACGGTGAGACGGCTTCGGATCGCCTTCCGCAGGGAGCCACCCAGTTCTTCTGGACGGCCTTTCCCAAGTCGGAAGACCTTTCGCCGTCGCGGGTTCCCGCCACGGGGGTCGTCTCGACCGCCCCCGATTTCACCCGGCTCATGGCTGCCCTGGTCAATCCGGGTTTCGGGGGGGTCAATGTTCTCGGCCGGGCCGGTACTCGTGCGCCCCAGTCCGCCGGATCTTCGGCAAGCGACTATTATGGGTGGCGAGTCAAAGCAGGCAAGGAAGCCGAGCTTCGCATCGAGTCTTCGGGCATGGCCTTTTCGGCGATCGCTGGCCTTTGGCCCGACCGCCAGGCCGGTATCGTCATTTTGGTTCCCAGCTCGGGCCTTTTGATTTCGAAATTGGTCTTGCCGACCCTCCTCGAGGGGGCGCACGCGATCCTCATGAGCGACAGTACCGAACCCCCTCCGCCCTTCGGGCGTCTCGCCATCCTCCTCGGCATAGCGGCGGCCATCCACATCCTCGCGCTTTCCGCATCCACGGGGAGCGCCATGTCCTGGGCCCGCGGCGCCAAAGGCCGATCCGAGGCGAAGGGTAGCGATTTTCCCCTCCTTTTCGCGAGAATCAGGTGCCTTATCGGTATCCTTTTCAGGTTATTAATTGTTCTTTCCATGCCGACCTTCTTGGGCTACCTGTTGGGAAGCCGGGTCGACTGGGGCTGGATGTTCGAATGGGAGCCCGGACTGACCGGATGGCTCGCCGCGGCGACCGTCATCGGTCTGCTGCGCAACATCGCGCGATTGTCCTGGCTGCGTGGACCTTCATCCCAGGCGAGAAAGATGCAATTGCTCCTGAAGAGGTGACTATGGATTTTATCGACAGCAGTCCCGATTGGCCCTATAGCCGCGCCAAAACGACCGTGCTCCGGGCCGCCGCTTCGGTCATCCGCGAGAGCGGGCCCCGGGCCGCCACGCTCAAGAACATCGCCCAAAAGGCGGGCATCACGGAGCCGGCAATCTTCCGCCATTTCGACGGGGTCGACGGGCTTTTCGAGGGCCTGTTCTTTGTCTTCGAAAATCATTTTTCGCGGATCACGGCCAGTTTCAACAGGCCGCAAAAGGGCCTTGACCGCGTGCTCGGGGCCACCCAGTCCTCGCTGGAGCTCTTCGGGCAGAACAAGGATTTCGCCTACCTCGCCCTCCACGCCGAACACGTGTTCCGGGGCTACGACAGCATGAAAAAGCGCGTCAACGAGCTGCGCGACGAGGACAATGCCGCCGCCGAGTCGGCCTTCGTGGAGGCCGCGGACATGGGCCAGCTCCGCAAGGGCCTGGTGCCTCGGCTGGCAGCCGTCACCATCATGTCGACGCTCTTTTTCACGGTCCAGAGCTGGGTCGAATCCGAGCTCGACATCGACATCGTCGGCCAGGCCTTTGGGCGCGTCAACGACCTGGTGACCATGTTCCGCATTTTCTAGGTGCAATCGGGGGCGGGATGTGGACGGAGGGCGGGGGAATGAACCCTCGTCAGCCGCGGAATCCCGTCGCCACGAGGTAGGTCTCGAAGGACTCGGCGCGGCAGGCCTTGGGCTTGAAGCCGCGAACGGCGGCAAAGCGTTGGCGAAGGCCATCCATCAGGGAGCGTTCAGCCCCGCCCTGGAAGATCTTGGCGACGAGGGATCCTCCCGGCGCGAGGCAATCGTAGGACCAGGCGAGCACCGATTCCACAATGGCTTCCGAGGCACCCTGGTCGACGATGCGATTGCCCGTCGTCGAGGGCGCCGCGTCGGAAAAGACCCCATCGTAGGGGCCAAGGCCGATCAGCTCTGACCTCACCTCCTCCGCGTACAGGTCGCCGCGGATAAAGCGGAAATTGCCGAAGGATGGCGCCTGCGCGAGTTCCGGACCGAGGCCCTGGAGGTCGACGGCCGCGAGGAAACCCTTGCCGCCGAGCCTGCGGAGAATCCAGAGACTCCAGGAACCGGGGGCGGCCCCGATGTCGAGAAAGCGACCGCCCGCCTTGAGGAGGTGGAACTTCTCATCGATTTCGGCGAGCTTGTAGACCGAGCGCGCCGGATATCCTTCGGTCTTGGCCTTCTGACTCCAAAAATCCGGTTTTTCGTAGCTCGACTTCATGCGATCTCCCTCAATGACCTTAGCCCGGTTGCGCCTCGTCGGACTACGGCTATACTCCTAGGTACATGGCAGCGGAAACCTTCGTCGAAGCCGATATATGGACCGTCGCGCAGACGGACCAGGGCAATGTCGTTCTCGTGCGGCCCAAGGGCTCGGACCTGGCCGTCCCCATTTTCATCGGCCAGCTTGAGACGCAGGCAATTCTTATCGGGCTCGGCGGGGTCGAGGTGCCGCGGCCCCTCACCCACGACCTCCTCCTCTCGGTGATCGAAAGCCTCGGCGCCCAGCTGGACCGCATCGAGATCAACGGCTTGAAAGAAGGCACCTTTTACGCGCGCCTCGTCATCCTCCGCGATGCGGTGAGTCTGTCGATCGACGCGCGGCCCTCCGATGCCATCGGCATGGCCGTGCGGAGCAAGTGCCCGGTGTTCATCGCCGAATCGGTCGTGGACGAGGCCGGCATCTCGGTGAACCTCGTCACCGAGGGGGGGACGGTGCGCCCCGGCGCCACGGGGAACGACTCGGGCGCGATCGACGCCGATCCCCTACGCGCCGACGCCCAGAGGCTTCTCCAATCCGACCTTGAAAAGGCCATCGAGGCCGAGGACTACGAAAAGGCGGCGGAAATTAGGGACAAATTGAAGGGCTTGGGGGGCTGAGGCAGGGCGGCAGCGGCCTCGGCCGGATCGACTGAAGCCCCGGCCGGATCGACCGCCCCGCTTCCCTGCGCTGCCGGACACTCAGCCCGCTATCAGCCTGTTCATCCTTGCGGCGAACTCGACCGGGTCCTTGAGGGGAATGCCCTCGACGAGCAGCGACTGTCCGAAAAGCACCTGGGCCACGTCTTCGGCCACCTTGTCGTCGCCCTCGGCGAGCCGCTTCACCATCTCGTGGCCGCCGTTGAGTTCGAGGATGGGCTTGATGTCGGGCATCTCGTTGCCCATCTCGCGGAAGAGCTCCCGCAGCTTGATCGAGGGGTCGTCGCCGTCGAGGACGACGCAGGCGGGGGTTTCGGCGAGGCGCTTGGAGGGGCGGACGTCCTTGACGGCGTCGCCGAGGATCTTCTTGGCGCGCTCGCAGGCCTTTTTCGCGATGTCCTTGTGCTCGACCTTCTCGTGCTTGCCGATGTCTTCCTCGGCGCCGGAGCGGTTGATGGCCTTGAGGTCGAGTTCATCGACCTTGCCGAGGGAACCCAGGACGATTTCGTCTATCTCGTCGGGGCAGATGAGGACTTCGATGCCCTCCTTCTTGTACATCTCGAGGAGGGGCGACTTTCGGAGCCTGTCCTCGTCGTTGCCCGTGAGGTAGTAGATGGCCTTCTGGTCGTCCTTCTTGCGCAGCTTGTAGTCCGCGAAGCTGGTCCAGCCCTCGACGGCTGTGCTCTTCCAGCGAACGAGGCCGAGGAGGGACTCGCGGTTGGAATAGTCAGAGTACAGACCTTCTTTAAGGGGGCGGTTGAACTCGCGGACGAATTCCTCATATTTGGACATATTGTTCTTGGCGAGGTCGGCCATCTCCGAAAGGATCTTCTTGACGCTGGCGGCGCGGATCTGGGCCATCACGCGGTTCTGCTGGAGGATCTCGCGGCTCACGTTGAGGGGCAGGTCCTCGCTGTCGATGACGCCGCGGACGAAGCGGAGCCAGACGGGAAGGAGCTCCTTCTCGTCGTCGGTGATGAAGACACGGCGGACGAAAAGTTTGACCCCGGGCTTGTAGTCGGCACGGTAGAGGTCCATCGGGGCCTTTTTAGGTATGAAGAACAGCGAGGAATATTCGAGTGTGCCCTCGGCCTTCGTGTGGATCCAGAAGAGGGGCTCCTCGTCGTAGGCGCCGAACTCCCCGCCGAAGCCCTTGTAGAAGGCCACGTAGTCCTCGTCCTTGAGCTCCGATTTCGGCCTACGCCAGAGTGCGCTCGCCGCGTTGACCTGCTCGTCCTTCTGTTTCTTGCCCTTTTCCTTGCCCTTGTCGTCGTACTCGTTCTCCATCGACACGAGGTGGATGGGGTAGGCGACATGGTTCGAGTACTTTTTGAGGAGCTCCTCGACCTTCCAGCGGCTCAGGTACTCCTCGCCCTCTTCGTTGAGGACGATCTTGACCAAGGTCCCCTGGCTCTTCGCGTCGCCAGGGAAGATCTCGAGATTGTCGACGGCTTCAACCGTATAGTCGCCCTTGCCGTCGCTCGTCCAGCGGAAGGCCTTGTCTTGGCCGGTGCCCGCGCTTGCACGACGGCTCGTCACCGAAATCTCCGAGCCGACCATAAAAGCCGAGTAGAAGCCGACGCCAAACTGGCCGATGAGGTTCGAGTCCTTTTTCGCGTCGGTCGGAAGGTTCTCGAGGAATTTGCGGGTGCCCGAGCGGGCGATGGTGCCGAGGTTCTCCTCCAGCTCCTTTTCGTCCATGCCTATGCCGTTATCCGCTATCGTCAAGAGCTTGAGGTCGGCGTCGATGCGCACCTCGATGCGCGGATCGAGGGCTATGCCCTTGTAGGCCTCGTCGGAGACGCTGAGGTAGCGAAGCTTGTCGATGGCGTCGGAGGCGTTGGAAATGAGTTCCCTGAGGAAAATTTCCTTGTGCGAATAGAGGGAATGGATGATGAGGTCGAGGAGGCGCGAAACCTCGGTTTTGAAGTGGTGCTGTGCCATGTCGGGTGGAACCTCGCGGTGTATGGAATGTGGGTAAAAAGTAACGAGACGGCTCGCGCGAGGCAAGGGTGGACAGGCGGTAACCCGGGCGATAGTGCGAGGTCGGTGCTATAATCCATGAGTGGGCGGTTTCGGATTCCGGCGAGGCCCGGGGTCGATCTCGGAAGTGGAGAACCATGAACACAAAATCTTCAATTTCCCTGTTCAACCACATGTCCGACGGCCTGTGGGGAGTCCTGTCGATCCTCCTTTTCGGCCTTGTGATCCTCTTCGATTTCACCAAACACCGGGAATTGTCCTTTACCCTCTTCTATCTTTTTCCCATCGCCATGGTGGCCATTCGCTTTACCCTGCCCTGGAGCCTCCTTTCGGCCGTTCTCGCGACCGGAACCTGGTTTTTGGCCAGCCTGGGATCGGGTCGACCATTTGACTCGATGTTCATCATCGGGTGGACCATCGTGACGAGATTGATCACCTATGGTTTCTTCGCCCTGGTCATCACCCAAATCCACGAAATGCTTGTCGCATCGCGCGGGAAGGTCGAACAACTCGGTGCGGCCAACGAGGAGAAGGCCCTGTTGCTCCGGGAGCTCAACCACCGGGTCAAGAACAGCCTCTCCACGGTCGTGGCCCTCATTCATTTCGAGGAGATGCTCGATCCAGATCCCCGCCTTGTGGGCTCCCTGGAGCGACTGCAGGGCAGGGTCAAATCGATGGTTGAGCTCTACGATCAGCTCTTTCTTTCCTCGGATTCCGCGTCGGTCGACCTGGCCGCCTATTTAGGGAAGATAGCCGACTACATCGCCGTAAGTTTCGCGGCCGTTGCCAAGGGCATTCACCTGGAGACTCGGCTCGAAGGCCTTTCCATGGATTCAAAGCGGGCCATTTCCCTCGGCCTCGTCGCCAATGAGCTGCTCACCGATGTCTTCAAGCATGCTTTCGCCGGCGATGGAGGGGGGCATATCGATCTGACCCTGCAGAGGGTCGGAACCACCATCTTCCTCGAAATTATAGACGACGGCGTGGGCCTCCCGGCCGGCTTCGATCCGGGGCGCTCGAAGGGCTTCGGCTTCAGGCTGGTGACCGGCCTCGTCAAGGATCTTGGGGGCAGCTTCTCGACGGGCCGCGGGTCGGGCGAGCTTTCGCGCCCGGGGGCCCGTTTCACCATTCGATTGCCCCTCGTGCCAACGGACGCCGCCTCCGACTGAGGGCTCCCCGCCGTGCCTGCCGCCGCGTCGGGCCGCCCGCACAAGCTACCTGTGTCGCCTGCCGCCGCCGGCCATAGCGCCGGCCGCGATCAGAAACGGTAGGTCTTGCCCTGCTCCGCGATGCCCGCGAATCCGAGTTCGCCCACCTTGTCGACCATTTCAGGCATTTTGTCGCCATAGTGCATGAGGACCATTTTGGCCCTCGTGGCCACGGGGAGGCTCGACAGTTCATCCAGCGAGGCATGGACGCCTCCCGAGAAAAGCTGGACATCGTGGAAGATCGTTTCAATTGGGAAGAGGCCTTGGGTCCATTCGAGGAGTCCGGGGTCAAACCGCGTATCGCTCGAAAAGAGCACCCTGCCGTCAAAGATCATGCCGTAGCTCGGAAAGGAATCTTCCCAGCCGGCCGCCGAATCGGGGATGTGCATCGTTCTGAACAGGGCGATTTCGAGGGGGCCGACCCGAATCGTCGCCAGTTCCCTGTCGCCGCCCCTGATTCGCTTGGGCTTTTCCTGGAGCCAGAAGTCGTCAAAATTCAGGGCTTTGCCGTCGTGCACCTCGTTCCAGGAGGCTCCGCCGCGGAGGCTCTGGTTCCAGAGAATTCCCCTGAGGAGGTCGGTTATGATTATGCGCGCCTTTTTTTTCGCGAAATAGCGGTTCATCAGCATCGCCTCCTCGAGGCCTCCGATGTGGTCGGCGTGGGTATGCGTGATGAGAAAGCGCTCGATCCGGGTAATGGGGATGCCCAACTTGTCGAGGGCCTCGGGTGTACGGGTGCCGCAATCGACGAGGAGGTGGGTCTCGCCCTTTGCCACGATGATATTGGTTTGGTAGAAGCGTTTGGAAAAGGCTCCGCCGGTGCCCACAAAGGTGACAGCAAGCCCTCCTTCGGTGGAAAGAAGCGATGGCGGCGAAGAGTTGGCGGTTTTCGTAACGTTTTTGGTTGGCATGTCTTTGCATTGTACTACGTCCCCGCGCGCTTTTCAAAACCTTATTGTATCGAGAAGGCCGACGACGAAGGGAAGGCGGGGAGCCCTGCGCAAGGGCGGGCAATTCTTTGTCGGGAAGCATAATCGAGGTAAACTACCCCTTTGACAGGTCGATAGTGATAATGATAATCTAGTGGGTAACTCTCGACCCGTAGTGGGGCCGAAGGCCCAGCGAAGCGTCAGCCAAAGGCCTAACGGAGCGTTAGTGCGAGGAGGAGCGGGAGTGTCCACTCTAAGAAACTACAAAAAGGCCGAAAACGCTTTTACCGTGCGGCTCTCGGGCATGTTTCGTTCTCGCTTTACGGCGATCGCTTCCTTCTTTGGCCGTCTTCGCAAGAACGGCCGGCAAAAGCTCACCGTCATGTTCATTCCGCATACCGAAAAGCGCATTTTCAACTTCCAGCTTTCTTTTTTCGCGCTCACCGCGATAGTCGGCGTCTTTCTCATTGCCGTCGTTGCGACCGCGGTGGTCATCACCCGCTTCACCGATACCTCCTCGGCCCTGTCCTCCAAATCCCACGATCTCCGCAATGCCGAGGCCAGTCTCGATACGATGCGGGATGAAACGGGCAAGCTCGTCGCCGCAGCCCGCCGCTTTGAGGTGGCCCTCACCCGAACCGTTGCCATGGTTGGCACACGCCCCGATTCTGGCGGGGCAGCCACCCAGCGCGGCGACCTCGCTTCATTCTTTTCGACCGATGAAACAGGCAAGGGCGCGGTTCGCGAGGTCACCGAACTCAAGAAGGTGACGGATTATCTGGAAAAATCCGTCGATCCCGTCAACGAAATCGGGGCTTTGCTGTCCAATCAGAGTTCGGTGCTCACGAGCATTCCGAATATCTGGCCGGTCAAGGGCGGCATCGGCCACATTTCGATGTATTACGGCCAGAACGAAAACCCCTTCACGGGGCAGTGGTACATCCATAAAGGCATCGACATTTCGACCTACCGCTCCGGCGATCCGGTGGTCGCGACGGCTGATGGCAAGGTCGTCACGGTGAGTTACGCCAACGACTTCGGCAATTACATCATCATCCAGCATGCGCGCGGTTTCTTCACCCGCTACGCCCATCTCTCCTCGTTCCGGGTCTTCAAGGGACAAAAGGTCGAGCAGGGCCAGGTCATTGGCACTATCGGCAATACGGGTCTCACCACCGGGCCTCATGTGCATTATGAAATTCACCTGGGCACCGACGTCATCGATCCGCTGCAATTCCTCAACATCAGGGCAAACTCGGTCGCGGCCACTTCGACCCGCCCCGACACGGCCGGCGGCGTCAGCTTCAGCGACTGACCATGGCCGAACTCCGCGATTCCCTCGTCAACACCCTCATCGGGGCCGGCAGCGTCGTGACCGGCGATCTTGAAGTCGAAGGCATGCTCCGTATCGATGGCGGGCTCAAGGGCTCCGCGCGTGCCACCGGCAAGGTCGTGGTCGGCTCATCGGGGAGGGTCGAGGCCTCCATCCGCGCGAGGTCAGCCATAATCGGCGGCCTGGTCCGCGGCGACCTCTATGTCACCGAAGGCCTTCGCCTCCTCGCCGGCGCGATCGTCCTGGGCAATGTCTTTTCCTCCCGCCTCGACGCAGAGGAGGGTGCCGTCATCCATGGCGACATCGAGGTGACAGGTAGGCCCGCCAGCGCCGAAATCGAAATTCGGCGTTTCATCGAGGCCCATGGCGACGGATTGCGTTTCCTCGCCGCCTTTGGAGACGACCATGGATCGCCGGTCCTGCCTGCTCCGGTGATGGCCGGGGCCGAGGAGGTCCCGGCAGGGGATTCCCCCTTGCCGGCATGGGAAGCTTCCGTAGCGCCCCGCGACTGACATGGCGCGGATCGACTTCCCCGAGGGACCTTCGCCCTTCGCCCCCATTCCCCTGCCGCAGCGGAAAGGCGACGAAGGCAAAAAGGCGGGGCGGGGCAAGGGAATATTCCGCTCTTCGCTCACGAAGGCCCTCGATGAAAAGGAATCCGCCGGGGAGCTCGGCGAGTCGCCAGCCGCCGATTATTCCAATGGCGCTATCGGCGAACTCCTCGACGCGGTGCACGAGGCAGGCGACCGACTGAAGGAGCATGTTTCCATAGCCGAGGTGCAGGCCTATAAAAAGGCTGTCCGGGATTTTGTGCATCACGTGGTGGAAAACGCCTGGTCGGTCGAGAAAAAAACCTCGGGCGGCAACATACTCAAACGGAAGGAATTCTACCGACTCGCGGTAATCGACGAATCCCTCGAGAAGCTCGCGGCGGAGATTCTCCGAAACCAGCGCGATCGGCTCGAGATACTCAGGCGGATCGACGAAATCAACGGGATGCTCGTCGACCTCCTCCACTAGGGGACTGCATGTCTGATCGATATGATGAGCACGATGGGGATCTCGCCCGACTTCTGGACGAGGCCAAGGACATTTCCGACGATGGTGAGGCGAGCGCCCCATCGTCGGCCTTCGAAGGCGAGGCCGTCGCCGATTCGGCCGCGGACGATGCAATCGAGTCGGCTCCTGCGAGCGGGTCTCCTTCGGAGCTCCTGTGGCGCGTCAAGGGCGGGCTCTCGAACGAGACCTGGTTCGCCTGGGCCGAGGGCTTCGAACTCAAGGTGGGCGACAGGGTCCTCGCCCCGACACGATACGGGAAGGACCTCTGTCTCGTCCAAGGTCAGGTGGCCAGGCCATCGCGACTGGCAGCCGATGAGCTCCTCAAAATAGAGCGCGTCGCCACCGATGAGGATCTGGCCAAGGCCGAGGCGAACGCCGAAAAGGCCAAGAAGGCCTTCGAAACCTGCCGCCAGAAAATCGACTCGCGCGGTCTGGCGATGAAACTGGTTTCGGCCCACTACCTCCTTGAAGAATCCAAAATCCTCTTTTTCTTTAGCGCCGAATCCCGTGTGGACTTTCGCGAACTCGTGAAGGACCTCGTGTCCGTTTTCAAGACGCGGATCGAGCTCAGGCAAATCGGCGTGCGCGACGAGGCTCGGGTTTTGGGCGGTTGCGGCGTCTGCGGACGGGTGCTTTGTTGCCACGGGGTATCGGACAAGCTCACGCCTGTCTCGATAAAAATGGCCAAGGACCAGAATCTCTCGCTCAACAGCATGAAGATCTCGGGGCCCTGCGGTCGCCTTCTTTGCTGCCTCGCCTATGAATACGGCTTTTACCGCGATGCCCGCCGCGAACTTCCGGGGGAGGGCGTCCGCTTTCCCTTCGACGGCACCCTCTTTCGAGTGATCGAGGTGAACGCCCTCGGCGGAAGCGTCAAGATCGCGGGGGAAGACGGCCGCTTGCTCGATATGGCGGCCAGCCGCTTTGTCCACAGCGAGGGCAAATGGAAGGTGCGCGAAGAAGAAAAGTAGGCCGGGCGAGGGCGGCGATAGCCCCCGAGGCGGCGGCGGCGGCGGCAACGACGGGCGGCGCCAGGGCTGCTGCGAGGGCCGGCGCCCGGGCGGCGGCTTGCGCCGCCCTCATCCTCACTTAATGTCGACCAGTTCCATTTCGAAGGCGAGGTAGGCATTGGGGGGGATGACCCCGCCCGCTCCCGCGGCGCCATAGCCGAGCTCCGGGGGAAAGACGACGAGGCGCTTCTCGCCCTTCTTCATGGTCATGAGGACCTTGTCCCAGCCGGGGATGACCTGATGCATGCCGACCTGGAATTGGATGGGCGCTCCACCGTGGGCGCTGGATTGATCGAACACCCTCCCGTCGATGAACATGCCCTTGTACAAAACGGACACGGTCTGGCCCGCAGTCGGACTCGCGCCGGAGCCGACCTTGAGCAATTTCGAGAAGGTGCCGTCGCCGTTTCGGGCAAGGTCTGGCCACATCTTCTTGATCGAGGCGACATCGGCCTCTTTCTTGGCCTCGGCCGCCTTGTTCCGGGCTTCAAGCAGGGCGACCTTGCGCTCGTCGAAGGATTTCTGGTCGGCGGTAAAGGCCTTGGCCGCGGCGCCGACGCGAATGATCTCGACTTTTCGCATGACATCGCCCTTGGCAATTTTCTTCACCACGTCGAGACCATCGACCACCCTTCCGAAGACCGAGTAGTTGCCGTCGAGGAAGGGCGTCGGTGCGAGGGTGATGTAGAACTGCGAACCGTTGGTATCGGGACCGGCATTGGCCATCGCGAGGATGCCGGCGGCGTCATGTTTGAGATCGGGGGAAATCTCGTTGGGAAACTGGTAGCCAGGGCCTCCGGAGCCGTCGCCCTTGGGGTCGCCCCCCTGGATGACAAAGTCGGCCACCACCCGATGAAAGGTGAGGCCGTCGTAGAAGCGCTTGCCCTTGTTCGCGTCGAGGCTGCCCTCGGCCAGGCCCACGAAATTCGTGACCGTGAGGGGCGCCTTGTCGTAATCGAGCATGAGGGTGATGGGCCCCTTGTCGGTGTAGATCTTCGCATACAGGCCGTCGGGTAAATTGGCCTGGGCGAAGGTGAAGGAGGCCGCCGCGGCTAGGCCGAGGGCGGCGATGATGGGTCGTGTACGCATGCCGGTGAAATCTCCAATGTGCTTTGGTGGTTACGAACG
>JAJXVS010000089.1 GCA_021782015.1 bacterium | reverse complement strand
TAGGTACCGACGCACAGACCATACCAATACCAGCCTTCTATTCCTGAGGGATTGAGCTTGAAGGCCAGCTCGCCGTACTTCATGCCGTCCTTGGCGACGGTCCTGGCACTGCCCTTCCAGCCGGGGACATCGTCCGTCTCGAGCTGATCCCCGTACTTGCGGGCGGCCTCTGCCGCCTTCCAGTCCGAGGCATAATCGCCGGGCGAAGCGGCCGCGACCCGAATGGCCGATTCGTAGCTCGTCTTGAGCTCCTGCAGCGATTGGCCCGCGATGGTCGCCGACGCCACAAAGGCCGCGACGAAAGCCATCGCGCCGATAACCGTCTTCCTCGACATCAAGCACCTCCACATCCATGCATTGGAATAGGGCAGGGTAAACCCGCCCCCGCCCGCGGTCAATGGAGAGAAGCAAGCCCGCTGCCCGCCTCGAGCCCGCCTGCCGCCCATGCGCGGCCGCCCGCCGAAAAATCGCGAGGCTAAATTCTCGCGCGTACGAAATCATCCCTAAACAGGACTCGGCAGGCGAATCCCGAAGACATTTCGAACTCGACGCTTCCCTTGAGCTGCTCCTCGCCGAGGGCGAAAACTGTCTGCATGCCCATATGACCGTCGCGGCGCGGGTCGAAGCCCGAGGGGGGTCCTACCCCCTCGTCGGCCACCTCCAGCCAGATCCGTCCGTCGGCCCGCCTGCCGAGACCGAGCCGCAGGGAACCCGAGGCAGATCCGGGAAATGCGTGCTTGAGGGCATTGGAGATCAGCTCGTTGAGAATGAGTCCGCAGGGAATCGCCGTGTCGATGAGGACGAAGACCTCTTCCATTTCGGAGGACACCGCGATCTCCCCCTGGTTGACGCGATAACTGGCGATCATGTGCCTGGCGAGATCGGCGACGTACTCCCTGAGATTGATTCGCGAAAGATCTCCCGATTGGTACAATTTCTGGTGCACGAGGGCCATCGCGCGGATGCGGTCCTGCATCTCCGTAAAGGCCGTGCGCAGCGTCGCATCGCGAGCCTCCTCGGCCTGCAGATCGAGGAGGCCGATGATGACACCCATGTTGTTGTTCGTGCGGTGATGCAATTCGCGGAGGAGGGCCTCCTTTTCCGCGAGCGATCGCTCGATGGCCTCCTCGGCCCGTTTGCGCTCGGTGACGTCCTCCCCCGAAGAAAGGATCCCGCTGATCGTCCCGTCAGGCGCCTTGAGGTAGGAGTTGTGCCAGCGTACGATCCGTTCCTTGCCCGATTTGGTGACGACTGGATTCTCGTAGGCTTCGACGGCCGGGGAGAGGCCGGAAACCGTCGCGGCGAAGAAATCGCGGACCTGGTTTCGGCTGCCGTCGGAAAGGCAGGAGGCGAACCAGTCGCGACCTTCCAGTTCGCCTTCTTCGTATTCGAGAATCTCATGCCCCCTGCGATTGAGCTGTACCACCCTACCCTCGCGGTCGAGGACGACCATGAGAACCGCGGCGCTCTCGAAATACTGGAGCGACCTTTCGTGGGCGTGCCGCAGCCGCTCCTCGGCCCTGCGCCGCTCGGCGAGTTCGGCGCGCTGCTGACCGACGACACTGCGAAGGCGGGCCGCCATCGTGTTGAATACAGCGGCGAGGTGGCCAACCTCGTCGACGCCGGGGATATCGACGACCTGGTCGAGGTCTCCGCCGGCCATCTTCTCGGCCGCCGCCGCCAGCTCACCCACAGGCCTTGCGATGCTCCCCGCGAGGAGGAGGGAAGCCACCGCCGTGATCAGCAGGGCCGCGAGGGCGATAATCAAATCAACAATTAAGAAGGCCATGATCGAGCCGAAAATCTCGGCTCGGTCCTGCTGGACCACGAGGGCCACCTGCAGGTCGGGCAGCCACGCATAGCTTTCGAGCACCCCGACTCCTCGATAATCGTCGCTCGCGCCATGACCGCCCAGCTTGCTCCGCAGCGCGAGCGCGAGGCCGCCTTTTTGCGGAAGCACATCCTGCGTCCGGAGAGGGCCACGAAGGCCGGTCAAAGGACGGTAATCGGAACCCACGAGGTAATTCTCGCCGCTCGACCCGAGCCCCGTCGGCTCGGCCATGATGCGATCGAGAACCTTCATATCGCTTATGCCCGCGAGGACCCCGATGGAACCCCTCCCCTTCGCGACGATGGGATGTGATGCGATGATCACCCCGCTTCCGCGGCGCTCCGGGTCGCGATAGGGCGGAGTGAGGAAGTTCCGCTGAAGCCCCTGCCGGAAATAGCTTGCCATCCCTTCGTCCATGCCTTCGAGCGAAGGATTCGTGGAGACGAGGACCCGCCCGTTCCCGTCGAGGAGGAGGATATCCGAGAAGATGGCCGTCTGCGCCATCGATGCCCTGAACCTGGAGATAAGACCGTCCTTGAGGCCCTTCCTCGCGCCGGAGTCACCGCGGCCTTCGATGAGGGGTTCGACAAGCTCGGTTTGGCCGCGTTCGGTGATGAGGGCGTCCAGATCTACCTGCAGATCCCTCATCCATTCATGGATCTCCGAAGTCCTGAGGGCAACGACCGAATCGAGCTGCTCGAAGCTGCGTACCTGGGCGATCCGGTATGCGGACAGGGCCGACGTGAGGGTGATCACGAGGGCCGGCCCGATGGAAACGAGGGCGAAGGCCACAAGGAGTCGCGTCCTGATGGAGGAGTGAACGATCGAAGCGCGCATCAGGGCCCAGCCTTGACGCTCTCGCGCACGAGCCGCCTGATGCTTGATTCGTTTTTCAGGATCGTGTCGAGGAGCGCCAGCGTTTCCGCCCCCGACATGTAGGCGAAAGGCCACCCGAGCCTGTGCATCGTCGCGCCGAAATCCGGATCGGCTACGGCCCGATCGAGGGCCCGGCGAAGCGCCGCAAGACGCGAGGGAGGCAGGCCCGGAGGACCCAGGAGAGTGCGATCGAGGGCATAGATGTCCACGATGGACTCCAAAAGTCCCCTTTCAGCCTCGGGCGCGAAATCGAATATCGAGGGAACCCCTCGATTTGCCGTCCCTCCAGAGCCGCCAAAAACCGCGACAGGCAGCACCGTTCCGGCGTCGATCAGGGGCTGGAGGTAGGAATGGGCGAGGAGCATCGCGTCGACCTCGCCCCTCACGCACGCAAACGCGAGATCGTCAGCATTGGCATAATCGCTGCGGGCGTCCATTTTCAGCCCCAAAAGACGGGCGGTCGCCAGGGCGACGAAGAAATCGTCGCTGCCCCTGCCCGCGAAACCGACGCGGAGGCTGCCGGCGCGAAGGATGTCGCCGAAACTCGAAAACCTCGTCTTGGCCGATACCACGAGGATGTGAGGCTCTGCCCCGATGCGTCCGATAAAGGAGAAGTTTGCGGTCTTGAAGCGGACATCCGACAGACCAGCCCACTCGGCGAACAGCGAGGAGGCGCTCGTGGCGAAACAGAGGGTGAGCCCATCGGGCTTCGCCGAATACACAAAGTTCTTCCCGACAATTCCGCCCTCACCCGGCATGTTTTCGATCCGCACCGTGGCGCCCGGCAGGTATTTCTGGAAATATGGCGCCAAGGCCCGCGCGTAGCCATCCATCCCGCCCGGGCCATAGGGCACCACGATCGTGAGGGTCTTGCCCCGGAAGAAACCCGCCTCGTCCGAGCAGCCGGACAGAAGGCTGAGCATCAGAAGGCTCCCGAGGAGGAACCGCGACGCGAAGGTCTTCACAGGGCCGCAGCCTGCCCCCACATTTCCGAACATGCATCGAGTGTAGCCCAGGCCCTCCCACGATGCCATTCATTTTTTTTGTGGCGGAGGCGAGCGGCGGCGAGGCCTCAGGTAGAACAAAATCGCTTCTTTCGGCTAGTATGCGACAGAATGCTCGAGCATGATCGCCAACTTCGCAAACGACTTACCTTCGCCATCATTTCCCACCCGGACTCCGGAAAGACCACAATCACGGAAAAACTCCTTCTGTTCGGAGGGGCCATCCATATCGCCGGGGCCGTCAAGAGCGGCAAGAAGGTGAAGGACGCCGTCTCGGATTTCATGGAGATCGAGAAGGAGCGAGGCATCTCCATCAGCACCTCAGTGATGGGTTTCGAATACGGCGGGCGCAAGATCAACCTTCTCGATACGCCCGGTCACGCCGATTTTTCCGAGGATACCTACCGCGGCCTTTCCGCCGTGGATTCAGCCCTCCTGATCATCGACTCGGTGAAGGGTGTCGAGGACCGGACGAGAAGGCTCTGTGCCGTCTGCCGGATGCGGCATACGCCCATCGCCACCTTCATGAACAAGCTCGACCGTGAGGGGAAGAATCCCATCGAACTCCTCGACGAGGCCGAACGGGAATTGGGCCTGGGCGTCAGGCCCGTCACCTGGCCCATCGGCCAGGGCCGAAGCTTCAAAGGCGTCTGGAGCCTCCTCGAGCACAAGCTCGTCCTCTTCAACCCCGGAGAGGTCGAAAGACCCACGGAGACCATCGAGATCGGCGATCTCGCCGACCCCCTCCTCGAAGAGAAGGTCGGCGCCTCGCTGGCCTCCAGATTGCGGGAGGACGTGGCCCTCCTTTCGGGCGTCTACCCCGCCTTCGACGCCGAGGAATACCTGGCCGGTCGGGTCACCCCGGTCTTCTTCGGTTCCGCCATCAACAATTTCGGCATGCGCGAGCTCCTGGATGTCCTGACCGCCATCGCGCCCCATCCGACCCCGAAAGTCTGCGAGGAGCGCCTCGTCCTCCCGGAGGAGGAAAAATTCTCCGGCTTCATCTTCAAAATCCACGCCAACATGAACCCCAAGCACCGGGACCGCGTGGCCTTTCTCCGCGTCTGCTCGGGCAGCTTCGAACGCAATAAAAGCTACCACCACGTACGGACCGGCAAGCCCTTCCGTACGGCCAACCCGACAGCCTTCATGGCCCAGGACAAGGAAATCATCGACGTGGCCTGGCCGGGTGACATAGTGGGATTGCACGACACCGGCCAGTTCAAGATCGGCGACAGCATCACCGAGGGCGAATCGATCAACTTCAAGGGAATCCCGAGTTTCGCCCCGCAGATCTTCCGCTTCATCGTGAACGCCGACCCGGAAAAGGAAAAACAGTACCACAAGGGATTAAACCAATTGGCTGAAGAAGGCGTGGTGCAGATATTCTCGAGGCCGGGCCATCAAAACACGCGGGTTCTCGGCGTCGTCGGACAGCTCCAGCTGGAGGTCCTCCAGTACCGCATGGAGCACGAATACAACGCCCGTTGCACCTATCGTCCCATCGACGCCTCGATCGCCTACTGGATCGATTCCGACGATCCCGCCAAGCTGAGAAAATTCGTCGAGGCCAACGAGAGGAAGATCCTCGTGGACATCAGGGGCACCAATATTTTCATCACCGATTCCGCCTGGGCCCTCGAGCGCGTCCGGAGCGAAAATCCGGCGATCCGCTTCTACGCCACCTCGGAGATGACGGAGGACCGGGCCGCCTATTCTTGAGGCCGGCCCGATCGCCATGGCGCCGGGCCCGGCGGATGCCGTGACCCGGCCTCGCCTCATTGCGGAAAGTCGCCGAACAGGAAAAAGGTCTTCGTGAATTCGGGCTTGAGCCGGCCAAGGTTCCGAGCGAGAGCGGCATCGTCGCCCGCATCGAGGGCCCCCCGCGAGTCCTTCATAATTGATGCGACCAGAGACCATTGCGAATCGTACTTCGCCAACTTCCCTGGGGGAAGACCGGCCGCGGGGAGGAGGGCTTCCATCGCCTTCACTTTGTTCCAGCGCGCCGCAGCCATGTCGAGATCAGAAACGAAGGACAGCCGCTCGGCCGCGCTCCAGTCGGCGATCGCCCCTTCCGGTTTTCCGTTGAGCACATCCTCCATGGAATTGTGATAGAGCGTAACATAATCCAGGAAATAGGGAACTTTCTCGCGCTGGCGGGCATTGAGCAGGGTCATGCGGACGGACTCGAGAGCCTCGTGGGCAACGGCCGCCTTCCCATCGACAGAGAGGGCCTGCTTGGCCTTTTCGATGGCGCCGTCGACCCTGTCCACATCGTGTCGCCATTCCTCGTCGAAACCGGGCTGGCCCCCGACCCCGTTCTTGAAGCCACTCCAAGCCGCATCGAATGTGGCGAGAGCCGCCCTCGCTTTCGCCGCCTGGTCCGGCTGGCCCGAGAGCGCCAGCGCCGGGATATAGGCCCTGTCGACGGCGACCATTGCGGGTACCAGATCGGCCGGCATCCCCGCTCCCGATGCGGCGCAGGCTCCCGCGACGGCAAGGCCCCCGAGGGCAAATGAGAGAATCGCGATCCGAAGTTGCATGGTGAATCCTCCTCTAAATTTCCGCAGTAACTTTGCCGCAAGCCTCGCCTTGTCGTCCTCCGACACCCATAGGGCAAGTAGGGCTATTGTCAAAAAGGTACTGCGACGTGAAAATAATATAGCAATTTCCGTGCCAAGGCCAACCGACGAACCAGATCGCCTCTAAATGGGCCTCAGGCCTCCATAGGCGCTTCGGATAAAAGAAAGACAGGGGTCATTTCTTCCCACCGCGGGTATTTTTTGCCCACGCCTGCCGGCCTGCCACCTGCCACCGCCGCGCCAGCCACCAGCCGCCCGCCCCCACCACCCCAGCCGCCGGGCGCCAGCCGCCGGCTGAGACCCCGCGCCCCGCCTGCCCGCCCCCACACACCGCTCCCGAGCCACCATCGCGCCCTCCAGCCATCGCCCCCGCCCCCACCCGGCACGCCGTCGCCCACTTCCCCGCCACCCCCTCCTCCCCCACCTTCAGGTTTTGCCCCCGGGGTTGGGCCGGGCCGCTCGAATGGAGTATCTTTCGTGCCAGTCTTTCGCGATTCTGAAGGGCCGTGGACAAGGAGACAGAATGCCCAAATTCGATGGGGAGGAGAGCGGCTCAGGGGATCAGGATGGATCAGGCCTGGACAGAGATGGCGCCAATTTCGACGCCACCCCCTTCGACGGTACCGACGGCGAGGACGAAGGTGCCGGCGGCGATGACGAAGGTGCCGTCCCGCAGGGCATCGAAAGGCCGAAAGGACTCCTCCCTCGCCCCGTAATTGTCCTGACCGCGGCCGTCCTCATCATCGTCCTCGCCTTCAGCCCGATGAACCAGACCATCGTTCCGCGACCATCCCTTTACAAAACCCTGCCCTTCGATCGGATCGATTACGCCGTCCTTGCCCAGACCCTTTCGCGCGACGGGTCGGAAATCGACGAGGTCATCCTCATCGCGCCAAACCATGTCAATGCTGAGGATCTTGGAAGGCTGGCCCAGGAACTCAAATGGGAAAGTCCCGAGGGCCCGCGACTATCCATCGCCCTTTTCAGCGACGCGAAGGCGGCGGCCCTGTCAGCCCGTCACTTCGAAGGCAAGGCCACGAGCGAGGAAGAAGCCATATTCCTCGCGGGCTTCCTCGGTACGGTAACCAGAACCCGATCCGACGGCCCGGTGACCCTCCAGGCCGGCCTCGGCGACGGAGTCACGCTGCAACAACAGTATTGAGACGATCTCGCCACGATCCCCCGATCATCGGCCTTCTCGCCATTCCAGCCGAATCGCCCTGACCACATGGTCGCGACTCCTCGGCTCCTCGACTCCTCGACCGCATCGCGGGCGGTGGATGCCATGAAAGTGCGTATTGTTATGATCGCGCGCCATTCGCCGAGGCCATGGGAGTGGGCCGACCGCAAGCTTCTTGAGCTGGAACCTGGGTTGCTTGGTCCAGAACGAGGTGGGGCTGCCATCCTCATTTTTCTGAACGGCTTCACGTGTCAACCCCGATTTGCTTTTTCCGCTTTTCACCGATTTGATCTTTCCGGTTTTCGGGGCTGAATTATTACTCGAAGGCGTAGCCGCCAACGGCGGTGGAGGCCCCGATTTTCATCCTGTTCTTCATGCGGTATGAATCAGCCTTCAGGGCGAAGCCCCGGGAGTGGTGGAGGAGACGGTCGAGCATTGCAACGGCGACTGCCTCATGCTGGGCACTGTCCGTGCCATCGCGCGTGGCGGATACGGGAGCATAGGATGGACCTGACAGCTCCACAGGCGGCACCTGCCCCGCAAGGCTCCATACCCTATCGGGTATTTTCTTGACATATCCCCGATAGGGTATTATCCTAAGATATACCTTATCGGGTATGAACTATAGAAGCAAAGCGGGAGGTCCCATGAAGTACCTCGTCTCCACCCCAAGTCAGCTCTCCCATGCTCTGAGGAGCGCCAGAAAAGCACGGGGACTGAGTCAGGACGGTGCCGGCGCCTTGGTGGGGCTCCTCCCCAAGACAATCTCGGCCCTGGAAAACCATCCCGGCTCCGCGACCATCGACAGCCTCATGAAGTTGCTCTCTGCCCTCGGGCTGGAACTGGTGCTGGTACCCAAGGAAGCCGACGACGAGGGAATCAAGTCTGGATCACTTCCTAACGAGGCTTGGTGAGCATGGCCAGACCTTTGCGGAGACGAGCCCTCGCTGTCTGGCTCAACGAGCTCCGGGTCGGCACCTGGGCCCTCGCGGCGCGCGGCGATCATGAGTTCAGCTATGGGGACTCATGGCTCCTCCACCCTCAGGCGAGGCCCATCTCGCTCTCCCTCCCCCTCGCTGAACCAGGCTACAGGTATCATGGCGAGGTTGTGGCCTCATACTTCGACAACCTCCTCCCGGATTCGAGCGAGATCCGCCAAAGGATCCGGAGCCGCTACGGCGCAAGCTCCCTCTCGGCCTTCGACCTATTGACCTGCATTGGTAGGGACTGCGTCGGCGCTATACAACTCCTGCCAGAGGATGAGGAGCCCTCCCCCTTCGGTCGCATCGAAGGAAGGCCGATCGACGAACACGAGATCGCGGCCATCCTAAAGGGATTGACCGCTCTGGGGGCGGGCGGAGGCAGGGCCGATGAGGAGTTCCGGATCTCCTTGGCTGGGGCGCAGGAGAAGACCGCCTTGCTCCGGCATGAGGGGGGCTGGCTCGTCCCGCACGGCTCGACGCCGACGACCCATATCCTCAAGCTTCCCCTCGGGAAGATCGGCGGCCTCGGCCTCGACATGACCGGCTCCGTGGAAAACGAGTGGCTTTGCGCGAAGATCGTCGCCGCCTTGGGCCTGGATGTGGCCAGGTGCGACATGGCCCGCTTCGAAAACGTGACCGCCCTGGTCGTGGAGCGCTTCGATCGGCGAAGGTCGGAAAACGGAAAACGGATCCTAAGGCTGCCGCAGGAAGACTTCTGCCAGATCACGGGCACGCCTCCGACCGGCAAATATGAATCGGACGGAGGCCCGGGAATCGAGACCATCATGCGCATCCTCATGGGCTCCCAAGAGTCCGCGAAGGATCGCGAAACCTTCTTCACCGCCCAGATCCTGTTCTGGCTTCTTGCCGCGCCCGATGGGCACGCGAAGAACTACTCGGTCTTCATCGAGCGCGGTGGCAGGTTCAGGCTGACCCCCCTCTACGACATGATGTCCGCCTACCCCGTGCTCGGTCATGGCACGGGACTGATCGCTCCGGAGAAGCTGAAGTTGGCGATGGCGTTCAGGGGAAAGAATCGCCACTATGAATGGGCGAAAATAGGTCCGCGTCACCTCAGGGAGACCGCGCGTCTCTGTGGCATCGAAGGCATCTTCGAAACAACGATGGGGCGCTTGGCGCGAAGGATACCCGAGGCGATTCGGGAGGTCGCGCGGAGTCTGCCCGCGGACTTCACGAGCGCGATCTCCGACCCGATATTTGAAGGCATGGAGGGACGCGCGAAGCAGCTGAATGGAGACTAAGTTCATAAGGCTGAGGAAGCCTTGGCCTTCATTAAGGCGAGACGGAACTCAGGATGAGCGATCACCCCAGGCAGGTATGAGGTAGCGATCGACCCATCGCCGATGCTGCACGGCCGTCTAATGTCGCGCGTTTCCGGGAAGCCAGCGCCAGGATTTTCATATCCGCAGCTTCGCGGTCGTCGATGGCTGCTTGACCTTCACGCTTGAGCAGGCAGCCCGTCGATTTCTTGAAGCGCCTTCTCTCGCTAGACCAATGTTCTCATTTCGTTCTCACTCGGTCTAGAGCCAAAAATGTACCGTCTGGGAATCTGCTGGCCCAAGGGATGCCGCGATGCCGTAATTGCTACAGGGCAAATAAAAAAAGTCCACATTTCTGTGGACCTTGTCGCTCCCCCGCGCGGATTCGCCTTCCGCTCGCCAACTTCCTGTCGGCTCGCTCCAGGCCGCCTCGCTTGCTCCGAGCCCATCCATGGGCGCGGCCGCCGAGAGCCCTCGCCAGCTCGGGCCCTCGGCGTCGCTCGCTCGGTTCGAATCCGCGCCTGCCCTAATAACGAAAAAAGCCGCCCAAAGGCGGCTTTTTTCGCTTGCTCCCCCGCGCGGATTCGAACCACGGACCCAGTGGTTAACAGCCACTTGCTCTGCCAGCTGAGCTACAGGGGAATGCTCGTTTGAAGCGAGAGAAAACTACACTTGCGACGCGGAACATGTCAATACTCGCGCCGCCCTTAAGGTTCGAAGCCGGCCTTCAATTTTCATTGACAGGGGTGGATTGGAGATGCATGATTGAGGAGGTAGAGAAAACGTTTTCTCTACTTATTCGAAACAGGATTATCGAGGTTGACGCCTATGACACGCGCGCACCTGGTCAGTGAAACGCATTGGGACCGGGAATGGTATCTCACGAAGGAAGAATTCAGGGTGAGGCTTGTCAGGCTCATGGACAGGCTCCTCGATATTGTTGACCGAGTGTCGGATTATGGGTCCTTCATGATGGACGGTCAAACGATCGCCCTTGAGGATTACCTCCTTGTTCGGCCGCAGAACGAGGAAAGGCTGCGAAAAGCCGTTCGATCCGGCAAGATCGTCATCGGTCCTTGGTATGTGCTGCCCGACGAACTCCTCATCAGCGGCGAGTCCCACATACGCAATTGGCTGGCGGGAGCCAAGCTCGTCGCCCAATTCGGGGGCAAGAATACCCTAGGCTATCTGCCGGACAGTTTCGGCCATCCGGAGCAGATGCCGCAGATCCTCGCGGGCCTTGGCGCCGAAACCGCCATCTTTTGGAGGGGCACGAGCGAGGCGATCAAAAAGACCGAATTCATATGGGAATCTGCGCATGCGGGTTCATGCGTAGTGGGCATCCATATGCCTTACGGCTATGGCAATTCGGCGCGCCTCTCCCGAGATCCAGGGGAAACGATTCCTCGTCTCGACGACATGATCGACAAACTGCGCCGCCGATCAACGACCGACGCCGTTCTCCTCATGAATGGCTCGGACCATGTCTGCCCCCAGGAGGACCTCGTCGAAATCATCGCGGACTACAACGCGCGGACTCAGTCGGAGGGTCGGCTCCTCTTCTCCACCATCGAGGATTTCGTGAAGGATCTGAAGACTGCCGCTCCCGTCCTCGAAATTCATTCGGGCGAACTCCGCTCGGGTGATCGCGACATGGTCTTAGGCGGAACTCTCTCGACGCGGGTCTATCTCAAGCAGAGGAACGCGATGGCGCAGCGAATGATTGAGCGTTTCATCGAGCCCCTCGCCGCCCTCGAGGCCCTGTCCCTTAGGCCAGAGAACCGAGTAAATGGTTCCTTTATTGATTATCAGGATCTCGTCTGGAAAATGATCCTCGAAAATCAGCCTCATGACAGCATCTGCGGATGCAGTGTCGATGCGGTCCACTCCGAGATGCTCACCCGCTTCGATAGCATCGACCAGCTCGAAGGAACCCTCCTTTCCGACGCCTTCGCCGGCCTCGAAAAGGGCCTCCTTCATGACGACGAGAGCTGGGACGCCCAATGCCTCTATTTCGAGGCCAATCAGGACAGACTCCCGGCGTACCAAGAGTTCGAGGTCGATCTCGACGCGGTCCTCGTAAATAAGGTGAATTTCGCCAAATCGATCATCGAGGACTACGAGCCCGGCATCGATCATCCCGCGCTTCCGATCGGCATCGAGGCGCGAGATCAATATGGCCGCAAAATCAATTGCGCCCTTATTTCAGCCGACAAGGCCTACTATATGGACCTGCAAGACTCCAGTCTGCCCGAGGTCTATAAGGTCAATCGCTGCAAAATCGCGCTGTTGCTGCCGGCCTTCGACTATGGAATCCATGTGATACGGCTGCGTCGCGCCGCGGCTGTCGGCATGATCGAAAATGTCAAACTCGGCCATATCGAAAACGAATTCTACTCCCTCGAATATGATGCCCGAGACGCGACCTTTTTCGCCACAGACAAAATAACCGGGGAGGTCCACCGCGGCTTAGGCCGGGTCATCGATCTTTCCGACTCAGGCGATGAGTACACCCATTCGTGGGTCGAGAATGAAAGAGAGTATTCCCTCGATCCTAAACGCCTCCAATTGCGAAATTCGAAACGCGAGGGGCTTTATGAGGAGATCCTCGTGGAGGGCAACCTCGCATTACCTGAAGCCGTCACCGAAGACAGGAAATCCCGCTCGTCAACCCTCGTCGATTGCCCGCTGCGAATTCGCGCGCGTCTCTATCCTGGCCTGCGTCGCCTCGACTTCAGGATTGAGATCGACAATCGCGCGAAGGATCACCGCCTCCAGGTCGAGATTCCCGCGGGCAAGCTCGTGACCAGATGCTCGAGTTCGACGGCATTCGCCGTCACCTCGCGGGCGGTGAGCCTCCCGATACCCGAGGCTTGGGTGGAGTATCCGCAGAACAGCCACCCGACCCATGGCTTTATCCACGCGGGCGACGAGAAGGGGGGCGTTTCGGTGGCCTCTGACTCGACGAGTGAGTTCGAATCCATCGATCTTGAAGGACAGACGCGCATCAGGCTGACCTTGCTCCGCTGCGTCGGTTGGCTCTCGCGGCCCGATCTCGCCTCGCGAAAGGGAAATGGGGGCTGGAACCTCCCGACGCCTGGGGCCCAATGCCCGGGATGGCAGGTCTTCGATTTCGGCGCCATCTATCACGAGGGCGACTTTCGCGATTCCGGAACTTTTGGCGCGATCGACAGAAAGCAAAACTCCCTCTGCCCCTACCAACTAAGAAAGACCAAGGGCGGGGTGAGTGTCGCTGAAAACCCTTTGGCCTTCGTGTCGTCACTCCCCGGCGAGATCCGGCTCTCCGCCCTCAAGACAAGGGAGGGCGGCGGCGCGATCGTCCTGAGGATCTACAGCATTGCTCGGGAAGTTCGCAAATTCAGCCTCGCGATGCCCGCCGCGATTGCGGAGATCAGGGCCCTCAGCCTCGACGAGCGCGCCTTGGCACCCCTTCCCATGCGGGGGCGGTCCATCGACATCGAGATATTTCCGTCACAAATACTATCATTCGAGTTGGTACCGCATCGAAATGAAGAGGCGAAGGTATGAATTCCAAGGAACGCATGATGATCGCGATTGGCCGCGGAAAGCCCGATCGCCTGCCGGTCACCATCCACCAGTGGCAGAGCTGGCACCTCAAGACCTATATGGGCGGAATTTCGGACATCGAGGCCAACAGGGTATGCGGGCTAGACGCTTCCATCACCTTCTTCGAGGCGGAGAGCCCGGAGAGTCCCGCCTGGCGAGTGACCGAGAGGCGCTCGCCAGGCGACGGCTACGATGTCATCGACTACGAGATCGAGACCCCGGAAGGCAGCCTCACCTACCAGGAGGGAACGAACTCCATCACCACCTGGATCAGCGAGCACCTGATCAAGAACGAGGAGGATCTCGCCCGCCTCGAAAAATACAGACCTGTGCCGCGGCTCAACCGCGAAAAGGCCCGCTTGGTCCACGACGAACTCGGCGACGACGGTATCTTCCGAACCTTCCTTTGCGGAAAACAGGGCGGCTGCTGGCAGGACGCCTGCGAACTCTACGGGGCCGAAAACCTGATCATGGCTACCTTCGACAGGCCGGATTTCGTGCATGAATTCCTCAGAGTTCTGCAGGCCGAAAAGCTGCGCTATATCGAGGAAAGCCTGCCAGGCATGCCCTTCGATCTCGTGGAGACGGGGGGTGGCGCGGCCTCCAATACCCTCATCTCCCCCGCCATCCACGAGGAGTTTTGCCTGCCCTACGACAGGGCCCAGCACGACGCACTCCATTCGCTGGGGTTCAAGTCCGTCTACCATACCTGCGGAGGGATGAGCAAAATAACCCACCTAATTAGGCAAAACCACTGCGACGTCTCCGAAACCACCTAGTCGGCGGGG
>JAJXVS010000370.1 GCA_021782015.1 bacterium | reverse complement strand
GATGTCAGGCTCGCCGGTGGTCCGTTTAGTTACTACGTTCTGACGGGGAAGGATTACAAGAGCCTCCTCTCCTCGTATTGCTCCCTGGCCGGCTATCCGGCCCTCCCTCCCCTGTTTTCCTTCGGTTATATCGCTTCGAGCATGGCCTACACCGATCCCGACGACGCTGAGCGCCGGGTTCTCGGCTTCTTCGACAGGGTGGAAACAGAGAGCATTCCCTGCGAGGGCATGTTCTTTTCCTCCGGGTACGCCCGGGCCGACAACGGCGAGCGCTACACCTTCGTCTGGAACAACCGCAAGTTCCCCAAGCCGGGGGCCTTTTTCGAAGCGCTGCGCGAGCGAGGCTATCGGATCAGCTGCAACGTCAAGCCGGGCATCCTCTCGAGCCATCCCTGGTACCGCGACCTCGCCGAGAAGGGGGTCTTCATCCTCGACAGGGATGGCAGCCCTCTCAGCAGTTACTATTGGGGCAATAGCGCCTCCCTAGTCGATTTTTCCCGCCCCGAGGGCTTCGACTGGTGGAAGCGCTCCATCAGGGAGCACATCCTCGGCCTCGGCGTGACCGGGGTCTGGAATGATAACAATGAGTTCGAAATGGAGGACGAGGCCCTGCCCATTCAAAGGGTCAAGAAATACCTCCCCGTGTTGATGGCCCAGGCCTCCTACGAAGCGATGCGGGAAGTCGCTCCCGGCAAGCGTCCGTGGCTCGTGAGCCGGGCCGGCTACGCGGGCCTGCAACGCTACGCCAGGACCTGGACGGGCGACAATGTCTCCACCTATGAGAGCATGCTCGGCAATCTGTCGATGGGCCTCAATCTCGGCCTGAGCGGACTTCCCTTCTTCGGTCACGACATTGGCGGCTTTTTCGGTCCGAAGCCCGACGAGGAACTCCTCTTGCGCTGGTGTCAAAGCGCTGTGTTCCAGCCCCGCTTCGTGATGCACTCGTGGAAGGCCGACGGCTCGATCACCGAACCCTGGACATTTCCGGAAAAACTCGACGTCATCAAGGGCTTCGTCCTGGAGCGCTATCGCTTCCTGCCCTATCTCTACGACCTTGCCGTACGGGCCCATCTCACCGGCGCGCCCATGGAAAGCCCGCCGGCCCTCGAATTCCCCGGGGACACTGCCCTCGATACCGACGACCTTTGCCGGATGGTCGGCGACGCCATCCTCGTGCCGGCTCCCCCACCCCGCTCCTCGAAGGCAGGGTTCATTCACTTTCCATCTGGCGCCAATTGGTACGACATGGAAGCCGGGACCCTCCATCGCGGAGGACGCGAGTTCGCCTTCGACTATCCGCCCGAATCGCTCCGCTGTTTTTTCCGCGCGGGCTCGGTCGTGCCGACCGCCGAAACCCTCCGCTCCGTCGGCAAGGGAAAAGGCTCGAGCCTTCTCTTTCTCCTTTTCCCTCCGCTCGCTCCCTCGAATCTCGTCCATTTCCATTACGAGGACGACGGCGAAAGCGACTTCGTCGAGGGCAGCCATTGGCGTTACCGCATGGAATTCGCATCGCGGGGGAAAAGGCACTGGTCCTTCATCGTGCGCGTCGAGGCACGAGGCCGGGAGGAGGACAGGGCTCAAGGATGGAAATTCCGGCTGCCCGAGGGCTTCTCCTTCATCGAAGGCGAACAGCGCCTTGGGGTCCTTTTCGAGATGCCCAAGACCCCCTCGGGCGGAGAAGTGGAACTCGCCATCGTCGGCGACTATGGGCGCGAGGCGAACTGACGGAGTATCCTCCCGCCATGATCACCATCCGCGACGTCGCCATGGCGGCGGGAGTGTCCGTCTCGACGGTCAGCCACGCCCTGAGCGGCAAGCGAACGATAAGCGAAGCCACCAAGGCGAAGATCCGGAACGCCATCGAGGAACTCGGCTACGAGCCGAATCCCAACGCCCGAGCCCTCAGGGGAAGCGGCAGCGGCGTCATCGGTCTCTACGCCTACGACATCACCGAATCCTTCGCCGCGAGCATCATCAAGGGAGTCGAGCGGGTCGCGAGGGAAAAGAACGCCTACCTCCTCTTCACCAGCGGCACCGAGTTCGACGAGAACCTCCTCGAGGGCATCGACTTCCTCAAAAGGCGCCGGGTGGATGGCATCATCATCGCGTACGGCATCAGGCAACCGATCGCCGAGGACGTGCTCGCCTCCCTCGACGCCCGGGTCGTCGCGGTCAATACGAGCGGCCAGCCCCGCGTGCCGTCGGTACAGCCTGACGACCTGGGCGGCGGCGAGATCGCGGCGGGGCTCCTGATCGCCAAAGGCTCCACACATCCGCTGTTCATCGGCGGCCCGCCTTCGAGGGTGGCGAGCGCCGACCGGCTGGCGGGCTTTGCGAAAGGACTCCAGAGGAGCGGCATTGCCTTCTATCCTGAGCGTCAGGTGGCCCATGGCGATTTCACGCCGGCCTCGGGGGCCTCATGCCTGGACCTCCTCCTCGATCGCTGCCCCGATGCCGACGCGGTCTTTTGCGCCAACGACTACATGGCGGCCGGCGCCATCAATCGGGCCGGCGCCCTGGGGATTTCCATTCCTCGCGACCTCAAAGTCATCGGATACGACGATCGTGAATTCGCCGCCTTCTGGCCCATTCCCATCACCTCGATGGCCCTCCCCCTCGAGGAGATGGGAGCCACGAGCGCGACCATGCTCTTCGACAGGATTGAGGGGCGCGAGCCGGAGCCGATGCACCTGGTCCTCGGCGCCCGCCTCGTCGAGCGGGCCTCGACCTGAGGGCGATCGGCGGCGACCGGTCTCTACTCAGGTAGCGGCGACCCGCCCTTCTCCCTGGTTGTGGTCGTGATGCCCGCCCTCGTGTGTGATGATGTGCCCCTCTTCGTCCTCCTCGGCCTGGTGGGGGAGAATTCCGACGAGGACGCTGAGGAGCGAAATGGCGGCCAGCACCGCGAAGCTCGTCTCGAAGCCGTGGGTGAACTGCCTGAGGGCGGTGGCGGGAAGGCCCGAGCTTACGCCGGCGAAGATCGAGAACATGACATTTGGGTCTATTCCGCTCGTCACGAGGGCCAGGACC
>JAJXVS010000369.1 GCA_021782015.1 bacterium | reverse complement strand
GGGACGGGTTTCACCCAACCCGGCCTTTCTCGAAAACAGCTTCCATGTGTTTGTCGCCACCGACCTTACGCATCACGGGAATACCGACTTCGACGAGCATGAGGAAATCGAGACGCTTATCGTGCCCTTGAGCGAGGTGAGGGAACGCATGGGGACCGGAGAATACGCCAATGCCATGATGGTGACAGGCCTCTTTTTGGCGGAACGAAAGTTGAAGGGCCAGGCGGCGATCCAGTAAAATTCCTCGCGCCGGCCCCAGTGGCTCAGGGGCCTCGATGCTCCAGAGATGGGGGCAGTCTCAGGCAGCCAGGGGGCCTTGGGGTATTTCGAAGGATTTGCGCGTAGCAGCCCAGATGGCCAGTCCCACGAGGGCAGGCACTATCGCCCAGCCGAACAGCGCGTGGTAGCCGCCCGCCGCCAGTATGAAGCCTCCCAGCATCGAGCCGAGAAAGCTCGGGAAGCCCACGGCGACTCCCGTGAGCAGGGACATTCCCCAAACGCGCCTTTCGGGTGGCACCAGCGAACTCACAAAGGCGATGGCGGAGGGCAGAAAGAGGCCATAGCAGAAGAAATGGAGGAGCTGGCCGATCACGACCCCCGGCATGGTCGGGAAGAGGACGTAGATGGCCAGCCTGAGCGCGATGGCAGCAGTCGAAACGGCGAGGACCCGCATTGCGCCGAAACGATCGATGAATCGCTTCGCGAGGATGAGGGCCGGGACCTCGGCCGCGGCCGAGATGGCCCAGAGGATTCCCGCCATGTCGCCCTTGACGACGTCAGTCACGTACAGGGTGAAAAATGAATTGATCGGCGCCATGGCGAGCCTTCCGAGGCCGATGATGACGAGACCGAGAATGAGCTTGGGCTCCAGGGATCGCCGCCTTCTCTTCTCTCTGGCTTGGTTGTTGTGAGGGATGCGGCCCGATTCGGGCACGACGCTCAAGGTAAGCATGAAGACCATGGCGGCGCCTCCCGCCCAGCTTGCGATGGCCAGGGGGCTGCCGTACTGGAGGTTGGCGGTCTGGGTGACGAGAAGCATGACAATATAGCCGACCGTCCCGACAGAGCGGATAAGGCCGTAATTACCCTGCGACCCGGCTTGGTCGCCTCGATGGGTGTGGGCGATGACCGAGGCATCCATCACAGGCACCATGCCGCGAACGCCGAAGGCCATGACGATGACAGCCAGCGTCGTCACAAGGGGGCGGGGAAAGAGGGCGAGGGGAAAGACGGCAAGGGCTGTCAGGGCCGCCGTGACGAGAAGGAAGGGCCGGTACCTGCCGCTACGGTCCGCAACCCGTCCCAGGAGAAGTTGACCGCCGATGCCGGCCGCCTCGAAGAGCCCCAGGAACATGCCCAGCGCCGCGTCGTTATAGCCCAGACCCTTGATGAGCACCTGAAGGAAGGGCGTCGTGATGCCGTATACGGAGAACAGAAAGAAGTAGCCCGTTGCAAAGCGAGGGTCGCCGGGCCCGAGGCCGAAGCGGGCAAGGATGGCGCGCGGGTTGCGAGAATGTGTCACAATTGATCCTTGTTACATGGAAGAGCCAAGGGCGGCATTTTCGCCTCGGCTCTCGCGTATGATTCTCTTCATGATACCCGGGGGGAAGATTGAGAGAACAGGGGGAGGGCGGATGAGGAGGCTCGGCCGCGCCCTCTCGCCTTCGTCTAGAACCAGAGGCCGATGCCGGCTTGGATCCATGGCTGGGCTGGGCTGAAATTGGAGGCCAGGGATCCGCCCGCGCCGAAGGTCAGAAGCATCGGACCGCCGAGGAGGAGGTAGCGGGCCTCCACGGCCCCGTCGATGCCGCCGAAGCCCGGGTTTGAAGCGAGGACATCCGAGCTGGACCCAACAGCGGAGAGACCGACAAGCCAGGCATCACTCGTGAGAAGGATTCCCCCGGCCACCGACCCGATCATTTTCGGACTCGCGCCGGACAGGGCTCCGCCAATCTCGGCGCCTGGCGCGAGGCCCAAGAATAGCACCGGTGTTCCGGCCTTGTGCTCCCCTCCGAAGCCGGAAAAGAGGGGGAGGACAAGGCGAGCCCTTCCGAGGAAGGCTCCATCGCTGCCGGCCCCAAGACTGAGGCCCGCACCGAAACCGGGCCCGAAAAAGGGAAGGGAGGAAATGGGAAGTGTCACTCCGACATTCACCCTGCCCGAGCCGTCGAAACTCCCCGAGGCATCGAAACCCAAACCTGCCGAACCGAGGCCCAGCTGGGCACGCGCGGAAAAAAGAGCTGTTCCGCCACCGAAGCTCGATCGCGCGGACACATCGAAGGTTCCGACTCCACCGGGGGAGGGGAGGGGCAGGGGCAAAAACACTAGTCCTGCCAGGCCCTCATTTTCACCGAAGGGCCGGGCGACGAGGGATGAATCGATGGTGATGTCCGCGTCGAGTTCCTTTTTTTCTCCCCCAGCCGACGTGGCCTCGAGGCGGGCCGTGTAGGTGCCGTCGGGAAGTACCTGGCCGCCCCGATCCTTTCCGTCCCAGACAAGCGATTGTTCCCATGTCGAGAAGTCCGCGAAATTGCGCACGAAAACGGAAGCGCCGGTGTCATCGACAATGTTCAGCCTTCCCGATCCGGGAGCGCTGACGACAAAGGAAAAGAGGGTTGTTCCCAGAGGACCGAGGTTGGCCGGATTAAAGCTCGTCCGGCTTGTCTCGAAGTGGGACAGGGAAAAGGCGGCAGGCTTGAGTTGGATATCGACGGAAGCCTCGCCATGTTCCGGCACGAAAATCGAGACCGACCTGCCGTCGTAGCCGAAACGCATCGCCGATATATGCCGCATACCCGAAGGCAAGGAAAGAAGGCCTGCCGCCACGGCGTTGCCATCGACAAAGAGCTCGGCATCGGCCGGCTCTACCCTCACCGAGAGGCGGCCCGTCGCGCGGACAAGGTGGAAAATCAATTCATAGGCGATGGCATCCTCGACGCCGACCTGGATTTCCTGGGAATCGTAGCCGGGCGCCGAGACGCCGATCAGCCAGCTTCCGGCCGCCACGGATGAGCTTTGGTAGGGAGCCGTGCCG
>JAJXVS010000088.1 GCA_021782015.1 bacterium | reverse complement strand
CCTTCGACGCGGCCCATCACGACCTCAGGATGTTCCGCCTCTCCCGCTTCCTCGGTGTCTCGCACTCGCGCGAATCCGTCGACCCCGGGCCCGATGAGGGCGTGGTCGACGCCCACCTCGACGCAGCCTACGGCATGTTTAAAGGAACCAACGCATACGAAGCACGAATGCGTTTCCGCGGCCGCGCCCGCGAGATCGTCTGCGGCGAGCTCTGGCACCCCGAGCAGAAGGTCGTATCCGGATCGGACGAAGCCGGCAAGTGGTTCGAACTCAGTCTACCGGCCAGCCACTGGGACGAACTCGTCGGCCGCATTCTCCGCTTCGGCGCCGAAGCCGAGGCCATCGAACCCAAAGAATTCCGCGAGCGCTGGCTTTCGGCTATAGATGCGATGACTGCGGCTGCAGCAGCTGCACGCGCGCGGAGATGAAAACTACTACACAAATGAAGGGGACCACGGGTGTCCCTATGAGGGGGGTATTCTCGGGATAGCCGAGAAACTAGGTAAAAATCATTACAAAAAGTATGGCGGAAAAAGGCGTAGGTGCTACGTGAATCAGGCACGATTTCGACTCGACTGAGGCATGATGGCTTAGCCATAAGGCAAGCTGATATCAAGGAGGAAGGAATGATGAGACTCGAAGATCTGCGTCAAGTGGTCGCATCCGACGCGGCGCTCCGCTATCGTGTGCGGCTCCAATCCGCTGGCGGGGCCGGAGACAAGGTTTTTCCGCCTACATATGAAGGAGCCAAATATGCGGAAGAAAACCGACGCGCAGGAGATGTGATTGTCCCCTGTATTCACTTGGACAGCGTCCAGAGCCAAGCAAACCGAATGGAGCTCGCCCTTCTCGAAGCAACGCAAGAAAGTCGCATCAAGCTCCCCCTTGTCATGGTTGATTTTTCTGCGACAAACGACCCCGCATTGCGCGAAGTAGGCAAGATTTCCAGTCTCGAGGCACCCCATCGGCTCGCCGATGCGATCCTTCGTGATAGTTGCGCAGCGGACGGCACAAAATTCAGGGAGACGCCCGAGGGAAAGGTTCTCGATACAGCGTCGATCGCGTCAGCAACTGGATTGTTTGGCATCAACCCGAACGCACTCCTTTTTGGGGTCTGGGACTCTACTGGACCCAAGGGAGGATTGGGTGTCAAGTTCCAGCGGGCGATCGTTTCCGAACTCGTTGCAATTAATGCTGAAAAGGGAGTCAGGACGTCGAGCAGGATTGATCCCCTGGGGATAATGGCCAACTCCGGAGTCTTGTATCGGGATCCTGCATCTGGCGGATGGACGCTGGAAAGCAAGGGAGCGAACGGCAAGTCTCTGGAAAAATACGGCAAGGAAGGAAGACCTTCCGCCGCAAACCACGGCAATGTCACGCCGACGATAGGGGAAAATAACGGAGGGATTACCTTCGCCTACGCTCTGCAAACAGTCGTGCTTTCCCTGCCAGCGCTCCGAAGGCTCAGGTTCCCGGTCGATGGGCAGTCAAACTCAGCTCGCGATCTTGCCGCGCGAACGGTCCTCGCGGCTCTCGGGCTCTGTAGCGCGGTGTTATGCAATTCAAAAGGCTACGACCTCCGATCGAGATGTCTGCTTGTTCCCGAATCCCCTGGGCAATGGGAGATACTGCGAGGGGATGGCACGATAAGCACATTCGATCTGTCATCAAGCGAGGCCTGCGCACTATTCAACGAAGCGGTCGAAACCGCGAAGTCGAGTGGGCTGCCGTGGCGGGAAGAACCTCTGGTGCTGAAACCAAGTGAGGGGCTGGCCAAGCTCGTCATCAACAGCAGGAATCTGCTCATGCAATCGAAGGCCGAGGATTGAGCCCATGCTCGCCCTCGCCTGGCAATGCCTGACCGGGCGCTATGCCGCTTCCGAGTTCACCGACCGGGAAAAGGCGGAATGGCCGCCACATCCGGACCGTGTCTTCCAGGCGCTCGTGGCATCCTGGGGAGAACGCGGAGAGAATTTGGAAGAACGCAGGGCGCTCGAGTGGCTTGAAAGACTCGGCCCTCCCTCAATCGCGGCCCCCGAGCCGGAAGATCGGCCCATTCCGGTCAAAACGTATGTCCCACCGAATGATCTTGAAGCGTCCGAGCGCGAACGCCTTAACGAAAAATATGCCGACAAGCTTCTTGGCCTTTTGCCACAGGAACGGAAAAGAAAGGATCGACATTTCCCCTATGTACGAGTAGGTGATTCTATTCTCGCTCTAGTCTGGGAGGGTGCCGTAGCCGGAGAATATCGAGAAGCCCTTTCCCGAATTACCGCTGAGGTAAATCGAATAGGCCATTCTAGTTCAATTGTTCGCTGCTGGGTAGACGACAAGGCGCCTTCGGTGACGTTCCGTCCGTCTGATTCGATGGAAGAAGGAACAATTGTATTGCGTGTGCCCGAACCTGGAAGATTGGATGCCCTTGTAGAAACATTTAGACGCGCACAGGATTCTGGCGCCTATATCCCTCCGCCGACGGCACGGCAGATCAAGTATAAACCTGTCATCGAGCCGAAGGCAGTGGGGCAAGGGGGATTCTCTGACCATCTCATCATGTTCGCTCAGACCGGAGGAGATCTGTTTACCCTCCTTCAAACACTCGATTTGGTGAATGCCTTTCGGTCAACACTTATCCCGTTTGCGGAATCGGTGGGCCCCATCGCTCGTTCGCTTGTGTCGGGGCATGAAAGCGGAGGCGAAGCGCTCAAACGAAATCATGTGGCCTTCATTCCGTTGGCATTTTCTGGATATCAACACGCTGACGGCCATGTGCTGGGCATGGCATTGGCGCTCCCCTCGGATCTCTCGGTCATGGAGGAAGAGGCTGTGTATGCTGCGCTCGCCTCCGCAATGGACAACGATGGCGGATTCAGCCTCACCCTCGGCGGCAAAGGAATCATGCGCTTAGAACCCCCTGTGGATAGACCATCGGCGCGATCTCTCCGCACCGAAACATGGGTTCGAACTTCCAAGGTCTGGCATACGGTGACGCCTATCGTGCTCGACCGGATGGCCAAGAAAGGCATGGGTGATCTGGCGGATTGGGTGGCCGATGAAATCGTGACGGCATGCGTCCACCGCGGACTTCCGCGGCCGATGTCTGTCAAGATCTCGCCTATTCCTTTTCTCGCGGGGACATTCCCCTGCTATCACCGTAGGGCCTCCCCATTGAATGAAAACAGGGAAATAGCCGGCCTTACCTTTCCTCCTTTGATAAGGAAAAACGGCTGTGCGAATTGGATGTTCCACGCGCGAATCGAGTTCGCAGATTTGGTCCGCGGACCCCTCCTCCTCGGAGCCGGGCGGTACAAAGGATACGGTCTCTGCATGCCCGAATCGACGACGGCAATGGGGGTACGATGATGCTTGCAATTAAGCACTTTGCCGGTTTTTTTCGCGCCGTGCACGGCATGGAACCCTTCCCCTGGCAAGCGCGTCTGGCGGACGCTTTTCTGGACGGGACACCGCCTTCAACAATCGACGCGCCGACATCCGCGGGAAAGACCGCGATTCTGGACGCTGCAGTGTTCGCGCTCGCGGCCGGAGCCCGGATTCCGCGGCGGATCGTCCACATCGTTGACCGCCGTCTTGTCGTCGACGACGCGTACCGGCGCGCCGAAAAGATCCGGCGGGCGGTGGAAAGAGGGGAACGCGAGGCACCGAATTCGATCCTCCATGAGGTGTACGAAGGACTCATGGCGAGGGGCGGCCCCAAGCCGCTCGAGACGGTCCTCCTCCGCGGAGGGTTGCACCAGGAAGACAAGCTCGCCAGGCACCCGGCCCAACCGCTCATCGTTTGCTCGACGGTCGACCAGGTCGGCAGTCGAATACTCCATCAAGGCTACGGCGTTTCTCCCTACCTTAGGTCAATCCATGCTGGCCTCCTTGCGAACGATTCGCTCATCGTCCTAGATGAAGCGCATTGCAGCGAACCCTTCAGGCAGACAATCGAGGCGATTAAGAAATATCGCCGCATCGGTAAGCTTGTTCCGCAAAGTCCTTTTGCCTTTGTCGCAATGACAGCCACTCCGGGAGACAGCACCGGAGCATTCCAGTTAAATGAAGAGGACAGGGAACATCCTGTGCTATCGAAGCGGTTGAAGGCCAAAAAGCGAGTAGAGCTAGTAGAGGCTGCAAGACCTAAGGACGAAGGCCTGGCAGCAACCATCGTCGAGAAAGCGCGCAACGCCGCCAAACCGGGCTCAACGATCCTCGTTGTCGTGAATCGGGTCTCGTTGGCACGTAAAATTGCGCAAATGCTCGATGCCGCTCGCAAAGACTCCAGATCGCCCCTCGAAATCGAAGAGCCTCTGCTATTAACCGGAAGGTCGCGACCTGCGGAACGAGACGACTTGCTCGCCGCTGTCGCCTCGCGAGTCTTTGCTGGACGCGACCGAAAGGCGTTCTTCAACGCGTTGCCGCTCATAGTCGTTGCAACTCAATGCGTCGAAGTAGGCGCCGACCTCGATGTCGACGCGCTCATAACGGAAGCCTGTCCGATCGACTCGTTGAGACAGCGCCTCGGCCGCCTCGACAGGCTGGGAGAAATTGGGGAGACCACCGTGCAGATCGTCGCGCCGCACGAACTCGCGGCCGATGAAAAAAACAATACCTATCTCGATCCTGTTTACGGCGAATCGGTGACGAACGCCTGGCAGTCTCTTAAATCGCTTCATCAAAGCAATGGGGGTCTCGACGGCGGCGTGGAAGCCTTTACGGCCTCCCTTGGCATCTTCACCGAGGCGATCCTCGCATCGATGCGCGCTCAATCGCTCGACGCTCCGCTCATGTTTCCGACATATTGTGACCTCTGGGCGCAAACAAGCCCGCAGCCTGCTGCTGTGCCCGAACCTTCGTTGTTCCTGCATGGGATTCAGCGCGCCGAAGCCGAAGTCCAGATAGTTTGGCGCGCGGATCTGCAGGAAGATCGTCCAGAAACTTGGGCCGAAATCCTGGGTCTCTGCCCGCCCGCCAGCGGTGAACTTCTGCGCTTGCCGATCGCGCGGGCGCGGGCGTGGCTTGAGAATTCGCTGCCGGAAGCGCAGGGCGGTTCCGACATCGAAGGTGAAGAAGGGGCAAGCGAAAGCAAAAAAAACGGAGGAAAGCCTTTGCAGAGAAGCTTCCTCGTCTGGGTTGGAACTGAATCGCAGCTGCCCGAAAAGGACCCTCGCGCTATCAGACCGGGGGATACCCTCGTGTTTCCAGCGAGCGCCGGAGGCTGCGACAGATGGGGCTGGAATGCCGAATATTTGGGAGCCGTGGCCGACCTCGCCAGTGTCGCGCGAAACGCCGGAAGACGCCCTCCCGTGCTGCGGCTCCATCCGTCGCTTTCGCAAGGATTGCCCGAGGAATTCCAGGCTCTGCCGACAACACAGGATGACGAAACGACAGCCACCATCGGGGAGCTTTTCAAGGCAGCCCTCGGGAATATTCAAATTTCGTCGATCCCCGATACGGAAATCAGAAATATCCTCGCAGAACTCTCTACGGCGAAAAGGCTTACAATAGAACCCCACCCATCAGGCACAGGTTGGGTGGTTGCAACAGAACGAAAAGCAGAAGACCCAGCCGAAGAAATTACGGCCGAGGACGAGGGGTCGAGCCTTTGTGCAGCCATCGTGCCCCTCGATCGCCATCTTTCTGATGTCGCCACTACGGTGGATAGTATTTCCGCGAATTTGGAATTTGCGCCAGAACTGCGCGACGCCCTCGTTCTGGCCGCGCGATTTCACGATCTGGGCAAGGTCGATCCACGATTCCAGGCACTGCTCTGGGGTGGAGATCGCCTCAAGGCACTCAAGGGCGGGTTGATCGCCAAATCACCGCGAGTACCAAGGGGGCATACAGCGCGGTTCCACCTGGGCCGCGAAGCCGGCTACCCCAAGGGCGGCCGGCATGAACTCCTGTCTCTCGCTTTCGCCGCCCAATCCGCCGCGATTGCATCATCGAAAGTCGATCGCGACCTCGTCCTACATCTCATTGCGAGCCATCACGGAAGATGCAGGCCCTTAGCGCCGGTCATCGAGGATGACGCCATCCGGACTGTAGATGTCATGGTCGGAGACGCACACATCGTCGCGCCGTCCGACGGATCGATTGGAGGGGTGCCGCCCGCCAATGTGGCGAGCGGCATTGCCGATAGATACTGGCGTCTCGTGAGGAAGTATGGATGGTGGGGACTTTCATATCTGGAAGCGTGCCTGAGACTGGCTGATCACAGGGCAAGCGAGATGGAAGAAAAGGAGGCGGCAGTATGACAATCACCGACTGTCCCGGTCTTGACGGCTCCAATCCACTACATTTTCTGGCGAGTCTTGGAGTCCTTAGAATTCTGCCCGAAGGATCGCTCCTTTCATGGCGGTATGAGGGAGGCTGGCACCCTCGATTTGAACACGATCAGCCCAACATGCCGGAACACCTGTCACAAGGGATCAGACGCGGAGTCCCTGATCATTCCCTGGTGACTGCGAGAGTCTCAAGGTCGGGAGAGGAGCAAAAAGCCGAGCCAGAAGCCGCCGACAGGAAGTCTATTGCCACCGCATATGACTTTCTCGGTTTTGCGCCGATACCAAAGACTACCCATGAAGAATTTCGCAGGATCGCGAAGATGCAGTTTCCTCAAGACTATGAATCGATGATGGACCCATTATCATCTATCGGAATTCTTGGCTCTCTCAACGCCGAGTCGCCGCCGGGTGATGATGGAATGCTGGAACCCACCGCTTTCAGCTTTTCAAATGGCGGCGGTGGACAGGTACTTCATGATGACTTTATCACGCTTGCCTCACTCACTTCGCCCGAAGCGGTCTCCGCGACCTTGGAAGGGCGTCGAGAACGCTTTGTCTGGTGCACTTCGCTCAATTGGGATCCGAAGTCACTCCGTTCATATGCCCATCAGTGGGGCAATCCCGAGAGTCAACCGAAGGAAACCGATGTCGCCGCAAACGCCTTGGCCTTTATTGGCCTTGGTGCATACCCCGTTGTGCCGAGACAAGGGGGATCACGGACTTTGGGAATTGTCGCTGAGCGGAGACGTTTTAGATGGCCCATGTGGGAAAGACCCATACCTTTACTAACTATAGAGAGTTTGGTCCATCTAGCTCCGGAAGAACAAAGCTCACGAAGGTCAGCCGGTATTGTCGCCATCTTCGAAGCAGAACGCTTTTCATCTAATAAACGCATCTATTTCGCCCCCGCAAGTGCGGTATAGGTCGGAAAAACATGGGCCTTGACGACGAGCCGCTGAATATTCCACTCGATGCTGTTCATCAGTATGCGTATTGTCCCCGACGAGCCTTTCTCATGTATCATGATGGGCGGTGGGCGGACAATGTCTATACCGAAGACGGCAGGATGGAACATCGCCGGGTGGACGAAGAGGACGAGATGCTGCCGGAGCCGGAAAAGGTCGGTGAGGATCCTTCTCCCACGATCATCCGATCGGTCACTATCGGCTCGGAAACGCTTCGTATCGTCGCGAAACTCGATCTGGTGGAAGCCCAGAATGACGAGGCAATTCCTGTAGAAACCAAGCGAGGGAAGGTTCCAGAAAACGCGGAGAAGTCGTGGCCACCCGAGCGTATGCAACTAATGGCCCAAGGATTGCTGCTCAGGGAAGCCGGATACCGCTCGACTCGCGGCGTGCTCTATTTTGCCAGATCACGTCGAAGAGTCAATATCGAATTCGACGATGAACTCGAGACAGCGACACGGGCATGCATTGCTGGCGCCCTACGAGTAGTCGTAAACGACGAACTCCCACCCCCTCTCGTCGACGACCCGAAATGCAAAGGGTGCTCCCTTGGCGGCGTTTGTCTGCCCGATGAAACGCACGCGCTCGCGATATTGGGTAGAAACCTAAATGGCGCGGACGGTGAAGCCGCAATCCGTCGTTTCTATCCCGCTCGGGACGATGCGCTTCCCTTCTATGTCCAAGAACAGGGGGCTTTCATCGGCAAGCAAGGCGATGGACTGCAGGTCACTAAAGGCAAGGCGACAATCGGAAGCGCTCGACTGATCGATACAAGCCAGCTTGTCATATGCGGCAATATCACGATCAGTGCCCAGGCCATACATCTCTGCGCTGAGGCGGCAATCCCAATTGTTCATCTTTCCATGGGTAATTGGTTTTATGGCATCACTCAAGGTTTCGTCCTCAAAAACTCCTTCGACAGAGCGGCGCAATTCAGGGTCGCGGCATCTCCAGAAAAATGTCTCGCACTTGCGAAAGCCTTCGTTTCGGCCAAGACGCAAAATCAGCGAACAATGTTACGCCGCAACGCACGGGAATGTCCTGATGAAGCGCTTTCTTCAATGGCTTCCGGCTTCGCGACGGTCGAAAAGGTCGAATCGCTCGAGGCCCTTCTCGGCGCCGAAGGATCGGTGGCGGCGACCTATTTCGCGCAGTTCGGCAAAATGCTTCGGCCGCACGAGGGAATCGCCGGATTCGATTGGCTACATCGGAATCGCCGCCCACCTCAAGATCCTATAAATTCAATGCTTTCTTTCGGCTACGCTTTGCTGGCCAAGGAATGCACGATCGCACTCGCAGCCGTAGGACTCGATCCCTACTGGGGGTTTTATCATCAGCCGCGTCACGGACGACCAGCTCTCGCTTTGGACATTATGGAGGAGTTCCGTCCCTTGATTGTCGATAGCGCCGTCATCACGGCTATCAATAACGGCATGGTCTCCCCTTCCGATTTCGAGGTCGGAGCTTCGGGTTGTCTGATGAGCTCGAGGGGGCGCAAGGCTTTCATCCGGTCCTACGAAGGCAGGCTCGAACAACTCGCTACGCATCCCATTTTCGATTACCGCTGTTCATGGAGAAGGATTATCGCGATGCAATCTCAACTGCTCGCCCGCCACCTTCGCGGCGAAATAGAAAACTACCAGGGGATAACGACTCGATGAGCCGGCGCCGGTTCCTTGTGGCCTACGACGTATCCAACGACAAAAGGTTGAAGGCAGTGTATAAGGCCATGAACGGGTTTGGCGATCGAATCCAGTACAGCGTTTTCATCTGCGAACTCAACGATCGCGAGCGAGTTCAGATGGAAGCCAAACTTCGTCCAATACTCCATTCAAATGAGGATCAAGTGATCATAATGGATCTCGGATCCGCTGACAGGGACATGGAGGATTTCATAGCGACCTTGGGAAGGGATTTCGCGTTGCCAACGCGAGTCAATGTAGTATGACCTCCGCGAGTCGTCGAGTGATCTTGAAAAGCCCGCAGGTGCTCGATTTAGATGCCAGATAATGATTTAGAGTCCTTTCTTAGTGCTGCTTTTAGGAGGAATGACCAGCCTTATTATGGACCGCTCGACTTTTTGCCTCTATTTCACAATAGGAAGGATAATTGGGATAGAGGCTATTTCCTCGGTCTTAGGACCGAGGCCACATTGAAGCCAAGCAGCGCGCCGCCTTCTTCCCCGCCACCTCCCGATTTCCTCGGTCTTAGGACCGAGGCCACATTGAAGCCCCCAGTCAGTGCCGGCGCCGGCGGTCCCGATGATAATTTCCTCGGTCTTAGGACCGAGGCCACATTGAAGCCCGTCAGACTCGACGGCGAAGTTTTTCGCGAGGAGGCCCATTTCCTCGGTCTTAGGACCGAGGCCACATTGAAGCCCATAGGCCCGGTTCATAATGCACTCGGCTGCCCTAATTTCCTCGGTCTTAGGACCGAGGCCACATTGAAGCAGGTTCTCACGGTGGCCTTCGATGCACGGCCCGGCTAATTTCCTCGGTCTTAGGACCGAGGCCACATTGAAGCATATTGACCAAGATGAAGGACGCAAGCGACGCGGTTATTTCCTCGGTCTTAGGACCGAGGCCACATTGAAGCGTATGTGGTCATGAGCACAACACCCTGGCTGAGGCTATTTCCTCGGTCTTAGGACCGAGGCCACATTGAAGCGAAACAGGCAGCTTCAACTACACCGAAGCCGCCGTATTTCCTCGGTCTTAGGACCGAGGCCACATTGAAGCGCGCTTTTCGGGAAAAAGGCCGAGTCGGTGAATCAATATTTCCTCGGTCTTAGGACCGAGGCCACATTGAAGCTGCCTTGAAAAGGTGCCGTCGCGAATCGGACAAGTGATTTCCTCGGTCTTAGGACCGAGGCCACATTGAAGCATAACTTTGGCCGAGCAGAATGGGAGCGCGAATATTAATTTCCTCGGTCCTAGGACCGAGGCCACATTGAAGCCCTTTGGATGAAGTCAGAAGGTCGATAGGGGATATCGAATTTCCTCGGTCTTAGGACCGAGGCCACATTGAAGCACGATGGAGCGGGTGTGGCACCTCCGGCATCTCGACATCTCCTCGGTCTTAGGACCGAGGCCACATTGAAGCTGGGAAATGGCCAATTGCCACAATGGGCGGCTGCGCGATCTCCTCGGTCTTAGGACCGAGGCCACATTGAAGCCGGCTCGTTGGCGTAGGTCGTATAGGCAGGATTGAAATCTCCTCGGTCTTAGGACCGAGGCCACATTGAAGCTCCATGACGACAGCAGGATCGATCGGCAAGATTGCATCTCCTCGGTCTTAGGACCGAGGCCACATTGAAGCTAGCCCTGGGCGCCTTGCGCGCCGGTGGCGCCGGTGGCGATCTCCTCGGTCTTAGGACCGAGGCCACATTGAAGCAAGCCTCCGGCAGAGGGTAGGCCCGCGCTGAGGTCATCTCCTCGGTCTTAGGACCGAGGCCACATTGAAGCGATTCCCGTGACGGCCGAACCTTTCGCGCGATTGACGGATCTCCTCGGTCTTAGGACCGAGGCCACATTGAAGCCAACATGCGTGCATCAGGGTCGAGGGCACCGTCAGCATTTCCTCGGTCTTAGGACCGAGGCCACATTGAAGCGCGTCGATTTCTCGACATGGTCGATGCGCCCCCTCTGCGGATTTCCTCGGTCTTAGGACCGAGGCCACATTGAAGCTAGAGGTAGTCCCAATCCCAGACTACGCCTCCTCCCTATTTCCTCGGTCATAGGACCGAGGCCACTTTGGTGCATTGCCCCTGTGCCCTTGTGTGGCTGAGCTGTCGGAATTTCCCCGGTGAAACCAGACGAAGGAAGGACTGGTACTCCAGCGACTACGAGATCACCCTGGATGGGAAGCCGCTTTCGGAAACGGTGACAAAGGTGCTTGTGGGCTAATAACCCTGCCCCGGGACCGCGCAGCGGGCCCGGGGAGAGGGGGTAGGGCCGAGATCGCCGCCGGCGCAAACGGGCGGCGCCCGGAGCGCAGCGAAGGGCGGGGCCGGGCTCTTCGAGACCGGCCCCAAAGGGCGGCTTTGCGCCGGAGGAAGCTCGGCCCGAGGGGGATACTTCCCCCCTTTGATGAATTTTGCCTCAGTAGATGGCTTTATTGAGAAAGGAAATAGCATTGGCGCCATCACTGTTGGCGTTTATTATAACAAACGCCAACAGTGATGGCGGAGGTTGTTGCGGGATGGAGCCTTGCCTCTGCCCGCGGCCCCATACCGGAGAAGTATGGCTGAGGCGAGGGTCGCGTTGCCGCCTTCGAGGCTTCATCTCGCGCACCTAATACGAGAATTGGGTGACCCTGCATCAGCTCGATACCATCCTCGAGAAGTGGGTCGGAACGATGCGCGCCATATTCAAAGACCCGAGCATCAAGGCCAACCTCGAAGTCCTCGACGGCGCTTCCCGCAAACTGGTCGAAGATCTTCCACAAGCCCATGACGATCGAGGAGGCACGGGAAGCCTTCGAACACTTCCTCGAGGTAGCTATACGACAAAAGGGAATTTGACAGCGGTTATACCAAGGGTTATACTTGCACCATGAAGACAGCAATTGCCATCTGTGACGAGGTTTTTCTCGAGGCAGAGCAAACAGCGCAAAAGCTGGGCCTGTCGAGAAGCAGGATGTATTCCATGGCCATAATTGAATTCATCCAGGCCCACAATCCGGATGCGATAACGGCGAAGCTGAATCAAGTGTACAGTACTGTCGATTCCCGGCTGGATGACGATCTGCTTCAGGCCAACTATGATCTCTTTTCCAGGGATGTCTGGTAATGATCAAGGGCGAAATCTGGTGGGCGACCTTGCCATCGCCGCGCGGCTCGGAACCGGGGAAGACAAGACCGGTTGTGGTCATCCAAAGTGACAGTTTCAATAGAAGTTCAATTAATACGGTCATTTGTGCGGTCATCACTTCGAATATAGGTCTGTCAAAAGCCCCTGCGAATATTTTTCTGGAAAAGGCCGATTCGGGATTGGAAAAGAACTCAGTAATAGACTTTTCGCAAATCCTTGCGTTGGACAAAGCCTATTTTACCCGGATGGTTTCAATGCTTTCAAAATCCCATATCCAGAAAATCAATAAGAGCTTGAAGGTGATTTTCGACATCGAGTAACGTAAGCTGACGAGACTGGCCTGGTTTTGTGCCAGCAATACCGTCCATTGCCTTGACTTTGTGTCATTTTTGATTGGATTTTGCCCTTACTTTGTGCGAGGTGGAGATACATGGCTACCATGGCTTATTGCAGGAAATCACTACCAATAGCTCAATCTGCCGTATTTTCTGGCAAGTAGAATTCAGGATTACCTAGATGCCGATGAGCAGCCTTTTTGAAGCGTGTTCTCCAGCTCTATGCTCTATTTGCCCTGCAAGGAGGGAAAGATGGTAGCCATTAGCGGCATTTCATCGGATCTGTCCCTGGAATTGACAAACCTCGTAGATCTCATCGCATCGGACAAAAGCGTCGTATCGGTAGTTCTGTTCGGCTCCACCGCAACCGGAAAAAGAACCGAGGATAGCGACATCGACCTCATGGTATTGGTCGAAGCCCCAAGCGTCGATGCTTTGGAATTTTCCGCATCGATACGGAAACGCTCCTTCGACCTGATTTCTTTTCCCATGGATCTTATTGTCGAGACGGCAAGAGACTATCAGGAACGATCGGTTCTTCCCACCTTGGAACGCAAAATCGCCCGAGAAGGTAAGGTCCTGTATGCATCTTGAAGCGATTGTTCAGGAGTGGATCGATCTGGCGAATAGCGACATTTCGACCGCTCGCTTCATCATGCAGATGCGCCCATTACCATTGGAGATCATCGGATTCCATTGCCAACAAGCTATTGAAAAGCTATTGAAAGCTTACCTTGTCTTTCATGATAGTGAGCCGGAAAAAACGCATGAACTGCCCGCGCTCTTGAAAAAATGCATGGCATTCGATCCTGACTTCACCAAGCTTTCCGATGCTTGTTCTGACCTTACCGATTACGCGGCCAAAACCCGCTATCCATATCGCAACGTACTTGATGAAACAAAAATCGCGCGAGCATTGGTTCAGGCTGAATCCTCATATGCTTTCATTCTTGAGAAAATACGCGAAGTTAAAACATGATGGGAGTCTATCATGCCTGATAGTCTCTTTGACTCAGATACTCTCTACTCAGCGACCCCGCTTGGGGAGAATGCCTCAACTCCGGAATACGCTCTCGGTCGACGGCGCTCATGGCTGTTGCGCCGCATCAAATGTGATATAAATATCCCAAACTATGGCCCGATCATCATTCCTGGTGCGGGGCGGGCGGGCTGTCTTCGCCTCGATACTCCTTTTTTCCCATGTCGTTACGGCGGAAACGCTGGTCAGTCGCGTCACCAAGGGCGCATCCATCGCGGAAATCCGCACCGAAATTACGATACGAACGGAAAACAAGCTCCTTGTCGAGACGAGGGTCGAGGGTGATCGTCGCCTGACGACGGTATTCCGCCTCGGCGGTACCTGCCTCTCGGTGACGAGGGAAGGCAAGGAAGGGCGCGCGACCTTTCGCGTCGATGAAGGCAGGGTCGTTTCGTCGGGCCTGTGGAAGGGAAGGACCCTTAACAAGAGTTTTCCTCTCCCGGGGGTTCCCTTCTTTTCCGGCCCCGACGCCGCGGCCTCCTTCGCCCAGCGGTCCGATCTCGGCGAACTTGTCTTCGCCGTCATCGATCCAGCTAATTACGACAAGTTACTGACGATGAGGCTTGTTCGCTTGGGGCCTGAAAGGGTGGGGGGCAGGACCGCCTCGACCTGGGAGGTCAGACTCGCAGGAGCCCTCGCCCCCTTCTGGCACGCGAGCTTCGCGATCGGCCCGGACGGCCGAATTCTCAGATTTGTCGGCAACGAGGGACCGGGAACGCCCGATGTCGTGATCGAATTCGAAAGGCTTGAGTGAGGCCCGGCCCTTCGGGGCGGGAAATTCGCCGCGCCGCGAGGGCGGCCAGGGAGTGGGAGGTCAGTCATGGGAGTCAAGGTGATCGTGATTGG
>JAJXVS010000087.1 GCA_021782015.1 bacterium | reverse complement strand
GAACGCGATCACGAGCGTGGGAGCGTTCGTGCAGAACGGGGCGGGGTTGAACAGCATTGGGTCGAACATAACGACGACGAACACGGCGCTGAGCTTCGGGACGGGCGTGACGCTGACGGCCAGCGTGCAGTTCTCGACGCAGGCGAGTGCGGGAGTGGGGACGATAACGCTGTCGGGCACGGTGAGTCCGACGACGACGCAGGTGGAAGGTTTGACGCTGGTGGCGGGGACGGGGAACATCGTCGTTGCGGGTCCCGTTGGGACGGCGGTGAAGCTGCTTGGAGACCTAGGGGTGACGAGCGGAGCGACGGTTGGGTTCACTGGAGCGGTGTACGCGAAGAGCTTCACGGAGAGCCTGAGCGTGGGGCACGTGTCGACGACGTTCGCTGCGGGGCAGACCTACGCGAACAATTTCGCGTTCACTGGCGCCATTCTGAACGTGAACGACGCGATGTCGGTGGGCGGGACGACGACGATTACGAACTCGGGGCTGTTCACGAAGAGCACGACGAACGCGATCACGAGCGTGGGAGCGTTCGTGCAGAACGGGGCGGGGTTGAACAGCATTGGGTCGAACATAACGACGACGAACACGGCGCTGAGCTTCGGGACGGGCGTGACGCTGACGGCCAGCGTGGTATTTTCGACAACCGCTGCCGGAAACCTCGTGCTTTCGAGTACGCTTGATGGAGCTCACAGTTTAGCCGTTACAGCCGGGACGGGGACCGCAAGCTTTGTAGGCGTAATCGGTACCGCTTCCGCGTCCGCGAATCGACCGAGCGGGCTAATCATCAATACCTCCGGCGCCTTGTCCTTCGGCGCGCCGGTCTGGATAAACGGCGATGTCACTATTAGGTCAAGCTCCGTGACATTCGGAGGAAGCTTCAACGCCGAAGGTACGGGCAACGTTGCCCTTTATGGAAGGACCGCGGGCCAGACCATCGACATCGGCCTAAGTGCCACCTATTTGCCTAACTCCTCGCTGGCGAATCTGAACACCGCTAGGACCATTACCATCGGCGAGAGCGGGGTCCAGTCAGGGCTAGTCACATTCAAGACGGCAGCCTTGGCCGCCTCGCTGCATATCGGCTCAAATCTCACAACAGTGACGATCAATTCCGACGCAGGGATAGGCCAAGTCGCCTTCGACGATAACGCGACGTCTACCGCCTTCGATGCGACCGGTGCTGTCTCTGTCAATGTAAATGCCGGGAGCGGGGGCATAACAGCGGTCAGCGCGACAGGCAGCCAGGCCGAGATCGGGACCACGGGGTCTTTGACGCTCAACACGACGGGGGCGATAGGCTCGACTACGAATAGGCTTCAATTCCCAGCCGGACAGGCTCAGATTTCCGTGACGAAGGCCCCGCTCGGCGCGTGGTTCGACGGGCTCGGCACGCTTTCATTCGGCGCGATCAGCACGCAATCGACCGGATCCGCGGGCCTCGATGTGACGACCCAGGCATCGGGCAATATCTCCCTCACCGGCCAAGTGACGACGACGACGGGCGATATCGCGCTGGCGCCAGCGGGAACCCTGATCCTCAGCGTCGCTTCGCCGACCGCTATTCTCACCTCAAGCTCGGCGAACTGGACGATCATCGGACCTGTCAATCTTGCAGCCAATACGCTAATGACAATGAGCGGCGGTCTCGCCGCGGACAAGATCTGGTTCAAGGGAACGACGTCAACAATAGATAGTCCAACGACGGCCCATTCGCTCTCGATCACCGCGGGAGGCGCGGCGATGGCGAACCAGGAACAGGTTGTCTTCGATGGGGCCATCGGGGCGGCGAATCCGTTAACAACGCTGACTGTCGACAAGGCGACGAGCATCTCCATCGCCAATGTGGGCAATTCCGGAACATCGTTAGCAGGCGCTACTGGCACTCTTTCGATGACCACGGGAAGCGGCGGAATCACCTTTTCCGGGGTCTATTACCAAACGGGAGGCAACCAGACCTGGTACGGCGGTGGAGCCAACCCCAACTCCACTCCTGCTCCTACTGTCCTCGCGACATCGGCAACATCCACTACCTGGTCGACGTCCGGCAAGTTGAACATATTTGGCCAATTCACGGGTTCGGGAATCGGCGCGATAATGACAATGCGGAGCAACGACATCGCCCTTAACCCGGCGGGAGCGACCTACGGTAGCTGGACCATGGGCGGAACAAGCAATGAACTGCACCTGCTAACTCAGGCATCCGCAACCGCGATGAACATCGGGTTCGATGACGGCAACGCGGCGCATTGGAATCTCGACCAGAGCGAATTGACGTCGATAGATGTCGGCGGTTTCGCAGCCAGCAAGGTCGTCTTCGGCGACCCGACACTCGTCACTGGCCAATCGGGGCCGATCAATATTCGGACGACAAACCTATCCGCTGCCAATGGCGGTGGCGCAACGGGTGGCATTGCGGTCGACATCAACTCAAACGCCGTGGGCGGGGCCGTGACCTTCGATACCGGTTCCAATACGGGTGACGCCCTCAATCTCGGTTCGAAAAACCTCACCGTGAACGCCTATGCCAGCATTTCGGCGGCCCAATCTCCGGCCCCGCTGCCAGGGCCCACGAACAACGATATAATTACAACAGGTATAATTACCTTGAACACGGATGCCGGTAGCGGTGTCCGCATCGGTAAGGGACCCCTCGCGGCCCCGCCATCATTTACAAACTACTTTCCGATCGTGATAGCGGTCGGGGAAAGCTCGGTAAACGTGGCCGGCAATAACTCCCTGGGCGTCTGGCTCATGGGCAACGGGGCGAATATCATCCTCGGCTCGGTTTCCATCGTCGGTACGCTTACGACGGATATTTACAATACTGGTGTAATTTATCTGACAAAAGACGTGACGACGGGCGGGCCGTCGCTCACCTACAATGCTCCCGTCCAGCTCAGGCCTCTGGCTGGAGCCTCGATCACATTGACGACCTCCAGCGGCGACGTCATCTTTAACAACAGCCTCGATGATTTCGCCTCGTCTTCCGCGGGCACCAATTCCCTCACCATCGCAGCGGGCACGGGAAATGTCACCTTCTCGGGGGCCGTGGGAGGTTCCAAGGCGATCGACAACCTGAGCATTTCCAGTGCGGCGGGCGTGACCCTTGGCGGCGGCCTCAAGACCGCCGGAACCGGGGGGAATGTCTCCATTCAGCACACGGGAATCCTGGCGATTGCCGATACGACCAGCCTGAGCGATATCGCCAACTATGACCTTGACCTTGCCGGGACTTTTTCCGAGAGCGGCTCCGGCACTGTGCAGATCGCCGGCGACATCAGAACTGCCGCCAAGACGATCACCTTTACGACGCCCGTCCTACTCACGGGCGATGTCGCCCTCAGTTCTGGAGGCGCCAACATCGCCTTCACCACCGCAGCGACCGTCGATTCCCCGGGAACGGCTTACCAGCTTATCGCCAATGCCGGGTCTGGAACTGTGGCTTTCGGTTTGGCTGTCGGATCGACCAATCCTCCGAGCGCCCTCACCTGCACGAGCTCCAACGGAGCCGCCAACGCAATACTCGTCAGTTCGTCGGCCAGGACGACGGGATCTCAAACTTATACGGGCAATACGACACTCAACGGAAATCTGACCAGCACGGGAAGCGCCGGGAATATCGGCTTTGTCGGTTCCGCGAGCCCGGTGAGACTCTCCTCCACAATTGTGATTACCACGGGCGGCGCTTCTGTCGGCTTTGGCAGCACTCTCGACGCCGGGGTCGCGGGAACCCAAGGCCTGACGATCAATTCGGGCGGGGGCGCGACAAGCTTTTCCGCCGCGGTCGGTTCCAGTGCGGAACTTGCCAGCCTTTCCGTGACGAGTTCGAATCCGCTCTCGAGCGCGATTCTCGCAAGTTCCACGATAAAGACGCTCGGGGCCCAGGATTGGTATGGCAAGACGAGCCTGAACGCGAATCTAGCGACAAGTGGAGCCGCCGCAGCCATCACTTTCCACGGCGCGTCCAGTCCGGTGACCCTTCTGGCCTCAATTCAAATCGATACCAGTTCTGGCAATTCTAATGTGGTCTTCGGAGGGAGCGTGGATGCCGCGACCGCCGGTTCCCAAGGTCTGACCCTCACTACCGGCACGGGAACAGCGACTTTTATCGGCGCCGTCGGGTCCACCGCCTCCCTGTCCTATCTTTCAGTGACCAGCACAAACGCCGCCGCCAACGCGATCCAGGCAAGCTCCACGGTCAAGACCTCAGGAGCCCAGGATTGGTTCGGCAAGACCAGTCTGAACGGGAATTTGATGACCACGGGCTCGGGCGGCACGATTCGCTTCCACGCCGCGACCAGCCCGGTCACCTTGACGAGCACAATTGTGATCGATACGAGCGGCGGCGGCTCGAATGTCGTATTTGATTCGACCCTCGACGCCGGGTCCTCCGGCGTCGAGGGATTGTCCATCGCGGCGGGCTCCGGAACGGCGACCTTCTCGTCGCCCGTGGGCGGCCTCGTCGCCCTGGCCGGCTTGTCCGTGACGAGCACGAATACGGCTGCCTCCGCCATTCTGGCCAGTTCGACGGTCCGAACGAGCGGCGGCCAGGATTATTACGGCAATACGACGCTGAATGGCAATCTGACGACTACGGGCTCAGGCGGCGCCGTTACCTTCCACGGCGCCACAAGCCCGCTAACCCTGTCGAGCAGCATCTCGATCGATACGAGTGGGGGAAACGGCGCCATCGACGTGGGAGGAACGCTCAACCCGGCCGCTGCTTCGACCCAGGGACTCACTCTGGCCGCTGGTTCGGGAAATGTGATCGTGACGGGCCCCGTGGGCAATGCGCTCAGAATCGGAGCCCTCGTCATTTCGAGTGCCGGCGACCTCACCTTTACAAACGCCGTGTCGGCCACTTCGGTGTCGCAGACCGCGGGCAGTGGCACGACGCTTCTCTCCGGTGCCTTCGACCTCAACACCGCCGCGGGCCTGAGTCTGACAGGAAGCATACAGACGATAAATGCTCCAATTACGACGACCAACGGCGGAGTGCTCACCTTCGCGAATTCCGGGCTCCTGACTCTGGCCGCCGATATCGCCGCTGACGGGGCGATCACTCAGACGGGGGCCGGCAGTGTGACCATTGTCACGCCGAGATCGATCACGACCACGGGGAAGGCCGTCTCCTTCCATGCACCACTCACCTTGTCCGGCGGTGCGGCAGGAAAGGCCCACATCGACACGACCAATGCGGGTGCCGTGACCGCCGGAGCGTCCATTAGCTTCGGATCCACGGTCGATGCCGCAACAGTCGCCCCGAACGCGGAGTTGTTGGAACTATCCGCCGGGTCGGGCGCCCTTACCTTCAACGGGGCCGTGGGAGGTATTCTGCCCCTCTCCTGGCTCCAAATTGCTTCGGCTGCTTCGATCGGGGGGGCGCCCAAGGCTTCCATGCCCGGGGGAGACCTCTACATCGACGCGTCTTCATCGACCATCACAATGCTTTCGGATCTTGCGGTCAGGAAATTCGTTCTCTACGAAGGGACGATGAATCTCAACGGAAAGACCCTCTCAACGCTGAATGATTTCGTGGCATACGGTCCGGCCTACTCGCCCGTCGACCATGACTGGCTGCCCGCCACGAATACACGTTTCGCCTATCCTGGCCTCCTCGCCTATACGCCCTCAGGCTATGGCGCCTATACCGGGGTCGGGGCCGGTACCTTCGCCTTGCGTCCTTCTCCCGCATTCACCGGGGCCTTCTCCCCCCTCGACGCTTCTACCGTCGCCGTAGGCGGCAATTTCTATGTGAATGGCGTCGATATGAAGGGTGGTGCCACCTGGACCCTGCGACTTCCCGACAACTCGGCCTCGAATCCGGTGTTCAGCAACGCATTGGCACCCACGGCCACGCGATGGGCGAGCTCGCCCGCCACCTACGCCGTCGCCTTCAACATGAATGTGGCTTACTCGAAGGTGATCGATTCGACCCTCGATGCGAACGGGGCCACGGTCGGCTCCAGCTTCGTCTGTGCTGCTTCCAGCATTGCAGCCTCCGGCACGACTACCGCCGAGACCAACAACAATGTAGTTGATGGCGCCAGTAATTCCGGCTGGCAGTTCATCCGCCCCGACTTCACGGCAGTTTCTACCATTTATGACGATGTCATCAAACTGACCTTCAACCTCCAGGTCGAAAATTCCCACAATGAGATTTGGAGTGTCGTCAACGCGGCGGCCTCGGGTGCCACGGTTGGAGGTATTTGGTACAACAGCGCCTCGCCCATCCAGCTGCTCGGAGCCTACGCCGATCCGGCCTGCACCCAGCCCCTCAACGCGACCGCTTCCTACGCCTCGGGCGCCTACGAGGATCTGTCGACCTTCTACATCCGCATCGTGAAGACGGGCGACCCGGAACCCGACGCCTCGCGCTGGAATACCGACGCGACGGGCACGAGCCCAGGCGCGGCAAATAGCACCGATCGCGGCCGATCGGGTCCCCCTGTCGTTCCTCCCGCCCATCGCAGCACCATCCCCGATCTCGCCTTCCTCAAAGGCCTCTTTTACGCGGCGGACGGGAAGACGATGGGGCGCGGATACGACACGAACATCTCCACCTCCCCCTATTCGGCAACGCTCGACGGTTGCGCCCCAGTCCTCATCTCAGTCCGTACTGGTCAGGAAACCCATGTCGACCCCTTGTCCGGCCAGCAAGCTTACGATGCACACAATTATTTTGATATGCAGTGGTCTGAGCCTGTAAAGCTCGGCGACCTGGGGGCTCTCGCGCAGACGAATGTGAGGAGTCAAGTAACCTTCGCGGCGGGTGAACACGGGGGCGACTATTCCGGCTCGACACTCCTGGGCTATTTCACGGCGGCCGGCGGAACGGCGACGCTCGGCGCTACTGTCGGGGTCGATTCGAGCCTCGCCTCGCCAACGACCTCGGCGACCCAGAGCTCGAATAGTCTCTATCGATCAGCCGCCACGCCGGAGCGGCTCAGGGTCTACCTCGCCGGATTCGCCGAGGCGGCCTCGAGTCTCAACTCGGCCTGGACCTGGTATTGGCCGGGGTATATCGACAGCATGACCATGCCTTCGGGGACGGTGGGCGCCCAACCGAATGCCAATCTAACCGACGCCGCGGGCAATCCGATCGATGCGACCGCGATCTATCAGAAGTATGTTCCTTCGGTGAACGATTCCTCGGTACTGAGCCCGAACAATGGCAGCAACTATAGCAATCTCCCCGTCGTTCTCGGAAGCGGCACGGACGGTAACTGGGACACCTATTCGCCGACGATCGCGATCGTGCGCAATAAAACGAATTGGAGCGTGCTTTCCGGAGAAATCGTGCCGCTCGAGATCGCCGATCCCACCATTGTCGACCGCATCGAATTCCATGTCCTGGACAATGCAACCTATCCTTTGACCTCGACGACCAACCCTGACGACATGACTCAACGCTGGGCGAGCGCCAGAGGATGGATAGACGATGCCGTCGGATCGGCCAACTTTACCACGACAAGTTCTTTCTTCGGCCTTCCGGATACCCGGGGAGGCGCGCGCCCGTCGCGGTATGCGAACGGGGCCGCGGTTCCCGTGAGCGCCCAGACGGCTGGCGGCGTGCGCGACTCCACCTTGGGAAGCGTCGCCCTTAGGGCCCTGAAATTCTGGGATACTTCGACGACCACGAGTGCCGGAGGCAGCGATGCCTATAATCAGTCCTTCGAGACCTTCGTCATTTCTACATTCTTCAATAGCGCATCGGTCAATGTACGCGACGATCCTTACTTCAGCCTCGTTCTCAAGCAAACCCAGCCCCTCGCCCAAAGATGGGGTCCCAACTCGAACCTTCATGCGTCCTATGACAGTTCCGGCGACATTACCGATCTTGCCGGCAACAGACTTCATTCCGTAACCGATGTCGCGACCTTCGTCCGGATTCCGCCACGGTTCATCCTGGCCCTTTCGATTGCCGATTCGACGGGCAAAAAGCTCTATGTCAAATTCAGCAAGAGTGTGAATGTCGATGCCCTCGTTGCAATGAATGCAACGGATATCGGAAATGTCTTCAATTTCACCTGCGGATCGACTCTCACTGTCGTGAAGGCCGAGCGCGCGAGTACCAGCAATGACGAGATCATGCTGACCCTCGACAAGGAGATAAGGGCGGGAGACATCATCAACGGTACCTTCAATGTCAAGGATATTCCCCAGACCGATCCCGTGACCGGTCTCACGATTCATGGATCGGCGATTGTCGAGGACAGTTTTGATACGCCGCTCAGTCCTCTGGAGAAACATCGGATATCCGATTTGGGCCTCAACATCGTCAATGTCGTCGCGGCCACCGATGGGGTGCACGACACTCCTACCCCGGTTTTAGGGGCGGGGCAGAGCGACGCTCCGACAAGCTCCCTCGGCGCCCTCCGGGTCTTCGATGGTTCCGGAGACCTGTTGTACCGCGATGTGACTATCTACACAATTCAGAATACTTCAGGATCGCCGCCGACCGATCAGTCCCTCCGTCTCTTCTATGACGTGGCTCCCTCGACGAATTATGCCCCGACGGTGCAGATCGGAGGCAGGAATCAGGCACTCGGAGAAACCTGGTTGCCTTCTGTCCTGCCGGGCTTCAATATCGCGGCCGACACGGAGGCTCGCTCGGTTTCTCCCTTCAGCGCAGGCGGCGCTCCCAACTTCCTTCGGGCCCTGCGCATTCCCGCCAGCGATTCCGAAATCAAGACAGGCGTCTCGGTGGGCTTCCTTTTGAATTACGGAGGCCTGTTCTGCCTTCGAGCCTCCGACCCGGATGATCCGCGCCAGTTCGACCTTTTCCGCTATGCGGTGAGGGATGTCAAGCTGCAAAGGGGAAGCGTCACGATTCTCAGCAATGTGATCGATCCAACGAAGGGCGAAAAGACTGCGGTCCAGGTCGTCCTTCCGAAGGCGGTCACGATGGCCGTCAGTATCTTCACGCTCGACGGGGACCTGGTCAAACGATTGTATCTGGGTCCCCAGGCCGCGGGAACCTATACGTATATCTGGGATGGCCGCAATCTCTCGGGAGATCCGGTAGCCCGCGGCATTTATTTCATCCGCGTGGTCGCCGGTGACATCGATGAGATCAGGAAGGTGCTCGTGGTGAGGAAATGACGAATTCGGGCCAGGTGGCCCGGTTCAGTACCCGTCCTTGTAATAGTGCAATTCCGGATCGGCGATTTCAACCGAGCCGGGGTCCGGATTGTCCTTATCGAAGGGAAAGACAGCTATTTCCATCACCGTGGCTGTGGAGGATGAATTGATGCTGAGGGTGCTTGCTCTGAGGGCGAGGCGGACCCAGGCACTCCGCGCATCGTAAACCGAGCCGTCGATGTCGGCGCTCCCGTCGATGGGGTAGGCATGCTGGTTCCCTGTGGGATTGGGAAGGAGGGACAGCATCGAGAGGGTGACGCGGGAGGCGGCATAGGGGGCCTTCGCAGCCTGTTCGGATACGAAGCTGCGAGAACCGCTCTTGCGCACCCACAGGGTGAACTCGTAGAAGCCATCCCGGAGCGGGTGGCTGGCATCCCCCGGCCTAAGGAGGAGCCGCAGGCTGCAATAGTCCTTTATCTCCGAACGGAACACGCGTATGTCGTCGAAGATGAAATTCTGGATGGGGCTGTTCGAACCGAAGGCAAGAATGGTCGGCGTTCCCGGCGGGACGCTCAGGTCCCTCGGGAGGAGATAATCCACGGGGCTGGTGGAAAGAGTGACATAGGCCGAGGTGTTCTGGTTGAAGATATCGGGGGCGTAGAAGGATTGGAAGGCATAGGAACTCCCCTTGGCAAAGAAGCGCCAATTGTAGGTATGGGTCGCCGTCGGGCTCGATTGGTCGAGGAGTGCACTGAGATTGAATCCCGCATAGCTATTGCTGCCGGCATCAATCTGCATGGACTCCGCGCCATGGATGATGAGGGCGCTCGTCGTTTGCGCCGTAAATAAGACCCCGGTGCCATTGGCTGTCCAGTTCGCCGGGGGCACGCCTGCGCCTTCGAAATCGCCTCCGCCCGGATAGAGATTGAGGAGCTCGAGGTCATAGACGGGGGTGCTCGCCGGGAGGGATGATGGGGGGCTCTCGGTTGTGTTCCTGGTCAGGGTCATATAGGAGAACCCTGTACTATCGGAAGCATCGCTTTGGCCGCGCCAGGCCCAGGTCCACAGCGCGTTCCGTTGGTAGCCGGCGGTGGTCAGATCCTCCTGGTCCAAGCCATGCGCGGCGATGAAGTTTTCGCTGGCGTCGTAGTACCCCGCCCACGGATCCGTGATTCCCAGCAGGTCCGAAAGCTGCTGGCAGCCCGAAAGCAGCCCTGCGGCCACCGCGCCGAGTGCCCAGCACGCGATCGCGAAGCGATGGCGGCGGCCCCCCTGTCTCCTGCATCCCATGGGGCCAATATACCGCGCCCGACCCGCACTTCGCCATTGTCGCGCGTTGCCCCTACCGCGATTCGAGAGTATACTTTTCACGAAACTGCCTGAAAGGAGACTCCTCCCGATGAAGATCCTGATGGTCTCGAGCGAGGCGACCCCTTTTGCGAAGGCCGGCGGTTTGGCCGATGCCGTATCTGCCCTCTCCCGGGCCCTCGAAAGGGCAGGTCACGAGGTTCGAATCCTCATTCCCCGTTATTATTTCATCGATCGCACCCTTCTTGAACCGGTGGTCGGAGGGCTGGCCGTGCCATTTCCCGAGGGAAGTGTAACCTGCAGCCTGTATCGGACTCTTTTGCCCGATTCGAGCATTCCGGTCTACTTTCTCGAACATGAGGGCTATTTCGGTCGCGACGGCATCTATGGCACCAAGACGGAGCCGGATTTCGCGGATAATACCGACCGTTTCGCCCTGCTTTCGAGGGGGGCCTTCGCGCTCTGCCGGGCCCTCGACTGGTTTCCCGACATCTTCCACGCCCACGATTGGCCCACGGCCCTCGTGCCCGTCTATCTCCGACACGCGGAGCGAGGCGGCAATTTCGCCTCGGCGGCGAGTGTTCTCACCATTCACAATCTCGGGTACCAGGGCCTCTACCCTGCCGGTCGCTTCCCCGGCACCGGCCTTCCCTGGGCGCTTTTCGGCTCGGCCGGTTTCGAGCAGGGGGCCTCGCTCAACCTTCTCGCCGCCGGCCTCAGGGCTGCCGATAGCCTTACGACGGTGTCGCCCACCTACTCCCGGGAAATCCAGACGCCTGAGTTCGGGGCCGGCCTCGATTCGGTGCTGCGTCACCGGAGTTCGAGCCTCGTGGGCATTCTCAACGGGGTCGACGGCGGCGAATGGGACCCGGCGGTCGACAAGCTCCTGCCCGCCCGATATTCGAAGGCCGACATCAAGGGCAAGGCCCTCTGCAAGGCCGAGCTCCAGCGACTCATGGGCCTGCCGATCGATCCCGCCGTACCCCTCGTGGGCATGGTGTCGCGGCTCGCCGAGCAAAAGGGCATCGGCGAGCTCTTCGGGCCGATGCACGGCTCGGCCTGGCGGATGTGCACCGAGATGGCCCTGCAGTTCGTGGTCGTGGGCTCGGGCGAGGCCTGGTGCGAGACCGAGCTCCGTTCGCTTTCCGCGAAGCTGCCGAATTTTCGCGCGCGGATCGGTTATGATGAAAAGCTCGCCCATCTGGTCACGGCCGGCAGCGACTTCATCCTGGTGCCGAGTCATTACGAGCCCTGCGGCCTCACCCAGCTCTACGCCTTGAAATACGGAAGCCTGCCCATCGTCCGCCGCACGGGCGGCCTGGCCGACACGGTGGAGAACTACGACCAGGGCACGGGTTCGGGCACGGGCTTCATGTTCGACCAGCTCACCCCCGGCTCGGTTTTCGATACGACGGGCTGGGCTGTCTGGGCTTGGTATAACAAGGTCGAGCACATCCGCGCCATGCGCGAGCGCGCCATGTCGCGCGTCTTTTCCTGGGACAAGAGCGCGATTGAATTTTCGCGATTGTACGATATGGCCCTCGCCGCGGCCAAGGCGCGTCGGGGGATTTGATCCGGAGGCTTTTCCCATGTCACAGAGCACAGGCTCCAAATTGCGCGACGAGGCGGTCCGCGACCGGCTCGTCGAGGCCTTTCGCCGCAAAAAGGGCGAGGCGACGACGGCCGACCTTGTCGCCATCACCGGTCTGCCCCTCGAACGGGTCAAGGCCGAACTGCCGGCCGTCTCGGACGAGTACGGGGCGCGGCTCCGCGTCACCGAATCGGGCGAAATCCTGTGGTCCTTTCCCTCCGGCTTGCACAGCCGCTATCGGGGAATCGGCCCAACCCTGCACAGGTTTTGGAAGGCCTTCAAGAAGGGCGCTGCGGAGGCCGGCAAGCTGGTCTTCAAGGTATGGATCGTCGTCATGCTGGTGGGCTATTTCGCCCTCTTCGTCCTCCTCGCCCTCGTCGCCTTCGTGGCGAGCATCGCCGCCCAGTCCTCGGGGGGCCGCGATCGCGACGACAGGGGCGGCGGCCTCGGGGGGCTCTTCATCACCGGCAGGTTGCTCGAAACCATCATTAACATTTGGTTCTATTCCGAGCTTTTCAAGGATCCGCGCCAACGCTCCTGGGAAGCCAACATGCGGGCCCAGAAACGGCGCGAACGGCGCCCCCTCCATCACGCGATCTATTCCTTCGTCTTCGGCGAGAGCGATCCCAACGCCAACTGGGACGAGACGGAGCGTCGAGCCGTCCTGGCCTGGCTCCAGTCCAACAAGGGCATCATCACGATGCCGGAGTTCCGCGCCCTCACGGGCCTGCCTCCCCTCGAGGCAGAGGCCCGCATCAACGTCTATCTCCGCGACTATTCGGGCGAACCCACGGTGAGCGACAACGGCACGATCCTCTTTTCCTTTCCGGATCTCCTCAGGCGTCTGGATCACTCCGACGGCACCAAGGGCGGCACCATACCGATGCGGAAGCTCAGGCCCTTTTCGGCCAACAAGGGAAACGCCAATCTCTGGTTCGGCGGCATCAACCTCGTCAACCTCCTCTTCGGCGGCTACTTCCTCGCCGGCGCCCTCGCGGCGCATCCCCTCCTTCCCGTCATCTACGGCGGGCGCTATGCGACGCGCCTCGTGACGACGGGGGGCTGGGACGCCTTCTGGCTCCTCGTCCACCAGCTCTTCGGCAAGATCGTGGGCATCCACGATCCCACCCTCCTCCTCGGCCTCGGCCTCGGGGTCGTGCCGGCGGCCTTCGCCGTCCTGTTCTACGCCATCCCCGCCCTCAGGCACGGGGTCTGGAAATCCGAGACCGAGAAGATAAAGGAAGGGAACCTGCGCCGCGTGGTCTATCGGGCTGTCCTCGACAAGCCGCGTTCCTTCAATCCCAATCATGTCGAACCCAACGTCGAGGCCGCCATGCCCGCCGACCAAAAGGCCAAGGATCGCATCGTCGTGGAATTGGCCGCCGCCGAGGGCGGGGAACCGGCAGCCGACGGCTCCTTCACCTGGGCTTCCATCGAAAGGGCCCAGCGCGATGCCGCGGTCGCCAGAATGGCCGTGCGAGCCGATGCCGCCGATGTGGGGAAGGCGGTATTCGACAGCCATGACCGCGACTCGGGCGGTTGAGCAGCGCCGGGGGAGGGGAGTAGGCCTCGCCCTTCTTTCGGCGACGGGCTTTTCGACCCTCGGCCTCTTCGCAAGACTTATCTATTCGGAAGGCTTTTCGCTGCAGGCCGCCCTCGCCTGGCGCTTTACAACAGCGGCCCTCGTGTTGTGGATTGTCGTCCTGGCGACGGGGCGCCGACTGCCGCGGCCCGTCTGGCCGGTCGTCGCCCTCGGTTTCCTCGGCTTCGCCCCCCAGGCCGGCCTCTACTTCGCCACGGTGCGAATCCTCGACCCGGGCATAGCCGGGTTGCTGTTGTATCTCTATCCATCCTTCGTCGTGATCATCGGCATCGTCGTGCTCCGGCGCAAGCCCGGATGGCTGCGCGCTCTGGCCGTGCTCCTGTCCCTCGCCGGCTGCTTCATCACCTTCTGGAAGGCGGGGTCCTATCCCCTCGCGGGCATCATTCTCGGGCTGATCATGGCCATCGTGTACGCTTCCTATCTTGTGGTCGGCGAAAGGATCCTCGCCGAGGTCGATCCGATCATGTCCACGGCCATCATGATGAGCTGCGCGGCCCTCGTGTACTGGGTGGCCTGCCTCCTTACGGGCGAGTCGCGGCTGCCGGTTACGCCCCGCGCCATCGGCGGGATCATCGGCGTGGCCTTCGTTGCGACCATCATTCCCGTGACGACACTCCTCGCCTCGATGCGGATCATCGGGGCGGCCGACGCCTCGCTCGTGTCGACCCTCGAACCCGTCCTCACCATTGTCTGGTCCTCGATTCTCATAGGTGAGCGCTTTGGCCCGGCCCAGGTTTTCGGAGGCTCACTCATTCTTCTCGCGGTCATCGCGATCGACCTTGCCCCCAAGCTCGCCGCCTTGGGACGGGGTCGCGCG
>JAJXVS010000368.1 GCA_021782015.1 bacterium | reverse complement strand
TCTCCTCTTTCTGGTGGACCTCTTCTTTCTCAAGTGAAAAGAGCGGTCCTATGATTCCGTTTTCGTGTCGGGCGGCCGCTGCTTCGGTGTGGCGGGCGGCCCCTTCTTCGGTGCGGCGGCCGGGCCATTTTTCGGTGCGGCGGCCGGGGCTTTTCTCGGTGCGGCGGCCGGGCCCGCCTCGGTGGGAGGCGCGGCGCCAGGCGCCTTCGACCCGCGGGTGGCGGGAGGCGCGGCGCCACGCCGGCCCGCGTTGGACCTGCGCTTGCGCAATTTCCCGAGGAAGAGGGCTTCCACCTTTGCGCGGGCCCAGGGGGTGCGCCGAAGGAATATCAGGCTCGATTTAATGCTGGGGTCGACCGAGAAGCATTTCACGGGGATGAATTCGGCGAGGCCTTCCCAGCCGTAGGCCTCCACCAGGAGGTTGAGGATCTTCTCGAGGGTCAGACCGTGGAGCGGGTCCTTGTTGTCGGTTTCAGTCACATGTCGCCGCCTTTGGCCTGTCGATCGGCTCGGGATTCGACCGGAATCTTAACGATGACGACCTCGCGCGGCAAGTTGACGGAATGGCCGTGCTCATTACTGGCCCGCGACTTTCCACATCACCGCGCTCATTGCGGGCCCGCGACTTTCCACATTGCCGCGCCTTCCGTATATTCTAGGCCCATGGAAACCATCGATTCCTATGCCCGGATCAAGGCCATAGCCGAAGGCGAGAAGGCCGCTCTCTTCTACCTGTCCACGAAATCCTGCGGCGTCTGCAAGAGCATCAAGCCGAAGGTCATCGCCCTCGTCGAGGAACATTTTCCCCGGCTTCCCCTGTATTATGTCGACATCGAGGAGGTGCCCGAGGCCGCGGGCCAGCTCTCGATTTTCGTCGTCCCCGCGGTGCTCGTGTACTTCGGCGGGAGGGAGACTATTCGCGAGGCCCGCAATTTCGGCATCCAGGAGCTGGGCGCGAAAATAGATCGGTACTATGAAATTCTTTTCGGCGAGGGAAGCTGATCATTCTCCCGGATATCTGACTCCCGTCTGACTCCGGACCTCATCCATGATGGCCATGACCTGAAGGCTCGCCTCGTGGCTCATCAAGGGACTCTCGATTTCGCCCGCGAGGACACGGCGCTCTGCCTCGAAGGCCTGGTACTGCATTCCCCTGTTCCGCACGCCGGCTGCATAGCGCTCTAAGACCTCGTTTTCTCGCGAATAGACGGTGAAGGCGCTCTGGTTGTACCAGACGGAATCGATCTCGACGCGACCCCGGCTCCCGACGACGAAGGCGCGGTTCGGGCCGAGGGCCGCCATGCCGCACTGGAGGCTTGCCTGGGCGCCCGAGTCATAGGAGAGGATGACGCCCGTCTGTCGGTCGACCCCGAGGTCGGTGAGGGTGGCCGAGGCCTGGATTCGAGCGGGCGAGCCCAACAGCGACTGCGCGAAGCTGATCGGGTAGACGCCCAGGTCGAGGAGGGCCCCTCCCCCGAGTTCGGGGAGATGGAGTCGCTGGGCCTTCTCAATTGGTAGGAATTGGTTATGGTCGGCCAGGACGACGGCGATGTCGCCGATCGTCCCCGCGGCGATGATGTCGCGGAGCCGCTCGAAGGTGGGCAGGAAGCGGGTCCACATCGCTTCCATGAGAAAGAGGCCCTTCTCCCGAGCGGTCCTGACCAGTTCCCCGGCCTCTTTCGCGTTGATGGTGAAGGGCTTTTCGACGAGCACATGCTTGCCGGCGCGGAGGGCCGCGAGGGCGTTCGGATGATGAAAGGGATGGGGGGTCGAGACATAGACGATATCCACCTCGGGATCGGCCAAAAGAGCCTCGTAGCTCCCGTGGCGGCTCTGGATGCCGAAGGCCGATCCGAAGGCCTCGGCTCCCTCCTTCGTCCGCGAACCGACGGCGGTCACTTTCAGACCCTCCCCCATGATGTCGCGGGTGAAAAGTTTCGCGATCCCTCCCGTGCCCAGAATGCCCCATCGCGGTCGTTGTGCCATATCCTCACCTCCCGTCTAGATTATGGTAATTGTCACTGATCGGCGAGCCCGCGCTGCCTGAGCAGGGGCTCGATCGCGGGACCGCGTCCCCTGAATTTCCTGAACAGGACATCGGGGTCTTCGGAATTGCCGGCCGCGTAGACGAGCGTCTTGAGCCTGCGCGCAAGGTCCGGATCGAAGACGTCGCCCTTTTCCTCGAAGGCGGAAAAGACGTCGGCTTCGAGAACCTCGGCCCACATGTAAACATAGTAACCAGCCGCGTAGTCGTTTCCGGCGAACAGATGCTGAAAATGGGGGAGCCTGTGCCTGAGGCCGATATTGCCGGGGATGCCGATGGCCGCCGACTCCTCGGCCTCGAAGCGGGCCGGGTCCAGCGACGAGACCTCGTCGAGGCCGTGGAGGGCCATGTCGAGGAGGGCCGGACCGAGATACTGGACGGTCTCCCAGCCTTGGTTGAAGGTTCGGGCCTTTCGGATCCGCGCCACGAGTTCGTCGGGTATGGCCTTTCCGGTTTCGACGTGGAGGGCGAAGTTCGAGAGAACTTCCGGGGCCATGGCCCAATGTTCGAAGAGCTGCGAGGGGAGCTCGACGAAATCGCGGAGCACGTTGGTGCCCGATAGGGTCTCGTAGTCGACGTCGGAAAGTAGCCCGTGGAGTCCGTGTCCGAACTCGTGAAAGAGGGTCTTGGCGTCGTCGAAGCCGATGAGGGTCGGCTCGCCCTGTCCGCCCTTCGTGAAATTCGTATTATTTACGACGATCGGCAAGATGCCCTTGGACTGTTCTCGATAGTTGCTCATCCAGGCGCCCGAGCGCTTGCCCGTCCTCGCGAAGTTGTCGGCGATATAGATACCCTGGAGTCTTCCGGCCCCATCGAGCATCTCGAAGAGGCGGGCGTCGGGATGATAGAGGGTCTGCCCTTCGATCTCGCGAAAGCTCACGCCGAAGAGACGCCCCGCGGTGTAGAACATCGCCTTGAGCATATTGTCGAGGCTGAAATAGGGCTTGAGTTCCGCGTCGTCGAGCCGGTAGTCCCGTTGCCTGATCTTTTCGGCGTAATAGCGCCAATCCCAGGCTTCGACGTGGTCGAGGCCGTCGTGCCGGGCCAGTTCG
>JAJXVS010000367.1 GCA_021782015.1 bacterium | reverse complement strand
CTCGAGACGGACGATGTCCCCGGCTGGAAGGGCAGTGCCAGGACCGTCGCCAAGGACGGCATGAAGTACGGCGAGCTGGCCTTCAAGCTCAATCCCTCAGGAATAGAAGGCTGGTATTGGTATGGTTTGTGCGTCGGTACCTATTCCGATTGCGTCAGCATTTTCAGCGCCTTGGCGGAGGGGCTCAAAGGCAAGACCCAACAGGGTTTCGAGAATGCCTATAAATTCAACAAGATGTACGACCACGGGGGGCCGATCATCGCCCTCGGTCGCTTCTGGCAGTCGATTCCCGGCATCGCGGGCCAGGATCTCGGGAAGGCTGAAAGATTGTACGATGAGTACATAGGTCTTTTCGGGACCTCGAAGGATGCCAACTCCGACGCCTGGCTCTTCCGCGGCATGCTCTACCGCGACACACGGCGCACCGATCTCGCGCGGGCGGATTTCGAAAAGGCCATCGCGATGGGCAGCAAGAAGGCGGTCAAGGAGCTCGCCAATTTGAAATAGACTCGCCTGAATTGATGTTTGCCATTGTTCACTATAGGGAGGATCTCGATGGACTATCTGGTCTCGTCGTTTCTCGGGGCCTTGGCCCTCGTTCCCTACTTTCTCTTCGCGCTCGCGATTTTCGTTGCGGGCAAATTCGTGTTCGACTGGTCGACGCCGCGCATCGAGGACGACCGCGAGCTCACGGAGCGCGATAATCCGGCCTTCGGCGCGATCTTCGCGGGGTACATGCTCGGCCTGGGTTTTGCGCTGAGCGGTTCTCTCTCCTCGCTCGGCGCCTCGCCGGGAGCCAACTTCATCAATATCGGCGCGTCGGGGCTCGCCGGGATTCTCCTTCTCAGGGCGAGCATGGTCCTCGGCGAGGTCCTGATCCTCCCCGGATTGCGATTTGACACGGAGATCGTGGGGCATCGGAATTTGGGCGTCGCCTTCGCCTTCGCGGGCCTCTCGGTCGCCAACGGACTTCTCATAATGGGCGTGATGACGGGAAGGAGCGACACGCCTATCGATCTCTTCCTGGACATAGTCGTGTACTGGCTGACGGGCCAGGTCTTCTTTCTCGGCGCCTGGTTTCTTTTCAGGGCCCTCGCCTTCTATAACGCCCAGCGCGCCATCGCGGTCGACGACAATCCCGCGGCCGGTCTCAGCCTCGCCGGATTTTTCATCGGCGTAGGAATCATCCTCCTCGCGGCCTTGCGGGGCGCGGGCAGCGATCGAGTCGCTGAGGTCCTCGTCGCCCTCGGCGTCGGACTGATCGGCCTCGTCCTCCTCGCGCTCGCCCGGCTTCTCGCCTCGACTCTCCTCCTCCGCAATGCCCGGCTCAAGGTGGAGGTCGAGGAACACAAGAACATCGCGGCGGGCGCCGTCACAGCCCTCGCGTCGATCGTCGTCGCCCTCCTGTACGCGGCCCTCGTGGGCGCCAGGCTGGGCTGAGAACCGAGGTCGTCACAATGCGTAGCACCATTTCGTCGTCGCGAGGCCTCCCTCGAAGGGCGGCCAAAGTCGCATGCTGCCTGGTCCTGTTCGTTTTCTTCGGAGCCGAATCGCTCGCCGCGAGGGGCGGCTTCTCGGGCGGGGGCTTCAAGAGAGCGCCGTCCTTTCGGCCGAGCTCCGCGCGTTCCTTCTCCATGCCGAAACTGTCCTCGCCCCGATCGGGGTTTACCTGGGGCTCGCGCCAGCCCAAGCCCAGGGCGAGCGCAACCTCGCCCGAAAGCGCGACCCTGCCGCGGTCCTTCGGCGGCGCAGCCTCGACCCGCAGCGTCTACGACGCTGCGCGAAGCAAGGGCACCCTCTTCTCGAGCCGCGACGAGGCGGCGACCAACTTCGGCCGCAGTTACGGCTCGCGCTATGGTTCCACATTTTCAAGCCCGCCGTCGACCAGGCCGTCGTGGATTCCGGAGACGACCACGATCGGCGGACGGAGCGTCAATGTGGTGTATAGCCCCATGCTCGGCGGTTATGGCTACCTCAATCCGCTTCTCGGCACCTGGATGCTATACGACGCGCTAAAAGACGCGGCGATGATGGACCGTTTGATGGCGGGCAACGGCTATTATTACGGTCCTCCCCCCGTTTACGGGGGCTACGATCCGGGCTTCGTCAATCTCGCCGTCATCCTATTGTTCGTAATTGTGATGATCGCGATCGCCTCGGGGGCGGCCCGGCGCCGGAGGAGGCCGTGAGGCTGACCGATCATGGCGGCGGTCGGGGTACGGGAGATGGTCGGGGCACGGGCGAAGGTCGGGGCACGGGCGAAGGTCGGGGCACGGGTGAGGCCCGGGCCCCTGGCGATCCCGGCGGCCCAGAACCGTGGCTGGCCCTCAAGAAAGGCGATTGGCTGACCTTCCGCGACGAGGGTCATTTCGTCGCGGGGGGGGCGGGGGGCATGGATTATCTTGTGGGCGCACGGCGCGAGATCGAGGCCCGCGACCGCGATTCGGGGCTTCGGGTCGCGGCCTGGACCCTCTACGATCTGCAGGCTGAGGGCCGCGGCGATTGCCGTTTCGCGGTCTTTCATTCGGGTGAAGAATTCGAACTTCGGTTCTACTTCGCGACCTCCTTCTTCGCCCGCGGCACCCGCGACAACCTCGTCGATCGCGCGCAGACCTGGTTCTTCCTGCCGCCTCCCGATCCCGAGGATTTCGTCTCCTCGGCCCTCGAGTGGGCGCCCTGGCCTGATCTTCCGCCCTTCGACGCCGGCGACGGCCGGGAGGTCAAGCGGACCTGGGGCCCGGCCGGTTTCGGCCAGACGGTCTACGGTTTCATGGATGACGACGAGGGCGAAGACCTGCCGGTCCAGCTCGTCGAGTACGCGACGGAGGATGATTCACCCAATTCCCTCCTTCTTCTCGTCGAGGAGCGCTGGATGCGTCCCGACGGCGCCGTGCCGCCAGAGGGGGGCTTCGTCAGTCTCTTCGCGGGCAGGCGGATCGCCGAGACCGACATCACCCACCTGCCGGCTTGAGGCCTGCCTCCGGCTTGAGGCCTGCCTCCGGCTACGGGCGCCCTTCGAGGGCTTTCGCCATCCTCTCGAGGCCTTCGGCGAGGAGGGAGCGCGGACAGGCGAAGTTGAGGCGCGCGAAGCCCTTGACTACA
>JAJXVS010000086.1 GCA_021782015.1 bacterium | reverse complement strand
AGGCCGATCATTCCTGCGCGGCCTGGCTTGCTCCACTGCTCGATCACGGCGTCAAAATGGCCCGCGGCGAAGGCCACTGATCGGGTTTCTTCGCCGCGAAGGTCCTTACCAGCCGCGTCCGCCCATCATGCCGTAGCCTCCGCCATTGGCGCCGCCATAGCCGCCGCTGTTGGCGCCGCCAAATCCCCCGGGGCCCGCGCAGCCGCGTCCGCCGGCAAAGCGTCCGCCGCCGACAAGTTGGCTGACATCGTAGGTCTTCCCATTGACGCTCGCCTTGGTCACGAAGAAGTAGGGGTTGTCCTGTCCGGGGACGTTGCCGAGGTCGTAGCCTTCGAGTTTCATCGTGGCGCCTTCTTTGATGCCGTCGATGTAGGCCGTCCTGAAGAAGCCGGGCATTCGGATGATGTAGGTGGCATCCTTGGTCTTGAGGGCCGGAACCTGATTCACGAAGGTGAGGGTTCCGTCGAGGGTGATGGTCTTTGCGTTGGCGAAGGGGGACGCGCTGCCGGGTCCTCCGCCGAAGCGGCCGCCCATGGGGCCGTAGGGTTGGGCGATTGCAACGCCGACGAGGGCGCAACTGGCGATGAGGGCAAGTGCGATACGCTTCATGACGTACTCCTGGAATCGAGATCCCGAAGGTTCCGGATCGGTTTGATGGTTCCGGATGCCTTCGGGGTCGCCGAGGCGACGTCAATTAACAAGCATAAACCGTGCCAATTTATAAATTGTTGTCACCTATGGAATTACAAATATCGAAACATAAGGTTGATGGGAAATGATTACCCAGAGAAGGGTAGATTCTTCGCGCCTTTCAAAAACGAATGATCACACGGTCGAGGAGGGTGCCGGCGCGAAAACGAAGATCGCTCGACAGGTTGCGCGTCATCCTGAGGCCCATGCCTCGCCAGCGACGGGCCCGATTGTCGAAAATGGGTTCATAATCGAAGCAGCGCGCAGCATACTCGCGGAATGAGGGCGACTTGAAGGCGAAAAAAAGGTACAGGACGCCGCGTCGTCGTGTCGCCCTGACCGTCGCCATGCCTCCGGCCACCGGAGATGCGTGCTTGACGAGGTTGTCGAAGATCTCAGAACCGGCGAGCTTGAGCTTCGCTCCCTCGCTTTCGCTCGTGAAGTCGAGCGAATCGATGAAGTATTCGAAGGCGAAAATCCCCTCTCGCTCCACCTCGATCGAAATAGTCGCCTCTGCGGCCCGCGCCGGCGAGGAAGGAGGACGGCTGCCGGGCACGGCCTCCGCCGGGGAGAGCTCCCCGGTGGCCGACCTCCGCGACTCGACATGAATCAAGCAAGTTCCTTGAGGTTCTGGATTATCGGGAAGCGCTCCATGAACCCCGTCGACTCGAGGGCGAGACGGGCGATCTCGGAAGGCCTAAGTATGAAGAGTTTCTTGCCCGCGGCCTCCGCGTCGTCGAGGGCGGCCATGATGACCCCGATGCCGGCTGAGGACAGGGTCGAGACTTTTTCCATCTCGATGACAACCTGCCCCTTGGCCATCGCCCGTTCCAGCCTTTGCTGGAATTCGCCGAAGGTGTAGCTGTTGACGGGCCCCGCGATGACGAGGACGACGCGTTCGCCGTCGAGGCGCTCTGAAATATCCAATTGGGTCATGTATCGCTCCTTTGCGAGAACTTCATGATGAGAATGGTGATGTCATCCTCCTGGGCCCGGCCGGTGAAGTTGAGGAGTTCGTCCACGACGGCCTCCGCGATGGTCTTCGCGTCCTGGGCCTTGCGATCATGCACGGCCTTCACCATGCGTTCCTTGCCGAAACGCTCGGCCCTGACGTTCTCGGATTCGATGATGCCGTCCGTCGAGGCCACGAGAATGGAACCCTGGGGGAGGGTGAGTTTCCTGGGTTTGAGGTAGGGTGTCACGTCGCGCACGAAGCCGAGGACCTTCCCCTCGCCTTGAACCTCGATGAATGCGTCGAAGCTCGGCGAATAGAGGTGGAGGGCCGGCACGCCGCAATTGATGAAGAAGAGACTGTTGGTGGAGAAGTCGAAGTAGCCGAAGACCCCCGCGAAAAAGGTGCCCCTCGGCAGATTCTCCTTGATGAAGGCGTTGACGCGTTGCACCAGGCCCGTGAATTCGCGTTCGATGCGGAGGAAGGACCTGATCATCGATTTGAGGATGAGCATATTCATCGAGGCGGACAGGCCCTTGCCCGAAATGTCTCCGAGGACGAAGAACCAGCGCTGACGTGACATTCGCACGAAGTCGACGAAGTCGCCGCCGAGACTGCGCGTCGAGCGGGTGACCCAGGCCGAGTCGACCCCTGGAAGATCGATGCGGTCCACCTTCTCAAGAGCGAATCGCAGGACCTGGTCGGAGAGGGCCAGTTCGCGCGAAACCGTATAGACGATGGATTCCCGCGCGACGTTCCGAAGATAGTAGGCGATCACGAAGAGTTTGCCGTAGATCGCCCGGAAGGATTCGAAGTCATAGTCGGTATAATCGGCACCGGTCTTTCTGCCGCCCATGACGAAGGCGCCTATGATGCGGCGTCCCTCGCGCGCGAAAACGATGGCCTCGCCGCGATAGAGATCGAGGAAGCCCAGGAGCTCTTCCCGGACTTCGGCGAATTTCGGGTCGGCGATCGCCTCGGACCGGAGCACTACCGTGATTCCCGCGGCCTCCACGTTTTCATGAAATCGCGAGCCGCGATCCACGGTGGAAGTGCGGCCCAGTGTCGAATAGACGGTGCGGTAGACTCCCGCGTCGTCCTCGATCATCACGGCGAAATCCTGGAAGTCGAAGGCCTTGGAGAGCACACGATACAGCTCCGCGAGAACCACGTCGCGCCCCGCCGAGAGGTCGATGTGGGCCAGGTCGGACTCGAGATCCTCGCGGTATTTTCGGGAAGTGATGCGTTCGAGATTGCGGTGCGCGAAGGAGCTCGCCATCGCGCGGACGATGAAAAACAGGATCGGCGTTCCGATGATGGGCACAAACAAGGAAAAGCCGCTCATGAAAATGAGGGCCGCGATGACGAAGCCCGAAGGCACGCCGAACAAGAGGGTGAGAATTACCCAGGAGAGAATCTGGCGGCCGAAGACCCGCCAGTCGAAAAGGCGCGATACCGAGAGGGCGTAGGTCGAAGAGGCACCAATGATGAGGGTCGGGACGGGAAGAAGGTAGAAGGTCCACAGAATTCCCATCGTACCCGCGCTGCCGCTGGTGTTGCTGATGCCTCGCCCAACGAACCAGAGCCCGAAAACGCCGATGGCCGTGCCCCAGGCCGCGAGGAAACTGCGCTGTCGGTTGATGCGGTCCTTGGTGAGAAAGCCGCGGACCGCGAGGATTATCGCGCTGATAAAGGCCGTGCCGCCGATCAGGTCGGCGAGAAGGTCGTATTGCCGGCCGACGAAGCGGACGACGCCTTCCGTGACGCCAAAAATCATTATCATGTAGGCGTCGGTCGAGAAGACATACCAGAAAAGGGCCGCCGCGACCGGAACGAGGAGGAAGGCGAGGATTTTGGCCCAGAGGCCGGGCCATCGCGGAAAGGCCAGGGACGCGGCTATCAGCATTAAACCCGAAAGGCCCATGAAGGAAAACGAGAGCTTGGAGAGAAAGAGGCCGACATGGCTTTCGCCGATACCCGACGCCACATCGACGAGGCCGTGGAAAAGCGCGAAGAGCGCGAGGGAGAGATCGACGAAGACGACGAAGATCGAGGCGCTCTGGCCCTTGCCCCTCGTGATGGCAATCGGCACGGCGAGGAAGAGAAAGGCGCTGACCAAAAAGGCGAGGATCGTCAGTCCCATAGCCGTCCCACCTTGGCCGCGAGGATGGTCACATCGTCCTTGAGGGCTAGGTCGCCCACGAAGTCGTACAGGAGTCCCGTTATCGACCCGACGAAGTCGACGGCGCCCTGGCGCGAATACTGGAGGAGCGAGCGCTCGAAGTGCTCTGTCTCGCCCAGCCGCTCGCCGGCCGAGTTGACGACCTCGGTGACGCCGTCCGAGGCGAGCAGAATGTACTCGTCCGAGCGCAGGGGAATTTCCTCGACCACGATTTCGTCCTCCAGCGGCACGAGGCCCACAAGCCCCATCGTCGGCTCGAGCCTCCTCAATTTAGAGCCCAAAGCCGTCTGTGTTATGATGATCGGGTCCGCCATCGCGGCGTTGATGTAGCGCATGGTCTTCTTTTCCGTGTCGGCGAGGCCGATGAACATGACCGTGTACTTGTCGTCGAATCCCATGTCGCGCACCGCCCGGTCGACGTCGCGGATGAGGCTCTGAAGATCGCTCTTGTCCTTGGCGACCCGGATGGTGTTGACGATGATCCCCATGACCAGGGCCGCGGCGAGCCCCTTGCCCGAGACGTCGCCCACGACGAAAAGACTGCGGTTGTCGTCGACGACGATGACGTCGTAATAGTCGCCCGAGACATTGACCAGGGGCCGGTATGAAACGGCGAGATCGAGCTTGGCAACCTTCGGCAGGCTCTTGGGCAGAAAAGAGCGCTGCGTCTCCGCGATGAGCTGCCACTCCCGCGAGAGCGAGGCGACCTCGAAGAGCTCGGAGATCGTGATAACACGGTCGAAATAGATGCGAAGTTCGCCATAGAGATTGCGGAACGCCTCCATGTCGATGAGCCCGCAGAGCCGCGTCAGGAAGAAGAGATGGAAACCCTTCGCGTTGACGAAGAATCCGCGCGAGCCGGTGTTGGTGTTGCTGATCGAGAGCGACTCGTTGACGAAGCAGAAACCCTCGGACCATTCGCGGAAATTGCGCTGCAGCGTCTCGAAGGACTCGGAGTCGCGGGCGGCGGCGCTCGGGCTCTGGTAGATGATCTCCCAGGTGTTCGAGCGGACCAGGATGGCCCCCATATCGGCCCTTCGCTCGAGATGGTCTCGGATGGCCTCGATGAGGTCGGGGATCGTGAAGGCTTGGCCGACCCGCGTCGCGAATTCGAGGACGACCTGCGTCTCGGGCTGGCTGAACACGGCTTTCTGGGCGTTGTTGGAGAGCCTTTCCACCATGGCGTTTCGGCCGAGGTAGAGACCAATGAAGGCCACCGAAGAGAGGAAAGTCACCCAAAGCAGAGGCAGATTCCCCTGCATCGCGATGTAGGGAACTATGAGAAAGGCGAGGGCGGCCCCCGTGGTCGTACTCGTTTCGATCATTCTACGAGCGTTTCTGTAGGTCATTCTTCCCTTCCTCCCAGTATCGGCCCCGAATCGGGCCGGCCCGAGGCCCGTTCCGCGCGGTCGAGAGCCTTCATCATTGGCGCGCCGCGAGGATGGAGTTGATGAAGGTGACGAGGACATTGAGGGCATTTTCGTTCTGCCCGCCCTCGGGAATTATGATATCCGCGAATTGCTTGGTCGGCTCTATGAATTCGTAATGCCCCGGCCTGACGACCGTGAGATACTGCTCGATGACCGAATCGATCGTCCGGCCCCGCTCCTTGATGTCTCGATTGAGACGGCGGATGAAGCGGATATCGTCGGGAGTGTCGACGAAGATCTTCAGGTCGATCCGATCCCTGACTTCGCGGTCGCTGAAGATCATGATCCCCTCGAAAATGACGAGCTTGCGCGGCTCGACCCTGATCCGCTCCTCCTTGCGCCGATGGTGGACGAAGTCGTAGACCGGCATGTCGATGGGCCTGTCGTCGCGGAGGGCGTCCAGGTGCTCGATGATCAGGGCGTTGTCGAAGGCGTCGGGACGGTCGAAATTGAAGGCAGTAATGTTGGAATTCGATATGTACTCTGCCGACTTGTAGTAGTTGTCCTGGGCGATGAAGACGAAATCGCTCGCTAGCTCGGAAATCTTGCGCACGATCGTTGTCTTGCCGGAACCCGATCCGCCGCAGATGCCGATCACCTTCGTCCGCTCCACAGGCATGGTCCTCGATCCGGGCGGGATCAGTGAATTTCCGCGAGGATGATTTTCGCGAGAACCTTGTAGCGATCGGGGAAGGCCGCGCCGCCGGGCCCGTCGTAGCGCGCGAGCAGGGCCGTGAAGAGCTCCTTGGCCTTGGCCTTGTGGCCCTCCTTGAAATTGATGAAGGCGATTTCATACTCGCCGGTCGCGAGATTGGAAGGATCGTCGCCGAAACGGTCGATCAGGGCCTGGTAATAGCGGAGGGCGAGCGTGTTGTTGTTGGCGTCGGAGGCCTCCTGCGCCTTCAGGACCAGCATGGGCGCGTCGAGATCCTGCGGAATGACGACGGGCGCGGTCTTGCATCCGACGAGTGCGACGACGAGCGCGATGCCCGAGACGACAATCGCGCTCCTGATAATTGAAGAGACTTTCAAGAGAAACTCCGTTATCGACCGTATTCTTCGTCGCTCGTGGGGAGAAGACCGCGAAGATCGCGGAGGAAATCCTCGACCTCGCCCATGTCCTCGTAGGCATCGCAGGACTCGATGCTGCGCCTCGCGACCGTGAAGTATTTGTAGACCTTTTCCTCGCCCAGGGGCTTGCGCCACTTGCCCGCCTCGCAGCGGACCCGAAGCTTGTAGCGACCCTGGCCCAGAGGCGAAGGAAGCAGCTTGCAATGGATGCAATTTGCGCAGAAAATCCGGGTTTCGCAGCTGATGCCGCTTGCGGTAGCGGACACTTCGCGCGGATTTGTCATCGCCTCGCCTCCATAACCGCATGAGTATGCTATAGTCGTTTTCGAGCGGTCAAGGCAATAAAAAAATCGCCGGTCCCAAACGAGCCCCAAAGGAGTCGCTTTCCATGCTCGCCACACTCATCAACGCTCTCTCCATTATCGTCGGTTCGCTCATCGGTCTTCTCCTCAAAAAAGGACTCTCGAAGCGCTATGAATTCGCCATCTTCACCGCCGCGGGCATCGTATCGACAGTCATCGGCATCCAGATGGCCCTCAAGACGACACACATCCTCGCCTTCGCCATAGCCCTCATCGGCGGCGGCCTTTTGGGAACCCTCCTCGATGTCGAAGGCGGAGTCCTCAAACTCGGCGAATTCCTCAAAGCGCGCTTCGCCAAGGGTGAGGAAGATTCGAGCTTCGCCTTCGGATTCCTTTCGGCATCGGTCCTGTATTGCTCCGGCGCCATGGCCATCGTCGGTTCCTTTCGCGCCGGCACCGAGGGCGACTATTCCCTCATCCTCACCAAAAGCGTCCTCGACGGCTTCATCTCGATCCTCTTCGCGAGCGCCATGGGGCCAGGCGTCGCCTTCGCCTCGATCAGCGTCCTTATTTATCAGGGCTTCCTCACCCTCATTTCCGTGTGGGTCAAACCCTGGGTGAGCAACCTCATGCTGGGTGAGCTGACGGGAATCGGCGGCGCCCTCGTCATCATGATCGGGATCAACCTCCTCGACCTCAAAAAGCTCAAAACGGGCGACTTCCTGCCGGCCTTAGTCCTCTCCGTTGGCCTCGTCCTCCTGATGCCCTTCGTTCCCTTCCTATAAATCGCGGCGGAGGTGAAATGAGCGCGGCCCTCCGACGGCCGCCATTTCAAGGCCAGGTGTCCCGCCCCGTTCGAACTCTCGAAACACCCGGTTCTTCTCTCGAAACAAGTTTGTGCCACTTTCCAGCCCGGGTCATTGACCAAGCCGCCCCTTTTCGCTATTGTTCATCCATCACGACGCAGGGTAGAGCAGTTGGCAGCTCGTCGGGCTCATAACCCGGAGGTCGCAGGTTCGAGTCCTGCCCCTGCTATAAAGTCAGAGCCGCTCCCACGGGAGCGGCTCTGACTTTATCCAGGCGCTTCGCCCCACAGGCGAAGCGGGGGCAGGACTTACTGCCCCGCTCGCGAAGCGAGTTTTAAGTGTTCCGCTCCCACGGGAGCGGCTCTGCTTTTATCCAGGCGCTTCGCCCCACAGGCGAAGCGGGGGCAGGACTTACTGCCCCGCTCGCGAAGCGAGTTTTAAGTGTGCCGCTCCCACGGGAGCGGCTCTGCTTTTATCCAGGCGCTTCGCCCACAGGCGAAGCGGGGGCAGGACTTACTGCCCCTGCTCGCGAAGCGAGTTTTAAGTGTGCCGCTCCCACGGGAGCGGCTCTGCTTTTATCCAGGCGCTTCGCCCGCAGCGGGCTCGGCGGGAACAGCCGGCGCCAATACTCACCCGGAAGAATACCATAAGAACGATCTCGCGAATTTCGGGGTTGACACTAATTCGGCGAGGACCGATCGGCCGTACTTGGTCACTCCGCGGCCTTGCGTGTCGCGACGGTCATTGCCGAAAAATGAGCCCGCGAGAGGGGAGCCGACTCTCATGCTTGAGAACCTTAGCCACGCTCTGGTCTTTGCTGCCTAGGACCTCGACTGTTTGCGGGCCTAGCTTGACGACACTTTGTCGCATGTCTGCAGCAAGTAGCGGAAACTGCGGCGGATTTCGCCGACAGGGCTTTAAATCACTTGATAATTAGGAGCTTACCAATTGACCGGCTCCTCTCAGATGTCAGGAATCCTCGGGGCCGAAGAGCCATTCGGGCGCTCACGAGACTGATACAAGGCCTTGGGAGGTCAGCACAGGAATTTACGATAGTCGACCTTGAGAACCTCCCCAAGCTTGCGCGCCATGACAAGACCGATGGCACGTCGATCGTTTTCGATCGCTGAGAGATTCGGGTACTTCGTTCCGACGGCACTTGCGAGATCAACGAGGGAAAGGCCGGCCCGCGCGCGGTAGGCGTGAACAAGTTTTCCAGGCGTTTTCATGGCCTTGATTTCTTTCTGAAACTCGGAACCTTCCCAGTCCTCATATTCGTCGTCCCCCTCCTCCTCTATTATCGCTTGGGGATACGAGGATCGAATGAGGGCCGCGACGGTGTCCGCCCCGGAACCCGTGACGCTCACATCAATAAGGTGCGTCCTCTCGACTACCCGCATAGCAGGTCTTCGATGAGTTCGTCGAAAAGGATGCAAACTGTCCGTGGCCTTGTCATGCGTTTTCGCGCGGTCTTGCTCACCTTAACCCAGCACAAACCTAAATGTATCATCGGCGATACGTGGTATCAAGGTGAATCACAGCTCGAAGGATGGTCCGAATCAGGACAATAGCCATGCTGGTACCGGCAAGGTCCATGCTTTGAAGCGGCGGCCCGCCATGGCGACGATGCCGAGTCCACAAGAGCGCCCTGACCTGCGCGACTACTACGACAAGTGTGACGCGACGCCTGACGAAAGGCTCGCCCCGGATGTCCTGGTCGGCATCGAGAGGGACCGGACGATACTGAACGAGCTGAAAAATAATCTGGTTGACGAGGCCCGGAGAAAGAAAATCGATGACGCCGAGAGTGCCACGCGGGAAGCAGGAAATTAACAACGCATCAATGAAGGTTGGGTATCCGTTTGGCGTTCTTGTAATTCGTTCACATATAGTAGAATAGAGCGGTTAGTATGCGTTATGAAATGGCAGTATCCTTCCATTGCCATTCTATTCTTTGCCCGCGTGAGAATAGCCCCCCCCTCGGGTTATTGTGTGGTAGCTTTGGGATGGCCCCGACTTTCAGACGGCTGCCCCGGCTTCAATCTCGTCCTCGATCGCCTTGCGCACAAAATCATTCAGGGATTCCCCGAGGGCCTGGGCTTTGCTCGCAGCCTTCGCGTGAAGCTCGGGGGAGATGCGGATATTGAATTTTCCTGAATAGGGCTTGTCCGGGGCTTCCCCGCGCTCTGTGCACCATGCGAGATAGTCGTCAACGGAAGCGCGGAAGGCGGCGCGAAGCTCCTCCACGGATGCGCCCTCAAAGGTGATGCCGTCCCGGGGAAGATTGCTGACGCGGCCGAAAAAGGTGCCCGCCTCGTCATCATAGGTGACAGTCCCGAAATAACCCTTGTACTCCATCATGTTCATAGCCTTACCTCCGCCCGCGAAAGATGTTCGCGGACTGTCTCAACCGCTCCCTTGTTTGTCGTTCGCTCGGGGTGGGGGCGGTGGTACACGTAGCGAACGCCGGAAAGGTAGACGCGGACGCGCGAACCCGCTCCCTCCGAAATCTCCGCCCCGAGGGCACGGAAGAGGGCTTCAATATCGGCCCATGGAATATCCGCCCGTGTGGGCCTTCCGAAGACCGCTTCCAGGGTGCGGCGGTGCTTAGCGTTCATATTTCCATAGTACCGCGAAATGGTACTACTGTGAAGGCTTTCGTGAGGGTGAATGTGAAATATGAAGCACCAAAAAAAAGGATGCAAAACCGGTTTACCTTCGGTTTCTTGTCTTCTCTGGAATTGTAGTGTCAGCCGTCTTGGCTGGCCATCGTCTCGGCGGCGAGCAAGATCGGCTGCACTGTAGAGACGCTTCGGCGCTGGGTGCGGCAGGCCGAACGGGATGCCGGAAAGGGCGAAGGGTCACAACCAGAAAGCGCGAGTAACTCAAGCGGCCTCAGCGCGAGAACACCTCATTCTTTCCGCCAGCTTGGTCGCTCGTCGAATCTTTCTTTCGGTGTCTTCCATCTGCGAATCAGATCGACCACTGAGGTGTTATTGATTAGCGACCGGGCGATCGCGATGCGATCGGCCAGTTCATTCCTGAGTTCAAGCTTGAGGCCATCCAGAGAACGATCGAGCCGTGCGAAGAAATCCAGTTTGCTCTGGTTATGGGCCCATTCCTCGATGAGTTGTTCAAGAGCCTTTCGGCTTTTCTCCTCGGACTCCTCGCGGTCTTCAAGTTCCAGTTTCCGGAGGTATTCCCGGTGTTCGGCTTCTCTCTTGGCCTGTTCCTCCGCAGCCCGACGCTCGCCTTCGATGATTAGGTGCGGGATATTGCCGGCAATCGCTTCCAGCTCCGCGATGATGGCGTCGAAGCGCGCCGTGAGCAGAGAGTCCTTCTCGTCTTGCCAATACCGGACAAGCTCTGTGTGGCGATAGGGGGAGTAGGCGTACAGCCGGTATCGTCCCGACGGCACCGTCGAGGTGTACCACGGCGATGTCTGCGCCTTTGTTGTCATTTCGACGATAGTAAGCCCTATGGCGACGGTTCCCAGATAGGCGACTGTGGACTGGTGGGGGCGCCATTCTTGATAGCCATAGTATTGGTCCTTTCTCTTTGGAATCTCTTCCTCCGTTTCTACCCGGGGCTTGTTGAAATTCCCATTCCCATCGGTGAGCGCCACGCGAAAGCCGTATTCTTGCAGGCGCTGGAAGAGGCGCTGCGCGAAGGCGAGGGATTTGTCCAGGTTCTGCTGTGAAGTGAGGATATCCACCATCCTGCGATGTCGGGGGTGGAGGTGGACTCCTGAATGGGCTGCGCTGACCTTGTCGAAGCGTTCCTTCGCCTCGAGCAGGATGTCAAACGAGCTCGCCGTCCGACTTCTGGGAGGGATTACTGAATGGGGATTGGGTGGAATAGGCCGAACATCGGTCTCCAGCGAGCCATAGCCGGTCCTGATCCACATCGTGGCGTCACCCGGGCGCGAAGGCGGGAGCTTGGGTTTGAATGGCTTCTTCCCTGCCTGCACCTGGGCCCAGTATCCCCGCGCAGGAACGGGGATGTTGAGGTCGCGGCACATCCGGGCGAGGTACGACCCCGACACTGCATAGGTGGGGGCAATTTTCGAGATGGGTTCGCTCCAAACCTTCTCATAGAGTTCTTCTCGACTCACGTTCTCGTTCTTTGAGGTCATGCTCCCAGTTTAGCCCACTCGAGGCTTCACCGCACTTCTGGCCCGCTCTCCTCGATGCAAGTGTCCAATCCTTTGTGGCTGGGACCCGGATCATGGCAGGTTTTCCCTGCTCAATATCCCGAACAGCGCGACATTGATGTAATAGTTGTTCCTTCCCACCTTCTCCTTGCGCAGGATTCCGGTCTCCGCAATAGCGTCAAGGTACTTGGAGGCCGTGATCCTCGACACTCCCAATTCCCGCACGAGGAACTCGATCTTGGTGTAGGGATGGGAGAAGAGGTTGTTGATGAGGTCCTGGCTATAGAATTTGAAGCGATCGCGGATCTCATGTTTGCAGGTCATGAGGGCGGCGGCGATGCTGCCGATCTTCTCGATGGAGTGCCGCGCTGTGGTCTCGATACCGTCGAGCACGTAGAGGAGCCATTCCTCCCAAGCTCCTTCATCCCGCACCGCCTGGAGTAGTCGGTAGTACTCACCCTTCGTCGCGATGAAGTGGCGACTGAGACGTTGAAGAGGCTGTCGTCATTGATGAAGGTTTCGAGGTTTGACATGAGGGCGAGGACGGTCGCGGGACCCTGGGGAGGGCGGTAGATCACCTCTCCTGTCCGGTCGTTGACGAGCTCGGTGCCCGGTAGCTTTCGGAAGCCCGCGCGATTGCGCTCGAATAGTTCCGCACTTCTTTGGCCGCCCCGATCGCTTCGCCCTCGGGCCAAAGCTCGGCCCTGAAGAGCTCGTCGTGCGTCGTGACGATGTTTTCGATGGCGGAGCTGTCTTTGGCTTCCTGGAGGGCCAGCGTGTTGATGAGGATGCCCTGGTTGGGTATGGTGCCTGATATTGCCTTTGAGTTCCGCGAGCTGCCTGTGGGCCCCCGAGAGCTTCTTGAGGACGGCCTTTGTCTCAAGGTCGACGCGCGGCGGCAAGGGCGATGGGGTGGCATCCATGAGGGCCTCTCGTGCAAAGAATCTGCCGAACTCTATACACGTTTCCGCAACATGTAAAGAAAATGCTGAAATCTATACATGTCGGGCTTTGTTCCACGAGGCCGCTGATGTAGAATAGCACGTGAGCATGTTTGCATATAGCTATCCTGAAAGCAAATAATCGACCAAGGCAGGTTCGGGTCCTGCCCCTGCTAAAGATTCATTGGAGTGGAAAAGCCTTGTGACCTTCGCGTCTTTGGTAGTCGTCGTTGAGGTACACTGGGCGAATATCCAGACCGCCGAGCTTGATGCCAAGGAAGGCTCTCTCGATCTTCGCAAGGCCCTCGTAGGCCCTGACAGCGCCGGAGCGGGATGACTCTGCATCATTGATATTGGTACGAGATACATGGAGTTCATCGAGTTTCTGCCACGAGGCCAAGAATCTAGCGCTTCGCACCTAGTCGAAGTACCGAATATCCGAGAATCGCAAATGCTCCCGCCCATAGGCTCGTCATCCAAGGATCATACGCAATTGCAGGTTCAGGAAGCAATTGCCAAGCCACATTGGAAAAACCATGGACTAGGATCGCCAGCCCCATTGAATTGGGAGCGGAAAAGGCGAATTCGAAAATGAGGACCCTTAAAATAATGGTGTAGATAGTCTGGCCTAGAATCCAAAACACTCCCTGTCCGGTCTGCGCAAAGGGGACAAGGTGCCATATCGCCCAAATTGCACCGACGAAAACGCCGCCGCGCACAACGCCAAATTTGTCTACAAAATTCTTGCCAAGGACGCCGGTCCAACCAAGTTCCTCGCAGAATGCGGCCGCTGCGAAAACTGCGGAGAAGATGACAGTTTTAACTATTGATATATTCCAGGCAAGCCAGGACGTCTGGCTCTCTTTGGCGATTTCTGCTCCGATGACGCAGATCGGCAAGGCTAGAATAGCCAAGACCACCACAGGAAATCTCGATCCTGAAATTGTCAGGAGTTCGCGAATGATCGAAACTCTATCCCGGCGTTTCCGCGGCCATACTAAAATGAAGAATGAAATAGCCGGAGCGGTGAAGATGAGTGACCCAACAGGCAACCCCGGAAGGATTTGAGTCGAGAAAAGGAACCCGCCAATCCAAAAGGGCAACGATACCACGGCGAGAATGCCGATATAAGTGGCGACAGCGCCCATGATACCCCTTCACATCTAGGCTATTTTCCTAGCCTTTTGCCAAACTGAATGTATCATCGGAAGTTCGTGGCCGCAAGGTCCGAGTTTTACGCTTCGAGGCGGAGATTCGAGCGGTAAGCTGAAAGGAGGAAATGCGCGCATGGAATTTCCAGCACATGGCGCGTTCCTCTACCTGCATAACATGCCTCTAGCTGAGTCAAATTTGGCTCTTGGCAGCAGCGGCTAATCAATCGACGAGCGAGGTGGCAATGGCATTCGCCGCGGCAAGGCGTGCAAGAAACAACCATCGCAAGGATGTTTTTCTTCATCGTCTCGACGGCAATTATCTTTCACTCCCTACCATTCGATCTTGCGCTCGTGCCCATGGGGACAGGTGCCGCTCGCCCAACTGCCGCTCTCGCCGTGGTACTGGAGGTTCCACTCCTTTAGGGTAAATATCTCGTGGCAGTCGGGGCACCAAAATGGGGCATACTCGGGATCGATGGCGTACAGCAAGGCCGGATCTTTGGAGTCGAGGGCAGCCTTGATTTCCAAGAACCGATCGGGCGCCACCTGCAGTGTCAGGTCGGTCGAGAAGAGCACTCGGAGCGCTCCCACCGGCCATTTCTGGATGTGACCGACGGGGAACTCTACGCCGCGCGGAATCAGGTAGACTGTCGCAGCGTTTTCGAGGGAAGACGCGTGGTATTCGGCACAGGTCGTCGTTCGGCATGCCTCGGCTGTGTTATGTCAAGCAAAATTCCCTGAAAAAACCGCGAAGCATTCCGGAAAACGCCGTGGGGAATTCCCGACTTTCACCGCGGGATTTCCCCTATTGAAGAAGGCGGCAAG
>JAJXVS010000085.1 GCA_021782015.1 bacterium | reverse complement strand
TGATTTCGCTCTTCTTGATAGCTCCGGAAAGACGGGGAGCGACTTCCTTGCCGTCCTTGTAGAAGAGGAGGGTGGGGCTCGACTTGACGCCAAGGGCGCGCGAATGCTCGCGGTCTCCCTGGCGGAAGATTTTGTAGAAAGCCACTTCTTTGTTGTAGAGGTCGGCGAAAAACTCGAATTTTGGAGCGAGGGCCTCACAGGGCGAGCACTCCTGCGAGTAAAAATCGACGACAACGAAGCCCTTGTGCTTCAGGACCTTGCTCTCATAGTCGGCGGCAGTGATTTCGCTGTGCATGACAATCCTCCATTAGGTAGGGATTCGGTTACGAACTCGGGTTACTGGCCATGTTGATACTTCAACCCGGTTCGCGGGGTCCCATTGGACTCATGATCCACTACAGATAGTATATATAGTAAAAATCATATGAAAGGTCAAGGGTTTAGACCCCGAAGCTTGTTGGTCGGGGAGTTCCCGGAAGCTTGTTGGCGGCTGCTTCCCGGAAGCTTGTTGGGCGCGCCCTGTCCTCATCTCTCTATTGTAAAAGAGGCATTCTTCGGCAAAGCCAGATTGCAGGCCACCTCGACTGCCTTGACGATGGCTGAAGGAACCGGACAGGCCGCATGCTTATAGTGCCGGCCGGCGGCGAGGTAGACGGGATTTTCCGCGAAGGGCTTGAATGCGACCTCGTAGCCATCGAGGCTTCCGATTTCCAGGGCCATGGCCTGGATAGCCTCGCATTCCGACTCGATCTTTACCGTGCAGGTCTGTCCATCCTCCGATTCGGTAGTAATCGTCGATTTGAGGCCGCAGATGCCCGGATCGACTGCCACTTTCGCCACGATATTCCTCCTTAAAACCACCTTACTATACTTAGGCTGCGGGGGCCGCGTCGAGGGACCACTCTTCGCCGGGCTGTCCTTGTCCCCGCGCCGTACTGCAGACTTTTCCGGCAGGGCAGAGTCTTAGGCTTCCTTTTCAGGATTCTTTTCTTTTGGCACGGCATGTGCTTCTATTATCCAATGCGCACGATACGGGAGATGCTCTACGAGCTGGTGAGCATTCGGAGCGATACGGGAACGGCGCTCGAGTGCGCGATGGCCGATCGGATTTACGCGCTCATCCGCGAGATCCCCTATTTCGCCGAGCATCCGGAACGCTGTGGACTCTACGATCAGGGTGATTTTCTCCATCGGCCCGTCGTTTGGGCCCTCCGCGAGGGGAGGAGCCCGAGAACTCTCGTGCTGAACGGCCATTACGACGCGGTGGAAATCAGCACCTACGGCAATCTCAAGGGCCTCGCCCTTTCGCCCGATCGGCTCAGGGAAGCATTGCTCGACGGTCCACTCGATGACGAAGAATTGCGCTCCGACCTCGAGGGCGGGTCCTGGTGTTTCGGCCGGGGTACAGCCGATATGAAGGCCGGGCTCGCGATCAACCTCCACCTCCTCGCCGCCAGCGCGGATCTCGACGCGTCGCTGCTCTTCACTGCCGTGCCGGACGAGGAGAACGTATCGGCCGGAATGCTGCAGGCCATCGATCTTCTCGGCGACCTCAGGCGTCGCTTTTCCCTGGAATATCGCCTTGCGATCGTCACGGAGCCGAGGATCGATGGCGTGCTGTCTCGCGACGCAATCCATATCATCCACGGCAGCATGGGCAAGGTTCTCCCCGTCGTACTCGCGAAGGGGGTTCTCACCCATTCGGCCGAGCTCATGAATGGTCTTAATTCAACCCTTATTGTCGCCGAGATCGCGCGGGAGGTGGAGCTCCGCACCGATCTTCTTTCGGAGGACGAGGGCGTTTTCACCCAGCCTCCGACGATACTGCTTCTCCGTGATCTTAAGAATACCTACGATGTCTCGGTGCCAGAATACAGCGTGGCATGCGTCAACGCGCTCTTCCTCCGGAGCGGGGAACCTGCGGCCATCGTCCAAAAGCTGGTGGACGTTTCCCGCATCGCCCTCGAACGATCCATCGCCGCCTACGGGAGGGCCTTTGATGTCATGGCCGCCAGGGGCTTCGTCAAGGAAACCGGGCGGAGGCGCTTCGAGGGCGAGGTCATTCTCATGAAGGACCTCGAGTCGCGGGTGCGAGAGTCGTCCCGCGACTACGATGCCTTCAAGGCCGAACTCGACGCGCATCTATTGGAGGAAGTCCGATCCGGCGCCATCACGCTCCAGACGGCGAGCATCTTGTACATGAAGGCCTTCCTCGAAAAGGCGGCCATCGCGAACCCAGCGGTCGTCATCGGCGTGGCTCCGCCCTACTACCCCGCGGTCAACACCAAATACGTGGCCAAGGACGTGGAGTATTGCCTCTCCGGCCTCTCCGATTACATGGGGAAACGCCATTGCGTCGAGGTGGTCCATGTGCCGTATTTCGGGGGCATGGCCGACACAAGCTATCTTTCCTGTCCCTCTCCGGAGGCCGACCGGGCCTTTCTCGATAACCTCACACTACCTAAGGCCATTTACGATGTGCCTGTCGAGAAGATCGCGGCCCTCGATATTCCGACGCTCATGATCGGTCCGGCGGGCAAATACATCCACCAGGCCGGCGAACGTGTCTATCTGCCCGATGTCGAAAGTCGTATTCCCGACCTCCTCGCGGAAATACTCCGGCGACTTTGATCGAGGCGCCGAAAATGAAGGTTCGACAATCGAGGTCGAAAAGATGAAAAAAGCAATTAATTGGCATATTGTCTGGGTGGGCCTTTACGCGGTAGCGATGGCCTACCTCGAGGCAGCCGTCGTCGTCTACCTGCGCAGGATTTATGGCATCGGCGCCTCGATCCTGGTGGCTCCCGTCTTCGATCCCCTCATTTCGGCCGTCGAAGGGGGGAGGGAGCTGGCCACCCTCGTCATGCTGCTGACGGTGGGCCTCCTTTCGGGGCGCGATTTCCGCGGCCGGTTGGGCTATTTCCTCTTTGCCTTCGGCGTCTGGGATATCTTCTATTACGTATGGCTGCGTCTTCTGATCGGATGGCCGACTTCTCCTTTAGATGTTGACCTGCTTTTCCTCCTCCCCCTTCCCTGGTGGGGGCCCGTGCTGGCGCCTTGTTTGATCGCAGGTCTGATGAGCCTCGTCGGCCTCGGCCTCGTCGCCCCAGGCGGCCACGGCGCGGAAGCGAAGGCCGGTGCGATTCCCTGGGCGGCCCTCGCCCTCGGCGCCCTCGCGATGCTCGGAGCCTTCATGCAGGACGCTCTCCTGGCCTTGCTTTCGATGGGAGGGCCCCGCGGCGTCGCGCGACCGGGCCCCTTCGACTGGCCCCTTTTCCTGGCCGGTTTTTCCCTCGCGATCGCCGGCCTCGCGGGGGCGGGATGGTTTCGGCGATCCGGTCTCAAAACAGAATAAGGGTACGCAAGGCCGGGGCGGGGTCCCCATACGCTCTCATCTGATTTCGCCTTGCAGTCTTCCGGGCGGGCGCCTACACTGGCGATCATGCGCGAAGTGCGACGGTCGGCCTCCATCGGCATGGCGATAGCCCTCGCTCTTGCCTGTTTCGGGAACCCTGCCTTCGCGCAGAGCTCCTCGGGAAGGGCCAAGCCGCTTCTCCGCTATGTCGTATTTCCGGCTCCGCCCTTCATGATCGGCGTCTCGGCCGATCAGGGCGCCCTTTCGGGCATCGATGTGGATATTGTTCGCGAAATCGCGGGCAGGCTCGGCTTCGACCTGCGATTCATACGGGCGACCTGGGCCCGAGCCCTCGAATTGATGCGCCAGGGCGAAGCCGACCTGCTCAGTTCGGCCTTCAAGACGCCCGAGCGCGAGGCTTTCATGTCCTACCTCGGCACCCCGTATCTCACGAGCCTCCCAATCGGCTTCTACACCTGGACGGGCAGCGGCATCGAAGTTCGTAATTATGATGATCTGGCGAAGGCGCGGAGCATCGGGGTGCTGAATGACGCCTCTTATTTCGACCGTTTCGACCACGACCGGAGTCTGCCGAAGGTCAGGCTGCCATCCCAGGACCAACTTTTCCCGATGCTCGCGAATCGGCGGATTGACCTCGTCGCCGGCTATGTCGACACGGAGAATTACCGGCTCTTCGTCGAGGGTTATCGCGGCCGCGTGACCCAAATGCCCTATTTGGTCGACACTCCCGTGGCGGTCTACATGGCATTGAGCAAGGCCTCGCCGCTGGCCGCCCGACTGGCCGAATTCGACGCGGTCAACGAGGGCCTTCTCCGCGAGGGGCTTATCCAGAAGACGATAGAAAGCTATAAACATCGGTATCGATGAAGCGCTGGATCCCCGTCGCCGTCTTTTCGCTGTTGGCCGTACTCGCGTTGGTGCGACAGCCCGCCAATATCCTTGCGGGCCGACCCGCGCCGCCCAAGGACCTTCCCGGGGCGAAAGAAGGTCGCAGTTATGTCTTCAATCTCCCCTCCGCTCCCTTCCCCCACGAGGCCCGCGAAGATGGCTATTCGCTGGATGACGCCGTCTTCAATCGCGACGACCACTACGACGATTCCTCGGTTTCGGTGTTCGTACCGCCCGGATGGAGCCCGCGGGGAAGGGTCAACCTGGTCTTCTTTTTCCACGGTTGGATGAGTTCGCGGGAGGAGGCGATATCAGGCTTCGATCTGTTTGACCAGTTTTCCCAAAGCGGCGTCAAGGCCCTCCTTGTCGTGCCCGAGACGGCCGTTCACGCTCCGGATTCCTTCGGCGGCAAGTTCGAGGATCAAGGGGGCTTCGCCCGTTTTGTGGCTGACCTCCTGCACGCCCTCGACCAGGACGGCATCGTGCCCCAGGCCAGGGCCGGTTCGATCGCGCTCGCGGGCCATTCGGGCGCCTATCGTGTCATCGCCTCGATTCTGCGGCGGGGGGGCCTTTCGGCGAACATCCGGGAGGTCTGGCTTTTCGACGCGCTCTACGCCCGCGAGGCGGCCTTCGCCGACTGGATCGCGAGCGGAAAGGGCCGCTTTATCTGCGTTTCATCGAAGGATTCGGACACCTCGGACAATGCGGCCTCGCTCGCCACCCTGCTTCATGAGCGGGGCATCGATTTCACAGAGGCGGTGGACGATCCCGAAGACGGGGACGCGATCGATGCGCGGACCGTCTTTCTCGCGAGCGAGTCCGATCATTATGGGGTCGTCCGCGATCATTCCGAATTCAGAACATTTTTGGAGACGAGTTCTTTCGCCAGGACCGGCGCGACGGCCGGCGGCATGTCGAAGACGGCCGTGTCGGCGGGGCTCCGCCACGGCAGAAGATGAGGTAGTATGATCGATATGGATGATGAAAAGTGAGCGCCTGTCCCGATTGCGGCTTCGATCTCCCCGACGACGGACCCTGTTGCGTCTGCCCCGTCCTGCCCGCCACTCGCGAAGGCGGCCTGGGCCCGGCGGGCTCGGGGGGGAGGACGAAGGCGGCGGCGAGGTCGGGGCCGGCCGGATTCCTTGCCCTCACGGGCCGGCTTCTCCTCCCCCTTCTCATCGGCATCGCGTGCCTCGGCCTGGGGCTCCTCGGCTTTTTCAAAATCTCACCCATCGATGGCATTGTCGCGGCGACCGGGGCAGCCCTCGCCACAGGCCTGCCCGGGGCGCCCGATCCCGCGGCACCTGCGACCGCCAGCGGTGCTGACCCTGCTTCCCTCGTCGCCGTCGGCGCTCCAGTCGCCGCGGGCGCCTCAGTCGCTGCGGGCGCCGCGGGTTCGCCGATTTCCGCTTGGGGAGGGGCTCGCCCCGGCACCTTTATTCTCTCGCCCTTGATCATGCATTCCGCCAACTTCCTCGACCCAGATCCTCGACTCCCCCCTTCGACGGCGGCCCGCGAGGTGCCGGTCGCGAAGCATCTGCCCCCCCTCGATTCCAAGGTCTCCTTCATCGCGTGGATGCTCGCACATACGAAGGAACCGGAAATACAGCTCGCGAAGAAATGGGATCGCTCCCGCGCCCTTCTCGCCCGCGGCGAGGTGAAAAACAAGGGGGTCCTCGAGGCCTTCCTCTATACGCCCCGCGAATATTTCGCGCGACCCTACAACGCGAAGAAGGCCTACGACGACACGGCGATCCCCATCGGCCACGGCCAGACGATCTCGGGCCCCCACATGGTTTCGCACATGACCGACTCGATCGCGCCCCTGCCCGGCGATCGCATACTTGAGATCGGCACGGGTTCGGGGTACCAATCGGCCTTTCTTTCCGAGCTCTCCGATCAGGTCTACACGATCGAGATCGTGCCGGCCCTCTATGCCGAGACCGACGCCATCTACCGCCGACTCGTAAAAGACTACCCCGAATACGCGAATGTGACGCGCAAGAACGCGGACGGGTATTATGGCTGGCCCGAGCACGCGCCCTTCGACAAGATCATCGTGACGGCTGGCATCGACCACATTCCCCCGCCCCTCCTCGCCCAGCTGGCTCCGGGCGGCATCATGGTCATTCCCGTCGGGCCGCCTTCCGGGCAGACCGTGCTCAAGGTGGTGAAGAAGCCACTGCCGGGCGGCGGCTTCGATTTCGAACGCAGCGACATCTATCACGGCCGCAAGGTCATCTTCGTGCCCTTTACCTCGGGCAAGGGCAAGGCCCACAGTCTGAAAGACGCGGCGGGGGCCGAATGATGAAAATACGAATTGCTTCTTTCCGTTTCGCGGGCCTCTTCCTCGTCAGCATGGCGCTCGTCGCCTACGAGCTCGCCGTGATGCGCGTATTCTCCGTGGGTTCCTGGTCGAATTTCGGCAGCATGGTGATCAGCATCGCCCTCCTGGGCTACGGCATCGCGGGCACCATCCTCACCCTCCTCGAAAAACGCATCGCGGCCAATCCAGATCCCTGGCTCGCCTGGCCCGCCGCCCTCCTGGGGCCGGCGATGGCTGCGGCTTACTGCGTCGCCCAATTCGTGCCCTTCAACCCCGTGATGATCACGAACGACGGCACCCAGATCCTCTGGATCGCCTCGTATTATGTCATCTACGCGATTCCCTTCGTAGTTGGTTCGATCTTCGTCGGCGCCTCCTTCGTCGCCTTCCGCTCGCGCATCCATGCCCTCTATTTCTGGAACATGCTCGGGTCCGGCCTTGGCGGCTTCCTCGTGCTCGGCCTTCTCTACCTCGTGCCGACCGACCACCTCGTGGCGCCCCTCGTCGCTCTGGCAGCCCTCGGCGCCCTCCTGGCCTCCATCGGGCGCGACGGGCTCGGCCTCGTCTTTCCGCCTCGCAGGCTCGTCTTCGCGATGGGGGGCTTCGTCCTCGCCCTCGGGGCCCTCGCGCTTTTCGGCGGGATTCGCGCCTCCGAGTGGAAACCCATGAGCTACGCGCGCGACTTTCCCGACGCCCGCCATGTGTACCACGCCTTCGGCCCGACGGGAGAATATGACGCCTGGCAATCCTCGTTCTTCCACCTTGCGCCCGGCCTGTCGGACAACGCGAGTTCCGGCGTCGCGAAAATGCCCACGGATGCCTTCCTAGGACTGTACATCGACGGCGACGGACCCATAGGCGTGATGCGTCGCCTCGCGAAGGACGAAGAAGGCTATTTCGACTATCTCCCGATGGCCGCGCCCTATCTTCTCCTTCCCTCCCCGCGCGTCCTTTTGCTCAGGATGGGAGGAGGCATCGGCATCTACGACGCCCTCTATCACGGCGCGAGGGAAGTCACCGTCGTCGAGCCCGACCCCGCCCTCGTCCACATGATGCGCGACGTGCCCTTCTTCAAGCGCTATACTGGCGGTCTTCTCGCGGACCCGCGCATAGACCTCCGGACGACCGAGCCCCGCGCCTTCGCCGCCTCCTCGAGGAAGACCTATGATCTGGCGGAGATCGGCCTCGTCGATTCCGTAGGGCTGTCGACCACCGGGGGCTATCCGGTCGTGGAAAATTACCTTTATACTGCTGAAGGAATCGCCTCATATCTCGGGAGACTTTCGCCGGGCGGCATCCTCTCGATCACGGTATGGAACAGGCTTACGCCGCCGCGCAATGTGCCCAAGCTCCTTTCGACCGTGATCGCGGCCATGCGAATCCGCGGCGTCGCGAACCCCGGCGCCAACCTCTTCGTCTTCGACCAGCTCCTGTCCACGGCGACGATCCTCGTCAAGAACGGACCCTTCAGCGCCGACGAAATCGCCACACTCCGGGGCTTCACCGCCCAAATGTCCTTCATCCCCTGCTGGTATCCCGGCATGCCGCCACCGCCAACCGACATGGCCGGAGTGCTCGCCGCCTACAGGGCCCAAATCGACCCCTCGGCCTCCGCCCAGGGGCCTGCCGCCCCGGCCCCGACTCCGGCTGGTGCCGGCGCACCCTCACCCTCGGCCGCTTCGGGTGCCGGCGCCCCCGCGCCCGCCGCCACCGGTGCAGCCACCGCCCCGGCCGCCTCAGCCCCCGGTTCCGTCGCGACGACAGGTTCGGGCTCCACAGTCGGCCCAGCCGACATGGACTTCCTCCAGGAGGATCTCTACTACTGGACCGTCGCCTCGCTTACCGGGATACGGGGCAACCAGGTAATTAACAATTACATCTTCAATATAGATCCCGCCACCGACAATAGACCCTATTACACGGGATATGTGAAGCCGTCGACGATAGGGCTCGTAGCGGCGGACATCCGCGACCTTTCGGAGGAATGGGGCTATCTCCTCCTCGTGGCCACGCTCGTCCTGTCGATCGGCGCCGGAATCATCATAATACTGATACCTATTTTCGGGCGATGGCGCGAATTGTTTTCCCGGAAAAAAGGCACGGCGCGCGTCATACTCTATTTCGCCGCCCTCGGCATCGGTTACATGCTCGTCGAGATGTTCCTCATCCAGCGCCTCACCTTCTTCCTCGTGGACCCGATCTTTTCCAATTCGATCGTCATAACTTCCATGCTCGTACTGTCGGGTCTGGGAAGCCTGGCGGCGGGGGCCTCGCGGGCGCCGCGCCGCCTCGTCGTCGCGGTGGCGGTCGGCGGCATCGCCCTCACCTGTCTTCTCTACGCATTCGTCCTTCCCCCCCTCGTCGACGGCCTTCTCGGCCTCGCCTTGCCCGCCAAGATCGCCATCGCCGTCCTCATGATCGCACCCGCCGCCTTCTGTCTCGGCATCCCCTTCCCGACGGGGCTCGCCGCCCTTTCGGGCTCCCGGCCCGGACTCGTACCCTGGGCCTGGGGCGTCAACGGCGCCCTCTCGGTGACCGGCACCGTGCTCGCGAGGCTTGTCTCCGTGTCCGCGGGCTTTTCCGTCGTCCTCGCCCTGACGGCCATCCTCTACGTCTTCGCCTTCCTCATGTTTTCGGGAAACGAGGCGGCATCGCAGGGGGGCAGGGCGGGCAGAACAGGCTGAAGGGGGGGCGGGGCGCCTGAAGGCGGGTATGGCGCGGGCCCCCCGCAGGCGATCCGGGGCTGGCGGCAATCGCTTTCGGGCGATCCAGGCGATAGGGGGATGGCGCCGGCTGAAAGTGAGCCGGGGCGAGCGCCGGGAGGCTATCCGGCCGCCCTCCCCCTGCCGTCGGCCTGTCGTGGTAATTGGTACTATATCCCGACGCGCCTCATTCCCGTCTCGTCGTAGCGAGTTCCCGCCGCGGATCCCGGAGGGAGGATGTCGCCAAGGCTGCGGAGGACCTCCGGCCTCAGCCTGAGCTCGCTCGCCGCTATGTTGTCGCGCAGGTACTTTTCATGCCGCGTACCGGGGATGGGGATGATGTCCTCGCCCTGGGAAAGGACCCAGGCGAGGGCGGCCTGGGCCGCGGTGACTTTCTCGCGCGCGGCCACTTCCTCGACGCGGTCCACCAGTTTCCGATTGGCATCGAAGTTGTCGCCGCTCATCCTCGGGTTGACCGAGCGGAAATCCTTGGGGGCGAATTGATTTTTGTCTTTGAAGGAGCCGGTGAGAAAACCCCGGCCGAGGGGGCTGTAGGCGACGAAGGCTATTCCGAGTTCGCGCGTGGTGGCGAAAATGCCGTTTTCAGGATCGCGGGTCCAGAGGGAAAATTCGGTCTGGAGGGCCGTGATCGGATGCACCTTGTGCGCTCGCCTGATGGTGGCGCTTCCCGCCTCCGACAGGCCGAGGAAACGGACCTTGCCCTCCTTGACGAGTTCGGCCATCGCCCCGACGGTCTCTTCGATGGGGACATCGGGGTCGACGCGGTGCTGATAGTACAGGTCGATGTGGTCGAGGCCGAGGCGCTTCAGGCTCATGTCGCAGGCCGCCTTGACGTATTCGGGCCGGCCGTTGACACCAAGATTGGCTCCGTCGACGCGTCGCATGTTGCCGAATTTCGTCGCAACTACGATCTTGTCGCGCGGGAGATCCCGCAGGGCCTGGCCGACGATGATTTCGTTGTGGCCGACGCCGTACATGTCGGCCGTGTCGAAGAAGGTGATGCTGAGGTCGAAGGCCTTTTTGATGAGCGCGATCGATTCGCGGTCGTCGGAGGGACCGTAGAACTCCGACATGCCCATGCAGCCGAGGCCGATGGCCGAGACCTCGATGCCGCTTTTTCCCAATTTTCGCCTGTTCATGAAACCTCCTTGAGTGCGGTATGATGCCGCAGTCCCGAAGGTACTGAATTTTCCGGCGCCGGGAATGCCTCGGGGCCGTCTCGGCGGGGCGGCCGGCATTGGCCTGCAAATCGGGCCGGCCCTGCGACGGCAGCGGCGCAGCGACGACATCTGGCCGGCGACGGCAGCGGCGCGGCGCAGGTTGCGCGGCGGCCCAGACTTGCCTTTCCCGCCCTCAAAAAAAGGTGGCTCCATGAAGACTCCCGTCTATCTCGATTACAACGCGACGACGCCCATCGATCCCTTCGTCGCCCAGGCCATGAGGCCCTTCCTCGAGGGTGGTTTCGGCAATCCCTCATCCTCGCATCGCTTCGGTATCGAGGCGCGGAGGGCCGTCGAGGAGGCGAGGGCGAGCATCGCGGCCCTCATCGGGGCCGGGAGCGAGGATATCGTGTTCACGAGCGGCGGCAGCGAGGCGAACAATTTCGCCATCAAGGGCGCGGCCCTCGCGCGGAGGGACAGGGGCCGTCACGTGATAGCGAGCGCCGTCGAGCACCCCGCGGTCATCGAAGTGCTCCATTGGCTGGAAACCCAGGGTTTTCGCACGACACTCCTCCCCGTCGACGGGTATGGAATGGTCGACCCCGCCGATCTGGAAAAGGCGATCGCGCCCGACACCGTCCTCGTGTCGGTGATGCACGCCAACAACGAGGTAGGCACAATTGAGCCGATTGCGGAACTCGCGGCGATCGCGCATCGGTCCGGCGTCCTTTTCCACTGCGACGCCGCCCAGTCGGTCGGCAAGATTCCCGTCGATGTCCGCGAGCTCGGGATCGACTTCCTGTCGATTGCCGGTCACAAGCTCTACGCTCCCAAGGGCGTCGGCGCCCTGTATATCAGGCCCGGCGCGAGGCTGGAGAAATTCGTGCATGGGGCGGGGCACGAGCACGGTCTTCGCGCGGGCACGGAAAACGTCCTCGGCATCGTCGGCCTCGGCGCGGCCGCGGCCCTGGCCCGTCGCGAACTCGAAGCGCGCTCGCGCCACGCAAAGGAGATGCGCGATCTTCTTTGGGACAGGCTTTCCGCTGCGATTCCCGGGCTCAGGCTCAACGGCCACCCCGACAGGCGACTGCCCAACACCCTCAGCGTTGGCTTCCCCGGCATCGAGGCGGACACACTCCTTACGGAACTGGAGGGCGTGGCGGCCTCGGCCGGAGCCGCTTGCCACGCCGAGTCGGTCGAGATTTCACCCGTTCTTATGGCCATGGCCGTGCCCGTCGAGTTCGCCATGGGGACGGTGCGATTTTCGACCGGCGCCTACCTATCAAAGGCCGAAGTCGAGGAGGCCGCTGTCGAGGTGATCGCCGCGGCCCGCCGCCTCGCGCCGACTGTCGACGCCGAAGCCGCCGTGGTCCCCGGCCTCAGTGGCGAGGAGGGGGCTGCGGATTCCGGGCAGCCCGCCGAAGGGGAAACGCGCCTGACCCGCTATACCCACGGCCTCGGCTGCGCCTGCAAACTTCCGCCCCGGGCCCTCGAGGCCGTCCTGAAAAGCCTGCCCCCGGTCAAGGACCCGGCCGTGGTCGTCGGTATCGAGACCTCCGACGATGCGGCCGTCTACCGCCTCGACGGCACAAAAGGCATAGTACAGACGGTCGATTTCTTCACGCCCATCGTCGACGATCCCTGGCACTTCGGGGCGATCGCGGCCGCCAACGCGTTGAGCGACATCTACGCGATGGGCGGGACTCCCCTTTTCGCCCTCAACATCGTGGGCTTTCCCGTCAAGCGCCTCCCCCTTTCGGTGCTCGAGCGCATCCTCCAGGGCGCCGCTGCCAAGGCCGCGGAGGCGGGCATCGCCATCCTCGGCGGCCATAGCGTCGACGACGCCGAGCCCAAGTTCGGCATGGTCGTCACCGGCAGCATCGATCCGGACAGGGTCTACACCAACGCGGGCGCCAGACCCGGCGATCTACTCGTACTAACCAAGCCTATTGGCCTGGGCATCGTCACCACGGCGATGAAACGCGGCCTGGCCGGGGAGGAGCTGGCCACCCGCGCCATCGCCCTCATGGAGCGACTCAACGCGAAGGCCGCGGCCCTCCTGCCCCGCTTCGACGTCGGAGCGGTCACCGACGTGACCGGCTTCGGTCTCCTCGGCCATCTCAGGGAGATGACCAGGGGGAGCAAGGTTGACGTCGAGCTTTTCTCCGGGGAGGTGCCCCTCATCGAGGGTGTGACCGCCCTCGCGGCGGCCGGCATGGTGCCCGGCGGCAGCAAGGACAACGCGGCCCTCGTCGCCGATGTGGTCAATTACGACGAATCGGTGCCGGAACTCCTTCGCGCGATTCTGTCGGACGCCCAGACGAGTGGCGGTCTCCTCGTGTCGGTGGCCGAAGGGGACGCCGCCGCCCTGGTCGGTGCCCTCCGCGGCGGTGATTGCCCCGAGGCCGCCATCGTCGGAGCCTGCCTGGCCCGTGGGGCGGGGCGAATTCGGGTCCGCACGAATCGATCGTGAAGGCCCGCGCGAGGGTCGGCGGCCGGGGCGGCATCAGGGTTTGACGGCTCGGTAGCGCTTGGTCGGCCTGCCGACGCCCCCATAGGTCACCACCGATTCGGTCGCGCCGCATTCATCGAGATACTCCAGATAGCGCCAGGCCGAAACCCGGCTCAAGCCCACGTGATTGCCGACCTCTTCGGCGCTCAAGGCCTCCTCGGCCCCGTCCAAGGCCCCGCGCACCCGTTCGAGGGTCTGGGGGTCGAGGCCCTTGGGAAGGCTCTCGACGCCGTGGTGGCCGAGGAGATTGTCGATGCAGGTTTGAGTGACCGCGGGTTTGGGCGCCCCGTCCTCGCGCAAGAAGCGGCCCAGGGCCTCGCGGAGCCGCGGCTGGCGGAAAGGTTTAATTAGGTAATCGATGGCGCCCTCGCTCAGGGCCTGGTGCACCGAATCGAGGTCGCTCGCCGCCGTGATGAGGATTGCCTCGAAACGCCTGCCCTCGTCGCGCAGTTCCTTCACGAGGTCGAGGCCCGAACCGTCGGGCAGGTAGACGTCGACCAGAAGGAGATCGGGTTCCAGGGCCCTGACCATCTCGCGCCCCTTGCGGATGGTCTCGGCCTGGGCGATTACCACGAAACCGGGGATCGATTCCACCAGGGCCCGGTTGACTCTCCCGACCCGGAGGTCGTCCTCGATCATGAGGACCCGGGCAGGCTTGTCGACGGTGGCGTTCACGCGTTCACCTCCTCGCGGAGGGCTTCGACCGGCAGGCTGATCTGGAAGACGGTCCGCTCGTCCCTCCGGAAATGCGCGAGCCTTCCGCCCGCCGCGCTCACGCGTTCGCTGACGAGGCTGAGGCCCAGGCCCCTTCGCTCGCCGCGGCTGGAGACTCCGGCCTCGAAGATGCGGAGCGCGAGGGCGGGGTCGACGCCCGGCCCGCTGTCGCTGACCTCGATCTGCAGGCCTTCGGGATCCTCCCCAAGCATCAATTGCACCTTTTTTTCGCGACTCCGGGCGACGGCCTCGAAGGCGTTTTCCACGAGGTTGCCCACGGCCAGGATGAGGATGTCGTCGGCCAGCGGCGCCCAGCGGGAACTCAGGGAAGAACCCGGCTCGAGAGCGAAGCCGATCCCCAGTTCGCCGGCCCGGGCGCTCTTGCCGATCACGAGAGCTGCGAGCTTGGGCACTTCGATGTCCGAAATGATGCCCTGCAGCGCCGCGTCCTGGCGCCTGGCGTGCTGGATCAGGTCGAGGGCCTCCTCGCCCTTTCCCAACTGGATCAAGCCGCCAATTGTGTGTAATTTGTTCATGAACTCGTGGGTCTGCGCCCGCAAAAGCTCGGCGTAGTTCTTCGTCTGGGTGAGTTCCTCGGCCAGGCGCGTGACGTCCTCGCGGTCGCGGAAGATGACGACACGCCTGCCGTCGTTGGCCTTGAAGACATCGGTGAGGAGGGGATGGTTCCCCGAATTCAGCGGGGCGTTGCGCACCGGCTCGCCGTTTTCGAGGAGCCCGCTGGCGGCGAGTTCGGGCCACAGGGCCTCGACGGGGCCTGGAGAGAAATCCTTTTCCGCGAGAAGGTCTTTCGCCCTCGGGTTGGCACTCTGGAGAACTCCGTCGGCGCCCAGG
>JAJXVS010000084.1 GCA_021782015.1 bacterium | reverse complement strand
ACATGGTCCCGACGTTGAGTTTCAATCCACGCCCCCGCGCGGGGGGCGACTGTGCTGGCAGTATATCATTCCAGGGTCGCAAATTGCTAAGGCTTCTGCGCGAAACTGGGCAGCCAGCCAACTGATGTCGATTTTGGCAAGCCAGGCTGCTTCTATTTTGTTTTCCGAGCAAGACTAACACGAACTGCGAAGGGTGGGGAAATTTCTGTGTAATGGGGGTTCGCAAAAGAGTGACCATGGCTTTCAAACAATTAGGGGCTCATCGAGGTCCAAGCTCGGTTTGGCCCCAACGTGCTCGACATTGTGCTTCCAATTCGATCCCAAGTGATAGTAGCGCAGACTATCGGTTTCCGGGTCGATTATCTTCCCGAGCTGATTTTTGAGCGCCACCCATTGGGCGGGGTCAACGACACATTCGAACACTGAGCATTGCACGCGTTGGCCAAAGTTCGTGCATTGCCGCGCGACTTGGCGGAGCCGTCGTTTGCCTCCCATGCTTGTCACAGAGACGTCATAGGTCACGAGGACCATCATCTCTCACCTCCAAAAGAATGGGGGGTAGCCATCGATGTCACCCCGTATGCATCGCGCCATCAAGTTAGCCTGAATGAAAAAGAGAAGCCCGATCGGCACCGTCTCCTCAATGAAATAATGCCTAATTTCCTCCTGCTTGCGGATCTGGTACTGCACGAGCACCGTCTTCCGGGTCTCGGCATCCATTGTCACGGCGCCATTCGCGGCTTTCTCAAAACCGCGAGGCTCGACTTGTCTCCGATTGATGAGCGATAGTACCAACCTGTCCGCGATTGCCGGACGGAACTCCTCCATGAGGTCGAGGGCAAGGCTCGGACGTCCGGGCCGATCCCGGTGGAGGAAGCCCACGGCGGGATCAAGACCGACCGTTTCCAGCGCAGAGCGCACATCGTGGGCGAGCAGAGTGTAGACGAAGGAAAGCATAGCATTGACGGGGTCGAGGGGCGGACGTCGATTTCGCTCCGCAAAGGGAAACTCGGATTGTCTTTCTATGATGAGATCGCCGAAGACGGCGAAATACTCGGCGGCCCCGAGTCCCTCCAGCCCTCGGACCCCGTCGACATCGGGCATCGCGGGTATCTTATCGATAATACGATCAATTGCTTCCTCCGCCGCGCGAAGTGAGGTTTCGTCGAGGCGAGCTCCATGATCTCGCAGGGCGCGGTTGAGAACCACTCGACAATTCGCAAGCTTCGCCCCGACGATATTGGCAGCAACAGACCTCGTGAACTCAGGGTCGTCGGCGAGACGATACTGCCGTCGCCTGAGCAGCACATTGCCGCTCACGGGCCCCCTGACCGCGGCGAGAAAGCGCCCGTGTTCCGACAAAAAGGAAATGCCGATGTCACGTTCGGCGCATGAACCGAGTAGGAAAGGCGAGCAAAGGACGTTCCCGAAACATACGATGCCGGAAAGCGCGTGGAGAGGCAACTGCAACACCTTGACCTTTTCCCTTTCAACTACGACGGTCTCGCCGTCCTGGTGCAGGTAGCTGCCCTGGGAGCTCACATAAAGCGTGTTCAAGAGCTTCCTCAACTTGAAACCTCCCCTTCCGCGCCTTCATCTCGTTGTCGCTCCCGCGTCACGCGCGACGCGGCGATTTGGGATGCCATGTATCGACCGACCGCTTTCGCCCCAGCACCAACCTTTTTTGGCATGCAGAGTTCCAAAAGCGAGCAATTATCACATTGTCTCTTCGAGTAGACGGCTGCAGGCGTCCGACCCTCAGCCCGCAGCAACCGCGCCCGTTCCACAAGGCCCGCCGTCCTTGAGCGCAACGCCGCAGCGATTTCCAATCCGCTTCTCCTGTGTTCCTGGAGATAGAAGAACTCGCCATAGGGCACAACTGTGTTGAACATTTCCTCAAGACAGAGCGCCTGGGCCGTGAGCTGCACTCGATCTTCATCATCCTCCTTTTTCCGGCCGCGCTTGAATTCGACCGGAATCGCCTCCACTACCCGCCCCTCCTTGTCGATGCTTAATTCGACAAGGTCGCATCGACCCACAAGTCCATAGTGCAGGGATCGCACGCTGAGACCAAACTCCTGCCGGAAGCTTCGTCGCGACTCGTGCCGGACCACATCGACCCGCTCATGGAGAACCTTTCCCTCAGCGGTCCAACGATTTTCTGCCCACACCTGTTCGATGTGGATGAGCGCGAATTGGCGCTCGCAAAATGCCAGATGCTGCAGCGCCGAAATCATCAAGAAATCGTCATCATCCTCCATCGCTACTTCCTTTTTTTACATCGCCATAGTCTCATCGTGCGGTACCCTTCGGTTCTTGCCACACAGCCCGTGTCCACATATGCTGTGGAAAGGAGGTTTCATGCCCAACGTCACCATTTCCCTCGACGAATCCATCATCAAGGCCGGTCGCGCCATGGCCGAGCGGCAGAATACTTCCCTCAACGGACTGATTCGCGCACTTCTCGAGAGGCAGGTGAACCAGGATTCGGAGACCTGGCTCGACGACTTCTTCTCCGAAGCCGACAAGAACCCCGGCCACTCTGGCGGCGAAAAATGGACTCGGGAGGACCTCTACCGTGAGTAGGGTCTTTGTCGATACCAACATCCTCGTCTACACCCTTGATGCCAAGGAGAGCCTAGCTTCGCGTTCTAGGCAAAAAACGCACCAAGTTTAAGTCCTGCGAGGATTGGAAGGACCCCAGCCATGAATCCGAGAAAATCGGGATCATAAGGTGCATTCCACAAATAGAGAGAATTTGGATCTCCCTCCCCCCCGCGAATAATGCTAAAGGGAAGTTGATTTCGTTCGATCTTGCTAGTCCTCACCCTTACGCTCTCCCTCAATATGCGGAGGTGGTGTACTTTCTCTCCCCTTCTGACCGTATCGGCAAGGTCGTGATTGACTAGAACCAGTGAGCTCTGATCTGTGATGACGCGGCATAATTCACTCACCGTCGGATATTCCATTTCCTTTTCTTTCATTACCAACTTATTGGTACGATCAAGCTGCCCTTGTGTGATCTCCCGTTTCATCGCTTCCAGCGCTAGGTTGCTCGGTGTATCGGAATCGAATCGGTTTTCCTTAACGAGCTTAGCCAGTACTCGCTGTGAAACGGCCAAGGAGGGGTTGCTAGTAATGAAGCCGTCAGATACCAGTCGAAAGTCCCATGTTTTAGCGTCTGGGTACTCACCGCCACGGCTGACTCGACCACCTACCTGAATGAGGCTCGCGGTACTTGAACTCTCGCGGAAGCCGGTTCTGAACGAGAAATCCATGCCTGCCTCAACACAACTAGTTGCCACCAGCGTCCAGTCGATCACCTTATAACGAAGGCGCTCTTTCACGCGGTCCACGATCACATCCCTATGGATTGGTGCTAATGCAGTTGACAGATGAAGAACATCATGGCCATTTTTCTTCATCTTGTCTGCGATAACTGCTGCGGACTGAACTGTGTTTACGATCAAGAGCCTTGGCCCATAAACGGACGTGATCGTCTGGATAAGTTTGTCCGCGGTCAACGCCTCGGGTTCGGACTCAATCTTGATTCGAACTTGTTCAGCGTTAACAAGTTCCTCCCGGATTGAGGCTGGAATGATATCTGGAATATCGGCCTCAGTCTTCGGCGGGTCAGCGAATTCTTGGAGTCGCCAAAACCGTGGGAGAGACCCGCTCGCGAAGACCACATGGCCGCCCCAATCGTCGCACCATGTTTCGAGCCATTTCCATACCTGGGGCCAGAGATGGGTGGGCATTGCCGCATGCGTTTCATCTATGAACAATGCCGAGCCAGGCAACTCGTGCAGCTTTCGAAGTCGTACAGGCTGGTGGCTACCAAGAGTTTCGAAGAATTGCACTGCAGTAGTTACGATAATTGGGGCCTTCCAAAGCGTCGCTAGGTACCTTATGTCGATATCGCTGAAATCGACTTGATGGTGGTGCTCGGCGACAACAGCCTCTGGATCTTCACCGTCGAGAACGAGCGCCTTGCGGTATGTTTCGACAGACTGCTTAATAATGTTTACATAGGGGAGAACCACGAATATGTGGCGCAGCCTGCGCTCATGAGCAACCTGAAGCAGGTGTGCCATGACCGAAGTGGTCTTGCCGCTCCCCACTGGGGCGTCGCAGGACCGCATGGATGGCAAGGTAGCGGCTGACCGGCAAGCATCGTAGACCTTGTCTCGGATTGCATCCCTTGACGGATTCTGCCGTGGTAGCGACTTGACATACTCATCGAGCGCATTGATTCGCTCCTGCCAGCGAAAAGAAACTGAATCCGTCGCCTGTTCATCTCCATAGTGCCGCGCTGTGTCGCTGTAATCGGCATCAACGAGGCATGAGAGCGCAATCCTTCTCCGAAATCCGCTCTTGTGAGGTGGTCCGGAATCGAGCGGTTTCAAATTCTGGCATCCTGCTTGAGAATGCTCTGCAATGTAGGTTGCTAGGTGGCTATCCACGTGATCTGCAACATCTGGGAATCTAAACAAGCGGCTCTGCTTGGCTCGCTCAATTTCGTTGCTGAAGAGACCTTGATGGTGTGCCTGCGCGAGAACCACCGACTCTCGCCGCTTCAGCAGTATGAGTTCGGCTACACCAGCATCCTCGTGTCGTATGGGTAACGGTTGTCGCGACTCGACACCGAGCACGCGCTGGTTCTCCACGTCGAGTTTGCCCAAGTCGTGGTACGTCGCAGCCGCAACGACCTCATCAACGATTTGGTCTCCACCACCAGCTCCGCTGTAGTAGTTCGTTGCGGCCTCGGCATTGGCGCGGGCTCGACAGACTACGTTGGCGACATGCTCAGCATAGGTCTGAGCTGGCCTGCCGCGCCTTGGGCTGTGTGCAAGTGACTCCATTGTCTCTAGACCATGAGATCACGGCACGACGCTATTTTCGCCTTCAGTTCTTGTGGCAAATCGGTTGGAACTTGGTACTCGGACCAGGAGCCCGACGCTTCATTCGGCTCTGCCATTTTTAACGGAGTTAGCGCATCGATCAACGAGAAATCAGAGCAATCGCCTAATGGGGACTTATGCTCGATCCACCACGCATGCCTGATTTCCACGCCGCCATGCCGCGTCACTGAGGGGTTGCTGCGGTACGCCTGGGGAATCAGCTTGGCTAAAAGATCGATATCGCGAGGTGCGCAGCCGGTCTTTTCGGCTCCGTTAGGGTTCACGAAGAACGGCATGCAGTAGACCGCGTGTTCCACGTAGCGGCTGGCGTGGGGTGCCATACCACGGTCCTTGTCCCCTTCGACACCTGCTTTGTTTGTCCACGTGTCGCGCTGAATGCGCACCGGCGAGACAGAAATCCCGGTCCCAAAGTGCGCTACGCCAGCTCGAATTAGATGCTCTTTCTCGGCGGAATTCTTCTCCAGAAAGGTGTTGCCGAATACCCGTGCGTCCCAGTATGTCTTCTGAAACTCGGCCTTAGGCATGTTCTCGATCTTTTTCCTGTCACGTCCACGGCTTTCCAGAATTTCGAAATCCGTGGGTGGATATTCGTTAGCGAGGGTCTTCCAAACGATCCCATTCTTGTCCTCGACCAAATCACGCAGCTTGCGCTTGAATGAAGGAGCACTGATCATTCCCCTCCCATCGTGACCGCGGTTGCGGGGATCACTCTCTTGGTCCGGGTCCCCATTGGGATTGGCATTGCGCACCTCGATTACAAGCAGCCCCGTCACTCTTTTGATTCCGACTTCACTCACTTTCTTTCCCTCCTTCCTTATTTTTCGTTTGTCGATGCGAGATAGCCCAGCATAAGGTGAGCCTTTGCCATATCGTCCATTTTTGTTGGCAATCCTTGGTCTGCGACTGATTCGGCGAAGGGTCCATATTGGACTAGTCGCTTGCGAGCCGTCCTAATCGCGATCCGGCTTGCTTCCACATCCTTGTCCGTACCTTGCGGTTCTTTGACGGTTTTTGCCCAGCCAACATAGATCTTTAGTCGATCGCCAAGCACGGCCATAGCCCGGGCAGGGTTCGCCATTGCCGTTGACAGCAGCGAGTTACCTAACAGGCTGGGCGGAAGGCTACCCCCGCGAACAATTTCGCAATAGCTGCGATGGATGTCGTCGGCGAGCGCCAGCATCTTGCCGATGGCGAAAACGCTATCTTGCATATAGTTCTCCTTCCGGCTATTCAACGCATGGAGCACTAGGCCAATCATGCTGCATGCGGTCAGAGCCTGGTATCGATTTTTCACGGGATATTGTTCGTATCGTTCCCTTTTGTTCGTGCGGAGGGCGCCAGCCAGTCCCTCTAGTAATGGACCGATCTGTATCAAACTCCGCCGGAGCAAGTCGCGTGCAGTGCTTTCGTACTTCCCCGGCTCATGAACAAGCAAATCGATAACACTGCCAAGCGAAGGGCCGGAGATAGGAGAAAACGGCTCTTGCTTGTCCTTCTTTGCACCATCCCGAATCCATTGGCGACTCAGAAGCCGAACGATCTGGTCAGGGTATGGGGTGATCGGAAGGCCTTCTTTAGGCGCCTCCCCTTTCTCAATCGGCAGGGGTACCGAAATTGGTGGTAGATTCGCCGCCCCCTCGCTCCAAATCGTGGCGCCAGTTATTATCTGCATAGGATCGAGGGTCCGGAATAAAACGACTTGCACCTGTCCCGGGGAAACTTGACGGAGCGCTAGAATCCGGAGCTTTGAGGAAGGGAGTTCCCGCACAATTGTGCCGAGAGCATCGCATACAGCCTTTGAGTCCACCTCAAACTGCGTATCAAAAGAATCCTGATCTGTTCCGAAAAAATCTGCCACGGCCGCATCAATTTGGGGCTTGCCATCGACGTAGGCTATAAACAAATCCCTCAGCTCGCGAGACTTGTCGAAGATGCCGCTGGCTACTCCCCTCCACGTCTTTCCCTCGCGCTCATCGGAGGTGGCCCAACGAAGAGCCTTGGCCATTTGGGAAGCCAGCATCTCCCCCACTGGAACGATAGCCGAATCTGTAAAGCGGTAACGTGTATTGGTGGGGGCTGCGCTGAACATGGAAACGATTGCAATACCCTTCTCACCAACGATCGGCAACTGTGGGTTTGGAAAAGCAGAACTCTGTAAGGGCCCCACCGAACCGTAGGCACATTCGACACGTGGCTTCTCCAGCGAGCCGTGCTCTCCAAATCTCTCGCCCTTTGCCCCAATCACAGCTTCCATGGCGGTTCTCGTCTTAGTGCGATAGATCGTTTGGCCGCTATCAGTGTCGAATGCAAGCTGCACCTTCGCTTCCGACACCTGCCACTTTCCCTCCTGGCGTTTAAGTTTGCCGACGAGCAGGGTCTCGATTTGGTCTACCGTAAGGTTACCGGATTCCAACCCCGCTTTGATTGCTGATCTCAAATAAGCCGCTAAGTCTTGCATATCCGGGAGCCTTCCAAGGCGATCAAATACGCTTTGGACATCCGCTAAATCAGTTGCGCCATTGAGCGAAACTGAAAGTTCTTTCGATTTGTCACGCACACGGGTCCAGAGATCGGAAGCTTTTTCTGCTGGTGTTTTTTGTCTACGATTCTCGTCGCTGCTGGACGTTGCGAAGGATGGGAACCATTCCGGATAATTAAAGGCGGCTTTCAAAACATTCATTTTATGAGCCTCGGAGATATTCTCTCGCTTCTGACTATTTCCATAGCCTATAGAGGCCCACCATTCGTCCTCGAGCGGGATATGCAGGAGCGGAACATTCAACCGAAGCACCGGCCGGGAGTTTTGGTTTCCGTCCATGAGGGTCCAGATTCCGGACCATTCCTCATCTGTAAGGGCTTCGATTGAACCTATGCTCGAATCCTGCCGTAGGCGTACTCGTATGCAGGGGCCCGTGCCTTTTCCGGGAGTCACGACACCTTGTTGATAACTTGGCAGTTCAATGCCCGCCACATTCAGAGCTTGTAGCAGATCGTAAGCCTCATTAAGCATAGGGACGCTCTGGATAGGAAAGAACACCGTCGCGAACTTCCACGTTCTGGTGGAAATAGGGAGAAGCCTCACCCATCTTGGGCTTGTCGAACACCGAGTGAAGGAGCGAGGGTATAATTAGATTTACACTTTTGTCGTTCGAAGTTTCTTCGCGCAATGGGCCAAAATAGCTCGGCGCAAACTCTTTCCAGCCGAGACAGGGTGTACGCAAGGTTTGTCCATTTTTCAACCGTCGCTCCGTTGTTTCCTGGAGGGCATGGGCAGTATTTATCTGGTCCAGGCGTGACTCGAACTGGTGAACGGCTCCCCACACCTTGTAGCATACATTCACGAGTACGATGGCCTTGAGTTGATAGTTGTCATCATTTTTGATCTGGCCACCTTTCCGTAAGGGTCCGCCGTAGTTCGTGGCATAGTGTTCGAACCGGACCGGAGTACAGATCGCAACTTTCGTCGGGTTCACATATGCCCCCTTCATATGCGCAACCGACTCAAAGAATGCCTTGCACGCCGACCAGGTTGGCACAGGGTAGCTTATCGGTGTCGAGCCCGCGTCTGGTCTGTTAAAAATGGCCACAGGTCCCGCAATTTCAAGGGCTACTTCGTAAATTTTCCTCATGCTCTTTCCTCTATTAGGTACATAGTATCAGAATATGAAGGATGGCGCTTCGAAACGACGCAATTGGGCAACATGGATCTGGACCTCTTGAAAAACCTGAGATTGCATCGATGCAATACGTTTCTTACTCGTTCCTCACTCAGCGAGGCTTGGCCCGCGCAATGGGCAACGGAGGGATTCATGTAGCACTTTTTGGGGTGCCCAGCTATGCAATACGAAAGAACGCGGCCAACGCCCTTCCCGAAAACATCCTCTACGAAGCACGCGCTGGGGGTCGAGTGGTCAATTGTGCCTGTTTTCGTCTCGAGCTGAGCCTCTTCGTCATACCCGCTCTTGCGCCTCAGGTATTTCTGCCAGGCCTCCGTGCCCTTGCCCATGTCGTGAGCCAGGCCGCAGGCGCGTCCCCATGAGGCTGAGTCAAAGCTGGCGGCGAAGGTTTCCGCCAATTGCGCTGTTTCGCGAAGATGGTCGACGAGAGACTGTGGTTCCGTCCAACTCCCGTCGGGATTCTTCTTTACGTGCGCGAACGGCCGGTTCCCGTTCATACACGCCTCTTCCTTGGAAGGATGGGCGCGGGAAGGGAACCTTCGGGAAGGTTCCCTTCCCGCTCAAGCTTCGTGGTCGAAAAATGAGGCGCAGGCCTGCGGCGAAAGATGCTGGATCTCATGATGAGCTCCCGTTTTGTGATCTATGCGATTATATCCCTATAACTCGAACGCGCAAGTCAATTCTGTCCAAATCACGGAAGTCCGAGTCTGGACGAAAACTAAAATACCGGCCTAACTTGCACTGGTTCCCCGCTTTCCCGTGACCCACTAGCCCCGCTTCCCGCCTTCAATCCTCGTCGAGCCCTCCGCCCGAGGCGGCCGTCCCCACTGTCGCGAGTCCGGCACCCGGCGCGGTCTCCACCCTCGCCACGAGGGGAGGAAGACTCGCCCCTGCAGCCGCACCGCCCGCCGCGCGGTCGGCCGAGTCGGCCGCATCGACCGAACCGCTCTCTTCAACCGCGCCCCGTTCTTTGAGCGCCGCCCGGCTATAGCCCGGGCTGTCGCTCATGGCCGCGCGCAAGCCCGAAATTTCCGGATTGCGCACGTGCGCGATTTCGGGGTTGCGCACGAGGTCGCGGGGCTTCGAACCCTGGGCCTTGCCAACTATGCCCTTTTCTTCCATCAGCTCCACGATGCGTGCCGCACGGTTGTAGCCGATCTTGAGCTTTCGTTGGATATAGGAGGCGCTCGCCTTGCCCTGCTGCAACACTATCTCGAGGGCCTGCTCGAAGAGCGGATCGCCGTCGCCGTCGTCGAAGAGATTGCTCTCCGCCGCGTCCTCGTCGTCGTCGATGAAAATGTCCTCGTCGATGTACTCAGGCTCACCAAGGGTCTTGATGAACTCGACGGCCTTTTCGACCTCCTCCTCGGAGACGAAGGCGCCCTGCATGCGGATGGGGAAGGGGTCCCAGGCGCTCGCGAAAAGCATGTCGCCCTTGCCCAGGAGTTTTTCGGCTCCAACCATGTCGATGATGATCCGACTGTCGAATTTCGAGGCCACCATGAAGGCGACGCGGCTGGGGATGTTGGCCTTGATGAGGCCGGTGATGACGTCGATCGAGGGTCGTTGAGTCGCGAGGACGAGATGGATGCCCACGGCCCTCGACATCGCGGCGAGCCGGGCGAGGGTCGATTCGAGTTCCTTTCCGGTGGTCGCCATGAGGTCGGCGAATTCATCAATAATTACGACGATATAGGGCAGGCGCTCCTGGGCGAGTGCCTTTTCCTTCACCTTGCGGTTATAGCTCCTGATGTCGCGCACGCCAACGCGATCGAGCATGGCGTAGCGCCGCTCCATCTCGCAGATGCAGTACTGGAGGGCCTGGAAGGCACGCTTGGGCTCGGTGATGACGGGCGTGAGGAGGTGGGGCACGTCGTTGTAGAGCTTGAGCTCGACGATCTTGGGGTCGATGAGGATGAGGCGGACTTCCTCCGGCGAGCGCCTGAATAATATCGAAAGTATGATGGAATTGACGCAGACCGATTTCCCCGATCCGGTGGACCCCGCGATGAGCAGGTGCGGGGTCTGCGTAAGGTCGATGAACTGCACTTCGCCCGCTATGTCCTTGCCGAGGGCCACCGGGACTTCGGCCTTGGCGCCGACGAAGACCTCGCTCTCCACGATTTCTCGGAGCGACACGATGGAGCGTCTTTCGTTCGGCACTTCGATGCCGACGGCGTGCTTGCCGGGGATGGGGGCGACGATGCGCACGCTCGAGGCGGCCAGGCGGAGCGCGATGTTGTCGGAGAGGTTGGCGATCTTCGAGAGCCTCACTCCCGGGGCGGGAAGAATCTCGAACATCGTGATAACTGGTCCCTTTCGTATCCCCGTCACTTCGGCCTCGATGCCGAACTCGGCGAGGGTCTCGCGGAGCACCTCGGCCGAACGCCTCGTCTTGTCATCGACGATCCAGTATTCTCCGTCGGGATATTTGAGGAGGAGATCGCCTACCGGGACGAGGTAGTCCGGTTTTTTCCGTCGTGCCAGGATGCGCTGGACGATGGCCACCTTTTCGGTCGCGGTTCCGGCGGCGCCGACGCCGGCAGCTTCGGCCGCGGGCCGGGGCGGGATGGAGATGATCTCGGGCCCGCCTCGAGCAATCTCGGAGGGCCGCTCGGCTTCATCGCCATCCTGATCCCCTGCGGGGAAGGAGGCCGGGGTCCGGACTGGTCCGTCGCCCGGCTCATCGAGAAAAAAAAGCGGTACGGGCGCCTCGATCGCGCTGTCCATTTCGGCCGGATCTGGTGTCGCTGCCGGAATGGATGTTGCTGCCGGATCTGGTGTCGCTGCGGGAACGGATCGCCTTGGCTCGCCGGCTGAGAGGGATCTCAGGCGCGGGGGCGGCGGCAGATTGGGGACACTGAAGGAATAGTCTGCCTCGGGATTTCCTTCGATCGACTCTATGCGCCTTCCCGCTGCCGTCGGGGGCTCCGCCTCAAGCTCCGACTCCTCGGGCTCGGGAGCCTCGGCGAAATCGAGGCCCGGGCGATGACCTTCTTCGACAAGCCCACCGTCGTCGAGGCTGTGGTCGGGAACGTCGTCGAGGCTGTGGTCGGGAACGTCGCCGAGGCTGGGCTCGGGCATGGCGCCGAGCGCTGGCTCGGTCTCGCTGTCGAGCTCCGGAGCCTTCTCGTCAAGGCCGGAACTCGCCGCCGCTTCGACCGGCTCTTTTCGGTCAGACGTGGCGAACCAGAGGATGAGAACGCTGATTCCCGTGCATGCTGCCGCGAAGGCGAGGGCGGCCAAACGGGTCCGCGAAGGGCCGAAGGACGGGAAAAGCGGATTGGACAGATCGAGAATGCGGGCAAAGGCCGCGAAACTCAAGAATGGCAGGGCGAGGGAGGCGAGGCTGATCGCCTTTCGAGCGTCGATGTCCTGCCTGAAAACGAACCAAGCGACGGCCCATGGCCAAAGGGGCAGGGCCCAAGCGGCCCAGGAAAAGGCCTCGAAGAGGGCGTTCCCGGCCGATCCGAGCGATGAATTTCGGCCCGCCAGACCGGCGACGAGCAGCGTGATGAGCAAAAGCCCCGCGGCGATGAGGACCCCTCCGGCCATGGCCAGGCGAATTTCGCCACCCGCGTTTTTCCCATTCGGTTCTTCATTCATAGACAGGAAGTCCTCCCACCCTACCCCTATCGGCGCATTGAGGGGCGAAGGAAAGCGGAGGATCGGAAGCCCAGCCCTGATTGCCGCAAAGCCTCGCTTACCTGTATATTCTCCCCTTGCCGGTCATGTCGCGGCATCACCGGGATCGGGCGTCCGTCCGGAAGGAAGCACTATGGTCATAGAAAAGAATCGTGTCGTGTCAATCGATTACAAGCTCGTCGACGACGAGGGCGATCTTATCGATTCCTCGGAGGAGGGAGAACCCCTCATCTATCTCCATGGCAGCGGAAACATCATTCCCGGCCTGGAAAAACAACTCGAAGGAAAGAAGCAGGGCGATTCCATCTCCTGCGTGCTGGCCCCCGTCGAGGCCTATGGCGAGAGGGACGACAGTCTCGTTTTCACCGTCGGCAAGGACGAGTTCGAGGGCTCAGAGGTCGAGGTGGGAATGCAGTTCGAGGCCCATGGCGAAAACGGGGCCCAGATCGTCACGGTGATTTCCATCGAAAACGATGAGGTCAAGGTCGATGCCAATCATCCCTTGGCCGGCGAACAGCTCCATTTCGACGTCCAGATCGTCGATGTGCGCGAAGCCTCGGCCGAGGAACTCGAGCACGGTCACGTCCATGGCGCCCATAGCCACGAAGGCTGCGACGGAGATTGCGACTGCGACGGGGAAGGCGATGGCTGCGAAGACGGCTCCTGCGGCTGCGGGCATCATTGAAGGGTCTCCGATTTTTCGATTTTCTGATCATTGCCGTCGCCCTCGGGGCGACGGTTTTTATATCGCTGGCCATCCTCGGCCGAAGCGGCGATCGCCTCGTCGTCCGGATAGACGGCCAATCGGGGCAATGGGAATATCCTCTGGATCAAGATCGCGAGGTCAGGGTTCCGGGTCCCCTCGGCATTACAGTCGTGGATATCGCGGGCGGCAGGGCAGCCATTACCGACTCCCCCTGCCCCAATAAAACCTGCGTACTGGCGGGATCGATTTCCCGCGGCGGACAATGGGTGGCCTGCCTCCCCAACAAAGTTTTCGTCCGCCTCGTGGGAGGCGACGGGGAGGGCTTCGATGCCGCGGCCTACTGAGGCTGCGAATCACTCCCGCGAATCCTCGCGCGATCCCTCTCGAAGTGTGGCTATTCTCGGTGCCTTTTCCTTCTTTCTGTCGGCCCTGGAATACACCTTTCCCAAGCCTCTCCCCTTCATGCGTCTCGGGATCGCCAACCTGCCACTCCTCCTCGCCGTGGATATTCTTCCCCTCCCCTCCTATTTCCTTCTCGCCCTCGTGAAGTTCGCCGGCATGAGCCTCGTGTCGGGGACGCTGTTTTCCTACATTGCCGTCTTTTCGCTCGCGGGAAGTCTCGCCTCCGCCCTCGCGATGCGGGGCGTCCGGTTCATCTTCCGTTCGGGCGTCAGCCATCTCGGAATATCCGTGGCGGGCGCCATGGCCTCGGCGGCTTCACAGGTGCTCCTGGCCCGCTGGCTCGTTTTCGGTGCGGCCGCCTGGGCGATCGCGCCGCTCTTTCTCGGCGCCAGCCTCGTCACCGGGAGTCTCCTCGGCGTCTTCGCCAATCGCTTCGCGGCGAACTCGCTCTGGTATTCGGGCAGGAATCCGGAGGGCTCCGCGTGCCAAACCTCCGTCAGCCTGGGCGACAATACAGGCAGCGAGGCCGGGAGCCGCGAGGTCCGTCATACATCCTTCAATTGGTATGACAGCATTCCGCCCGGGCGACTGGCCCTGGCCGGACTCCTCGTCGCCCTGGCCCTGCTTTTCCAGCCAGTGTTGGCGTACAAGGCTCTCCTCGTGGCCGGTCTCGCCCTCCTCCTCGGCCTTTCGGGCGGGAAAATCAAGCTTTTTCAAACATTAATGATAATTATAAGCATAATCGCGGCCAACCTCGCCATACCCGTCGGACGCGTCCTCACTCGCATCGGTCCATTCGCCGTCACCGAGACGGCCCTCCTGGAGGGGTTCGGCAAGGCCCTCACCTTCGAGGGCCTGATCTTCGTCTCCCGCCTCGCGCTCCGGCCCGGCCTCGCCCTTCCCGGTTCGGTCGGCCGAGCGGTGAGCGATGCCTTCGCCGCCTGGCGACGCATGACGGAATTCGGGCCCCGCTTCCGTCCGGCCTCCTTCGTCGAGGACGCAGACGCCCTCCTGCTCCGCCTGGAGGTCGAAGAGCATGCGCGGACCGTGGAGAAGGACCAGCCACCCGGCGCAAGGACTTCGGCCTCCGGCGAGCAACTCCTGCGGGTCCCCCTCGGTCGCTCCGATCTCGCCATGGCCGCTGGCGTGGCGGCAGCAATCGCCCTTCTTGTCGCCGGCCGGCTTGCCGCCCGCTGACAAGC
>JAJXVS010000366.1 GCA_021782015.1 bacterium | reverse complement strand
CGGGGTGCTCGGCCCCGACCTCAACCTGAGCCGTCGCAACTATTACAGCTTCAAAAATGCCGTCGTAATTGGATTTATGTCCGTGGCGGGACTCTCGCTTTCCGCCATCGAGGCGATCGAGGGCGAACGCCTGCGGAACGGGCCCTTCCGAAGCCTCGACGAAATCGTGAGCCGCCTCGACCTCGCGCGCGACGACCTCATCGCCCTCGTCGCCGCCGGCGCCTTCGACTCCCTCGCGGGCGGCTTGGCCCGGTCGCTCCAGGCGCGCCTCCTCCTGGTCTCCCGCGGCGGAGGCGATCGCGCCGATGGTGGCCAAAAGAGCCTCTTCGCGGACAGCCGCCCCGGCCCCATCCCGGGAGCGTCGCGGACCGAGGCCGAGCTCTGGCAGGAATTCTCCGCCCTCGGCTATCTCCGCGATCGGCATCCCCTCTCCCTCTGGGAACGCGACATTGCCCCAATTGAAAGAATCATGGCCCGCGACCTCGGAGCCCACCTCGGGCGAAGGGTCCGCCTCATCGGCTGGCCCGTCACGCAAAAGGAGGTCCTCACCCTCGGCGGCCTCGCGATGAACTTCCTCAGCCTGGAGGACGAGACGGCCCTCTACGACACGGTGCTCTTCCCCGAAGCCTACGGGCGCTACAGGAAGCTCCTTCTCGATCAGCAACCCCTGATCGTCGAGGGAATCGTCAAGGACGAGGACGGGGCCCTCGGCGTCGAGTTGTCGAGGGTGCTGACCCTCGCGGGGCCCACGGGCGCGGCGGGCGCGGCGGGGCCTCCGCTCAGCCAGCCCACCTAATTGATTGCAACAGCTCCGAGCCTTCCTTCACCAGCACCGGGATCCGCTCAAGGGGCGCCGCGATTTCCACGCCGAGCCCGCCCTCATGGGCGTCGCCCGTATAGGGATCGATCCAGCGCCCGCCCCGCGGCAGCCTGACCATCCGCGACCGGGCGCCGGCGACCGTCACGGGGGCCACGAGAAGGCCGTCGAGGAAGAGGTATTCATCATCGACGGCGAGGAGCCCCGCCTCGCCCGGAAAATCGAAGAAGAGGGGCCGCATAAAGGGACGGCCCTTGGAAAGCTCGCCTTTCGCGAAGGCGGCGATTTGGGGGCGGAGCGATTCGCGCAAACCCAGCATGCTTTTCAGTATGCCGTAGGCCTCCTCGCCGAAAGACCAGAGTTCGTTGTCCGCCCCTTCCTTCGCATCCCAGGAATTGCGGAAGCCGTGGAGTCTCGTGACGGGACAGAAGACGCCGAACTGGAACCAGCGCACCACGAGTTCGCGGAAGCCGGGGTCCTCGATGTCTCCCCCGAAAAAGCCGCCGATGTCCGTGGTCCACCAGGGGATCCCGCTCATCGCCATGTTCAGGCCCACTCGTATCTGCCGCGCGAGGGAGGGAAAATCGGAATCGACATCGCCCGACCAGACGAGGCTGCCGAAGCGCTGACTCCCGGCCCAGGCCGAGCGGCAAAGATTGAGAATCTCCTTCTCCCCCGCCGCCCGCATGCCATCATAAAAAGTGCGCGCGTTGAAGAAGGGATAGGCATTCGCGACCTCGTCGCCCGTGCCCGCCGCCATGAGAAGGTTGCGTGGCGAGAAGGGCTGCAACTCTGGCTCGCAGGCGTCCAGCCAGTACGAAGCCACCCCGATACTGTGGTAATTGGTATTGACCTTGTCCCAGACGTAGCCGCGTGCCCCCGGGTCGCTCGGATCATAGTAGGCCAGCGGAACCTTCTTCTTGGAACCCGTGTCCTCGAAGAGATAGAAGAAAGGCGGGCCCGAGACGCTCTTGAGGAGGAAGTCGCGCTCGCGCATCTCGGCGTAATTCTCGGAATCTGGGTTGACCGAGGGCCAGACCGAGACGACCAGCCTGACCCCCATCGCGCCCAGCTCCTCGACCATCGCCTTTGGATCGGGCCAGAGAGAAGGATCGAAGCGCCAATCGCCCATCGCCGTCCAGTGGAAATAGTCGGCCACGATGACCGAGAGGGGCAGGCCCCGCCGCCGGTATTCCCTCGCGACGGAGAGAAGCTCCTCCTGGCTCTTGTAGCGGAGCTTGGATTGCCAGAAACCCGTCGCCCACTCGGGCGCCGCCGGCGGGGCGCCGGTGACGTGAAAGTACCGCATTAGTACCTCTTGGTACGAGGGGCCGGCGAAGACTACATAATCGATTTCGCGCAATCTTTCGGCGAACCACCGCGTGCCGTTGGCGGCCAGTTCGACCCTCCCCAGCGAGGGACAATTCCAGAGGAAGCCATAACCCTTGCTGGAGACGAGGAAGGGAATGGCTATCTCCGTGTTCTTCTGTTCGAGGTCGATGACGCAACCCTTCTGGTCGAGCCTGCCGTTGTGATGCTGTCCGAGGCCGAAAAAGGATTCTGCCCCGTCGGCCTCGAACCAGGTCCGGGCCTCGTAGGCATCGCCGCCCAGCGGCCGGTAACTGCGGCCGTCGCAGGCCCAGGGGCGTCGAGGATGGACCTCCTCGAGGAGAGTCCTTCCCGCCCCGTCGCGGAATTCGACCCGTCCCCCCGACGAGATGCGCGCCGTGAGGCCATCGCTGGAAATGCTCGCCTCGCTTTCGCCGATCTCGATTTCGGCCCCTCGGGACATGGGGTCCAGAATGGCCCAATCCCTGTGGGTAAAATCGCGGTTTCGCGTCGCGAGGAGGCGAATCGCCCCGGCCCCGACGCAGGAGAGGACCAGGCGCTCGCCGCCATGGGTGAAATGAAGCTCGTGCCCGACCCTTTCGAAGGGGCCGGATTCCGAATGCGTTTGAGTGCTCATATCTAGTACTAACCTTTGAGTGAGCCCGCCTGGGCCCCGAGGATGACCTTTTTCTGGAAGAGGAAAAAAACGCCGAAGGGAATCACGGCGCTGATCACGATGGCCGCGGAAAGCATGGGAACGGACAACCCGTATTCGCCCTGCAGCATCGCGATCCCGAGGGTGAGGGTTCTGAGTTCCCGCCGCTGGAGAAGGAGAAGAGAGAAGGGAAGCTCCACCCACATGGCCTGGAAGCCGACGATCGCGATAGTGGCGAGCATGGGCGCCGCCACGGGGATGAAGATTTTGAAGAGGGCGCGGAGGATACCCGCCCCGTCTATCCTCGCCGAGATCGGAA
>JAJXVS010000083.1 GCA_021782015.1 bacterium | reverse complement strand
CTCGAAACGAACCTCGGCATTCGCGACGGAATACAGGTCGTGGGAGATGTCGCAACGGGCCTGCGCGCTCCATCGCTTCAGCTCGCCGTCCTTGAAATGAGGGATAGCGAAACGGGAAGACGCATTTTCGAAGCCTCCAGGGGCATGAAGGTCACAATTCCGGCGACCGGAATAGGCCCGGCGGAAAGGGCCCTTCTCCTTCCCGGCTGTCATATTGAGAAGATCTCCTCGCGGGCCCTCGATCGCAGAAAGGTGAGCCAGGAAGAATACTATCCGACTCTCATGCGCATCTCCGCGCATCTTCGACTCGAGGGCGGGGGAGAGGAAGAGGCGAGGGCGAGTATTGTCCTCGAAGGGAATCAGACGGCAATGCCTCGGCACAATTCGTCGCTCGCCATCGACATTCCCTTCAAACTGGAGCGGGCACGCCAGCTGGGCGGCATTTATAAAGCCCTCGGCCTCTTCGCTGAATCCGGCCTGCACGATTTTGTCCTTTGCCTGCCCGAAGGGGAAGGGGCCTTCGAATTCGGCGGGACCTACGCAGGACCTGAGGCGGAATCTCTCTTTATTCCTCCTTCGATGCTCAAGCGTCTCAAGAACGCCGCCTACGAGGCTGTCGCCCGATTCCTTGAAGCCGAGGCATGGAGCAGGGCAGACAAGGCGCTCAGTCTCGCGATCTCCCCGGTCAAGGCCTACCTGTCACCAGCCGTTCCCCGCCCTCTTCGGCGCCTCCTTGTTTTCGAGGACACCCGCATCGAAGGGGGAATGCCATTTGCGAGTCCCGCCTTGCTTGAAAGCGGATGCGCCCTGCCTGAAATCGAAGGCTGGCGCTTTCTCCCTCTTTCGCCCCTGGTGGCCGCGACGAATGAGTACATGGAAATGGCCCGAAAGCGAATCAGGGACGAGCTCTCCGCCGGGTCAAGCCTGGCTGTCGGCCTCGACGCCCCGCATCACCTCGCCTTCGCCCATTCCCTGCTCAAGGATTCGGCCCTGGCGGGCCAGGATTCCCGCCTCGCTTTCTGGATCGATATTCATTTTTATGTCGCCAACGAGTCGACGCTCGGCTTTCTGGCCGAGAATCTCCATCGCATTGCCTTTGCCTATCGGTGGATTGAGGCGGAGAAAGCCGGTGTGGCGAGAGCGCCAGCTTCAACGAGGGCCACGATCGGCATTCCCCTTATCGAGGTCGGAGCGAATTTCAATGCGCCCTTATTCCTGAGCAAGGCCTGTCTGATTCGCCACCATCTCGGCAAAGGCCATTGTCCCGTGCCCTGCGGGAAACGCCTGGTCTCATCTGTCCGCGAGCGTGATAGAGAGTATGTGGCGCTCGTCGAAGACTGTGTCAGCATGCTGTTCCGCGGGTCGAGGTCCTGATCGGTCTTGATTGCGATCCCGACCATATTTGATTATCCTTGTCACATGCGTTGGTTGATTCTTTCGGATATTCATGGCGACTTCGATGCCCTTGCAAAGGTACTCGAACATGCGGGATCGGTCGACGCGATCATCATTGCCGGAGATCTCACGGATTTCGGAGGCCATGTCGAAGCTACAAAAATCATCGATGCCCTGGCCGAAAAAGAGGCTCCCGTTCTGGCGGTCAGCGGGAACTGCGACCGTGACGGGGTGCGCGCGGCCTTGGAATCGGCCGGCCTTTCGATCGAGGGCAGAACCAGGAAGGTCCGCGATCATATCTTCGCAGGCGCCGGAGGCGGCATTCATCATCATGGCATGACACCATTCGAGCCGACGGAGGATGAACTCGAGGCGAGCCTGTCGGCCGCGCTCAATTCGGGCGATGAATTTTCCGAGCGCCGAATCGAAGGCGAAAACCTCGTCATAGTCACCCACACTCCCCCAAACGGGACTCCCCTCGACAAGCGCGGTTCCACCCATACGGGCTCCCATGCGTTTCGCGCCATCCTCGGTGAAAGGACTCCTGCTCTTTGGGTTTCTGGACACATCCATGAAGCGCGATCGCTTTGGACCATCGGCCCCACCGTTCTCGTCAACCCCGGTCCGGTTCGCGAGGGATGTTTCGCCCTCGCCATTGTCGATGGCAAGGGATCGCCGAGGCTCAGCCTTGAAATGATTGATCTGCGTCATCGCCCGCTTGGGCGAGGTGACCGAGCCTGAGAGGCTCTCATAATTGGCCCGATCTGTCGAAGGGTGCGGCCGCGGGGGGCGCGTCCGACTCGGGGCGCGTCCGACTCGGCTTTTCGACGTCGGAATGTGCTAGATCGCCCCTTCCGGATGGGCGAGCCTGCGAACAAGGTCCTCACCGAATTGGCTGCCGATGGCCTCGAGCGTTTTCTCCGGAAGCGGCGCTACCAGCACCGAGGGGACATCGTCGAAGGGAGGCTCGTCAAAACCCAGGGTCCACGCGTGAAGCAGATATCCCAGGAATTGCTCCTTGCCTCCATATTTCGTATCGCCCGCCAAGGGGTGTCCGTGAGAAGCGGCTTGAACCCTGATCTGATGCGTTCGCCCCGTCCCGAGGTCGAGCATGGCAAGGGTTTTGCCTCCTGCGCATGCCAAGGCATCATAAGAAGTTTCCGCGTATTGCCCGCTTCGGGATGCTTCCTTTTCATCAGGACCGATGGTGCGCGATCTTCGAGCGCCACCGTCCCTTTCGATGAAATCCGTCCACTGGCCAGAGCCCCGCAACTCGCCTTCGAGGAGGGCGATGTAGCGCTTGTGGATGCCGCCATCGCGCAGCAAGGCGGAAAAAACTCGGGCGCCTTCGATGGTCCTCGAACAGACGACCACCCCTGTGGTATTTCTGTCGAGCCGGTGGAGCGGGGCCGGAACGAAGGCGAGAGACGTCGACGACGGATATCGGGCTCGAACGAACATATCGAGACCATTTGCCCCGTGCGTGAGAACGCCGTGCGGCTTTGAGATAAAAAGCAAATGTTGCGTCTCAAGGAGGATTGGGACATCCTCCGCCCCCAGGTCCGAGCCCGGCGAATACTCAGCCTCTTGGCGTGAGGTGCCGCGTCCGGTTTCGAAAAGCGCGATATCGATCTGCAGGCTGCCATTCGCCGGAATTCGGGTCGCCGGTGCGGCTTTTTTTCCGTTTACCCGAATGGAGCCGGTCCGTATCGCCTTATAGATCGCGGGCAAAGAAGCATCGGGTAGAAAACGCCTCACGATGCGATCAAGTCTTCGATTCTCATCGTCCGGACCGGTGGCGAACTCCCTGATCTGCCGCATCTTGGGCATGGTAGTTTCCAAATCTCATATTGACAAGGACGGCTCATTCGGTGAGGATTTTAACGATGGTCGTGCTTTCGCACCATAATGGCTCAACCCTCCTCTCCAACTCGGTGTTTCTCTCCGCCATCTTCAGCCTTCTGCTCGCTCAATTCGTAAAGGCGATCGTGAACCTTCTTCGCCTGCCCCGTCATTCCCTGCGAGAAGCCCTGCTCACCTTCGCCTGGAAGACCGGCGGCATGCCTTCGAGCCACTCCGCTCTCGCCATCTCGATTTCGACAGCGATAGCCTTCAAGAATGGCCTCAATTCCGAGCTCTTCATCCTTTCGACCTTTTTCACCCTCGTGGTGATACGGGACGCTCTTGGGGTCAGGCATTCATCGGGCATCCAGGCACGCAGCCTCAACGCATTGGGAAAGAGGTATGCCGCCCGTTTCGGCGAACCATGGGTTCCCGTCAAAGAAGTCATGGGTCATACTCCTTCCCAGGTTTTCGTGGGCAGCCTTTTGGGGTTCTTCATCGCCTTAGCTTTTTCAACCCTCTAGGAATTCATCCTGGACAAGCGGAGTTCACCTGCGGCCTTCGCTGTCGCCTCGGTCCTGCTTCTGGCGGCTGCCCTCGCCCTATCGCCGAAAGCAGCGCAAAACCCATGGAAGGGCGGTTGGCATCTTCTCGTGCTCAAGCCGGAAAGCAACCGGGCGGAATTAAGGCGCTGGCTCGAATCCTGGGGACTTTTCCGCATGGTCACAAAAGAAACCCAGCAGGTGGCCACTGCCGATTATTCGGGCCGGATCATTCCCCTGAGCCTGGATCAATTTGACAAGCGAATAGCCGCGGATGATCCCCGTCGCGATCCCTGGACCGAATCGCTCGGAACCTGGTTCGCCGCCAGCATTGATGGGAAGGTTCGGGAAGTCTGGTATATTCATGAGGGAATCCTCCCCAAGCTTGCGCCTCGCACTTTCAGTGCTGGATTGGAAGCACGAGGCGTAATCGATGTGGCTACCCTGGGGAATGGCGGGGCGGCGCATGGCGGGGCGGCCCCACACCCGGCTCTATGGCTCAAGATTCTTTTGGGGATTGTCGGCTGCCTGCCTTTTTTCGGTATCGCCAGGAAGAAACGTATCGTGGCTTTGGGCTTGGGCTTGCCATGGCTGGCCTACCTGGTTGTCGTTCCGGATTCATTTGGAGCCTTGGCCGTCGCGGCAATGGCCCTTGTCCCATTTTCGACGGAAATTCTAGTGAAGAATGCCGGCCGGGATTTCCCTGGTTCGAGATTTCCGTCTCTTTCGAGCCTCGGAGCGCCACTGTTGCCGTTGATCCTGCCGTGGTATGGAGCGATGCTTTTCCAGGCACCATGTCTTCCTTCTTTCGCGCTGCTTGCCCTTTCTTCTTTTTTTTCGGGCAAGATCACCTTCCTTCTGCGCCCGAGCTTTCATTCGATGCGGTTCGTTCCCATCCCGATACTCAACGCCTCCTCATCGATCTTGCGAATGGTATCATTTCCGAAGCTGGCGATGACTTTCGGACTTGCCATGGCCGCAATCGTTCCCCTTTCAGTGTCGGCGGCCATGGAACAAGGATCTCCACCCATTTCGGCAGGAGGCCTGCTCGTGCCACTGCCAAACACCGCCGATACCATGCCCAAGGGCCCTCCCATCCAGTCCCTCCCAGGTCTTGAGGAATGGCGGTTTCATCTGGGCAATGAGGCTGCCTTTTTTACCCGTTCCCTCCGCCTTTCCGAATCGAGGAGGGGATTGGAGAGGATTTCCCCGACACCACGGCAAGAATCGGCAAACAATGCGATCGAACTCCACCCATCAGGCGGGATAGAGAGAGTCCTCGCTGCGCAGGGCGCTGCGGGAGCGTATTCGGTCAGAAGTCCATCGGGGGGAAGCGGCGAACCGCTTGCCCTATGGCGGCCAATTCTGTATATACTTTCGCTGCTATTGGCCTTTGCCGCTATCGGCGCACGCCTCATCATCTACCGGAAAGGCCCAGGCTATCATCCATGAGATACGAATCGAGAGCCAGCATGCACAGCCTTCGGCTCGAGCCTCGCCGCGATTGGGAGTTGCTCCTTCCCGTTCCGAACGCCTATTTGCCCACAATGGCGACTGTTCTTCTCAAACAGCATGGGGGTCGATCCTCGCGTCGCGTGGTCGAACCCGGTGTTCATGTAACCGAGGGTATGGTTCTGGCCGTGCCCGAAGGGGAAGGCTCCGCCTATATTCATTCCCCGATTCCCGGAATCGTTCGATCCGTCTCGACCTATAGGCTTCCCGACGGGGGAGAAAGCGAATCCGTGGAAATCCTTCTCGCCGGCAGGTTCGACAGACTCGGCAAGCGGCCTGAAAGGTATCGCTGGAGTGGAATGCGGCGAACGGATATTCTTCAGACATTGCGGGCCAAGGGCGTGGTCGAAACGACCGGTAAGGGCATTCCCTTCGATACCCTCCTGGAGGGAACGAAGCATGGTTGCCGAGTTGTAGTTACCGCCCTCGACAGGGAGCCGTATCTCCGGACGGAGTCCTCTGTCATTAAGAGCAGGATCGCTGATGTCTTGGAGGGTATTTCGATAGTCGCCTCGGTCGTCGAGGCCGCTTCCATCACAATCTTGGTGGATCACGAAGATTCCGAATTTCTGAAAGAATCTGAAATCATCGCCCGGCTGAAGACTGCCGAAACCAAGACCGTCGAACTTGTCCGGATCTCCGGATTGTTGACGGCCAACCTGGAAGGAACGAGCATCACGGGTGAGGGACATCCTGATGCGAACACCCTTCATATACTGCCATCCACACTCGTAGCGGTATTCGATGCCATCATCGAAGCCAAGGCCTTCATCGAAAGATATGTTACGGTAGCCGGAGGGGCCATCAGGCGACCGGCCGTCCTCAAGGCTCGAATAGGAACACCCATCGGCGACCTGATCGAAGAATGCGGAGGTTTTGTAGAATCGCCGGAGCGCCTCGTGCTCGGCGGCCCCCTAACGGGAAGTCCCGCATTGAACCTGGACATGCCGCTGACCAAGACTATTGGCGGCGTCCTTGCTCTCACTCCGCCCGAAACCAGAAGGGGCAAGATTCGCCCTTGCATCCGCTGCGGCCGTTGTGGCGAGTTTTGCCCCGTCGGCCTGGACCCAGAGTCGATTTTTCGGGAATTGACGGGTGGCAGGGTGGGGGAGGCCGTGGCTCGCGGGCTCGAATCCTGTATCGCATGTGGAATATGCTCCTATATCTGTCCGTCGCGCATAGAACTTTCGCAGTGCCTGAGCGCCCATACAGGGGGTCGAAATTGATTTCCTCGCGTGGCGTGCTGGTGAGCGGCGCCCCATTCATCCACGATTCCAGGACCATGGCACATGATACGTGGATAGTCTCCCTCCTTCTCCTGCCCGTCCTCGCGCTGGAGACGCTCTTGACCGGATGGGGGACACTGGCGGGAGCCCTCGCCGCCATTCTCGCGGCCTTGGCGGCCGATGCGATCCAATCGGTCCTCCGGCATCGATTCGAGCTGGATGACGGCTCGGCCTTTCTCACCGGCCTCCTCATCGCCCTCACTCTTCCGCCGGGCGCGCCCGTGTATGCACCGATCGGGGCTTCCCTTTTCGCGATTCTCGCAGTCAAGGGCGCTTTCGGCGGATTAGGTAACAATTGGATGAATCCCGCTCTCGGTGGAGTCGCCTTCGCCTGGCTCGATTGGGGTTCCGCCATCACAGCCACGGTTCACGAGAGGGGAATCGCGATATCTCCTCCTTTCGTCCAGGGTTTGCCTTCGCTGATTTCCAATTTCGATGATCGCCTGACGAGTCTCTTTAACGGCCTGATCTTCCAGCCCCTGGGGGCGCGGATGCCATCTGGCTATTTCGCCACCATGTTGGGAGTAGGCCCTGGGGGAACCGTCGGTCTGCCCGTCGGTCTCGTCCTGGCCGCCTCGGCCGCCCTGATCGGTTTCCGCATTATCCGATGGCAAATTCCCGCGGCAATGATTGCTTTTTTCGTGGGGCCCGTCTGGCTTTTCGGCGGAGTCTCGGCGAGCGGTATGTTTGCGGGGGATGCGCTCGGGTTGTCGTTGTCGGGCCCCCTCTTGTTGGTAGCCTTTTTCATGGCGACGGATCCGGTTACCTCGCCGTCGCGCACTCTCGACACGCTGATTTTCGGTGCAGGCTGTGGACTCATCGCCTTTTTCTTTGTCCAGTTCGGCGCTCCTTCCTTCGCGCCACTGCTGGGGGTCCTCTTCATGAACTCCCTCACGCCTCTCATCGAGGGAATAGGCACCCGCCGGGCGAAAATGGAGGGAGCCTAGGATGGACAAGAAAAAGCATCCCATGCGCGAAATACTCGTATTCGGGGCTGCGGTCGCGACGGCGGGGACCTTGGCCGCCTTCATCGCCAATGCCCTGATCGGAATAGCCGACGCTCGAGACATGAAGATGCTCGTCCGCCTTTCCAAATCAGATTCAGCGGCGGTTTCCCCTCTTAGGGCAGACTACCCCGCACTGGAAAAAACTAAAATCTTCATCTTGGGAACATCACAGGGGACCGAATATGGAGCGATGATCCCTTGTTACGTTCCCGGCTCATCGGGACTTTTCGCGGCCTTGTTCTCGGCCGACGGCGAGGCCATTTCCCTCACCGATGTCACGACCGATGCCTTTCTTCCGGCCGATCACGCCCACTTTTCTCTTGTGCAATTCACAAAGTCTGTCACAACCAAGAGTTCAAACACGGCGCTGATCTTCGATCCAGAACGCTTTGAACTCGCCAAGACCCTCAGTTCAATATCGCGAGCGATTGCCGAATCGTCAGCCAAGGCTGCCAAATGAAGCAGGCATCCTTCATTCCGAATCCGGCATTGATATCCTTTATGGGGCTTGCACCTCTCGTCGGGGCGACCTCCGACTTTGCCGCGGGAAGTGTCATCGGACTGGTCATGGCATGCGGGGCGGTGGCAGCCTCCGCCATTGGCCTCGTTTCGCGCGCCCGAGTTCCGGCCCGACTTGCTACGGCCGTTCGCCTGGCCTTGACCGCGCTTTTCGCCTCCTTCTCTTGGCTTCTGGTCGAAACATGGTCACCTGCCATCGCGGCGAAGATCGGTCTTTATTTGCCCCTTCTGGCGTCAAGCAGCTTCATCATGCATGAAGTATTCCGTTCGGATGTGGACGGGGCACGGCGAATGAAGACGGCCGCCTGGTCGGCACTTCACTATTTTTCCGTCGCAATCATCCTGTCGACCATCAGGGAAGTGGGGGGCGCGGGAACCTTCACCTTGCCCTTGCCCGGTTATTCCATGCACCCTTTTATGCTTCTCGCCCAGGCTCCCTTGCCAATCCTCCTTTCCCCCGCCGGCAGTTTTCTCGCCTTGGCGCTGCTTGCGGTCCTCGACCGCCTGCTCGCTTCCACGGCTTACGCGAAGGGACGATCACTATGAATTGGATCTCGACGCTCTTCATCTCGATGTTCACATCGAACGCCCTGCTCACATGGGGATTCGGACTTCGAACGGGATTCAGATCCCGCAGCCACAATTCGGCCCTCTGGTTTGCGGAACTGCTCATTCTCGACGTTTTTGCCTTTGTCGTTCTTTGGTTTCTTTCTTCCCTGGTTCTCGATCCCCTTGGCCTCTCTCATCTGGTCGCCTTCGCGTATGCGCTCATCGCATTGCCGTTGCTGCGATTGCTGGCCCGGGCGATTTTGGCTTTCGGAGAGACCGGCGACGACGCCCGATCCGCTAATTTGAACGAGCTCACGGCCTCGACACTCGTGTTCGGCATTTCCTTGATCGCCGTGCATCGTTCATCGAACCTCACGGAGGGGATTCTCGCCTCAGTCTCCGCCGCCTTCGGTTGGTGGAGTGCCGTAGGGATACTCAATGCCATCGGCCGCAGGACCGAAGCGGGGTCCCTGCCCTCCGCTTTGAGAGGGGGGCCCGCGATACTTTTGTCGGCGGCTCTTTTGGCGATGATCATCGCTTTCGCCAACACCGCCCTTGGACAGGGCTTTGGAAAATGAGCCCATGGCTTGCCTATCTTTTGGTCTTTTTTCTATTCCTGGCCGGAGCCTTCCTGTCCTTCGTTTTCATGCAGCCTTTGGCAAAGGGCGGCCGGATAGACGATAAAGCGCAAGCCCTTCGGAAGGTCCTGCCCGGCCACGATTGCGGCCTGTGCGGAGCGGCTACCTGTCTGGCATACGCTGTGTCGCTCGCCCAGGGCGCCATGGAGGTCGGTCGTTGCAGGCCAGGGGCCCATGCAATCGAGTCTCGACTTAGGTCAATTTTGGAAGATCCAGGCGACCAGGCAGAAATCGCCATTATCCGATGTGGAGCGACCAAGCAGGACTCGCCCGATCTCTACGACTATTCGGGCATCGAGGACTGTGCAGCCGCCCGCGCAATCTACGATGGTCCTCGCCTCTGCAGAGACGCTTGCCTCGGTTATGGTTCCTGTGTCTCGCATTGTCCCGTGGGAGCGATCGGGAAATCGACAGGCCAGCTGGCCATCGATCCGGACCTTTGCATGGGTTGCGGGGCCTGCATTGCGGCCTGTCCGACTGGGGTAATCGCCCTCGTTCCCGCTGATGACGACCTTTTCGTCGCCTGTAACTCCAGACTCGGTGTTGCCCAGCGCATGGGAATCTGCAGCGCCGCTTGCAACGGATGCCATTCGTGCGAGCGGCCGGACGGCGCTCCTTCGTTTGTCGTAAAAAAAGGCTTGGCCACGAGAAGCGAATGGAAGATTGCGGACCGGGCTTATTTCATGCGATCCTGTCCTACCGGTGTCATCAGGGATCCGCGTCACGTCCAAAAAAGTGGCGGGCACTCCTGAGCGGGAAACCCCCTGGTCTATGCATGAATCCAATCGCGAGGGATCAATAAGGATGCGGGAACACGCAGTCGTCATAGGGACAAACAATCATCTCCCCGAAGGCAGCCCCCCATCCCTCTTCGAGCAGACCTATCAGGTGTGCTGGAGGCCTTGGCTTTCCACCTTATATCGCTTTCCTGATATCGCTTCGGCGATCCATTATTCTGGGACTGTTCTCGCCTGGCTTCAGGCTCATCACCCGGAATTCATCATGCTCCTCGAGGAGATGTCCTCACGAAAGCAAATTGAGGTGATCGGCGGCGGCTATTTTGCTCCCATTATGCCGATCATTCCCTCCGCGGATCGTGTCGGACAGTTGGAATTTCTTTCCACCCTCATCAGGAAACTCCTCGGTCGTAGACCGCGAGGCGCATGGCTCCATGAATTCGCATGGGAGCCGTCCCTCGTTTCGACCTACAATGCCTGCGGATTCGATTACACCTTCCTTCCCGCCGCCCTGTTCGTGAAAAGCGGACTCGATCCGGCGCAACCTGTCTTGACCGAAGATCAAGGCAAGAATCTTTGCGTGTTTCCCGTCATCGATCCCCAGGGCATGGGTGATCAGATGACTGATTTGGGCGGGTTGTTCCGCCACCATTTCGACGAGAGAAATGAAGCGAAAATAGGCCTCCTCATGATCTCCGATGTCAATCTCGTGCAGACATGGCAGAACAGCACTTTCGAGTCACCGGATGTTTTGTACGAAACGATGTTCGCCTCCTTGCGCAAGGCCGGCGACATCATCGAAACGGTCTTGCCGATGCGCTGGATGCGCACAATGGATGCTCCGGCACGGGGATATTTCTCTTGTTCCTGTTCGCCGCGGCTCGCCGCTGCCTGTTCTGGCCCGAGTCTGAAAGGCCTGGCGAGCGAAGACCTCGTGGTGCTCACTCCCCGGAGGCTCCTCCTTCAACATCCGGAAAGCCGGGCCCTCTATTCGAAAATGCAGTTCGTTCGCATCCTGGTGGGACAATTGCGCGGTGACAAGTCGAGGAAGAAAAGCGCGCAGGAGGAAGTCTGGCGAGCCCAGTGCGGCGATGCCTATTGGGAAGGGGCGGCCGGCGGCATTCTGACCTTGTCGGTGCGTTCCGCGGCATGGTCGGCCCTTATCGAGGCCGAGCGCTTTGCACGCCAAAAGGGCTCCTTCGTCCCTGGCATCATCCGGGCGGACATCGACCTCGACGGCGAGAAGGAAATCCTCTTTCAGGGAGTCAATTACGACGCCCATGTGCGACTTGGGGAAGCCGCACTCGCGGAATTCGATTCGTTCAAAAGTCTGACGAATTACATCAATTCCATGGACGGAGAACAACGAGGGGATTGCCTGGAATGCTTTGTCGACAGTCTGGACGACAAGCGACAGTTCTCCCCGAGGAAGGCGCGCCGGGGATTTTCGGCCTACCAGCTGCAGGATGGAGGCAAGCCCTCGATGACGGCTTCCTTCAAAGGAAAGGTGTCGGGTGATTCGCAGGGCGGGCTCAGGGACGTCGATATCACCAAGATATACTCTTTTCGAAGGGAAAATTTGGGTCTCTCCTGGAACCTCATAAACGAAACCGACGAGACAGCGTCGTTTCGTTTTGTGACGGAACTCAACTTGACCGCGGGGAAATCGGGACTCGATAGCGCGGTGCGCGCGGGAGAGCGAGTTGCCAATGGCTTCGATGTCATGGACGCCCCATCGCTTCTCGCCTTTTCATTCGAAAATTCGACTTCTCGGGAAAGGCTGGATTTCAGGTCCGATAGCCCCTTCGCTCTCCTCACCTTTCCTCTCGCTCTTCCCTCCTTGAAAGGGGAGGCCGGGGCATCGGAATGGCAGGGTACCCGCTTGCTCATTGGCTGGGACGTGAACCTCGAGGCAGGGGCCATCGAGACCATTTCGCTCACCCTGGAGCTGGCGCAACTCTAGCGGCTTGCCCCACCACGCCCGCTGCGATACTATCGCCGCCATGGATTTGCCATCGCTGCCTCGGGAAATCGTGGGGAAATGCATATTCCTCGTAGGCGCCAAGGGCACCGGAATGACAGCCCTTGCCGAGATTCTTGCATCCAGGGGCGCCCACCTCGAAGGTTCCGATGTCGCCGATGTTTTCTATACCGACGAAATCCTGGCGAAGATCGGCCTTAGGCTCCACGTCGGTTTCGATCCGGGCGCCCTGCCGACGGATTGCGTCCTCGTGATTCATTCAGCCGCCTATTCGCGCGGTGAAAACCCACAGCTTGTTGAGGCCAGTCGCAGGGGTCTTCCCATCCTGAGTTATCCCGAAGCCCTTGGCGCATTGTCGCGAGGTCAGCCCTCGGCCGGGATATCGGGTGTCCATGGCAAGACGACGACGACGGCCCTGGCCGGCGCTATCGCCCGTGAAATCGGCTTGTCGGCAACCGTCTTGGCAGGCTCCGCCGTTTCCAGTTTCGGAGGCAGGTCGACCATGATTGCGGGAACCGACCTGTTAATCGCTGAGACCTGCGAATATCGCCGTCATTTCCTCAACTTCACTGCAAGTCGGATTGTGCTCACGAGTGTCGAGCCCGATCATCAGGATTTCTATCCGCATTATGAGGACATCGCGCAGGCCTTCGAGGATTACGTCCGTTCACTTCACTATCGCGGTGGCCTCGTCTGGTGCGCCGACGATGCCGGAGCCGATGATGTGGCTCATCGAGCCCTTGCCGCGCGACCCGATATCCGCTCGATTCCGTATGGAGAGAAGGCGACGGGGCCTTGGCGCCTTCTCTCTTACGCGACGGATGAAGGGTCGGCCCGGTTTCGCCTCGCGGGTTTCGATGCAACCTTTGAAATTCACGTTCCAGGAAAACATCTCGCCCTTGACGCGATCGCCGCGATGGCCCTGTGCTTTGACCTCGCCGAAGAGCATGCGCAGGGACGGTTCAACCAATTCGAGTTCGTCGAGAAGGCGGCCAGGGCCATCGCCGCCTTCGGGGGATCCAAGAGGCGATCTGAACTGCTAGGCGAAGCCGGGCGGGTGGTCTTCATGGACGATTACGGCCATCATCCTACGGCCATCGCCAAGACCCTCGAAGGAGTAAGGGCTTTTTGGCCCTCTCGCCGGATAGTGCTCGATTTCATGTCGCACACCTATTCGAGAACCAAGGCCCTCCTTGACGAATTCGCCGCAAGCCTCGATCTCGCCGATGAGGTCATCATTCACGAAATCTACGCTTCGGCCAGGGAAACCAAGGATCCTGCCGTGAGCGGCGAACTGCTCGCCGAAGGGGTCAGGGCCCGGGCTGAGGTCGCGCGCCATCGCGGGCGTGTGAGCTACTTCGAAAAAACCTTCGACGCGCTTGCGTATCTCGAGAGCAATTTGAGCCCCGGCAGCCTTTTCCTCACCATGGGCGCCGGCGACAACTGGAAACTCGGCGAGGCGCTCTTCCGGAGTTTTTCGTTGCGCGGAGAGGCACGATGATTCGTTCGATGACGGGCTTCGGCCATGAGGAATTTTCGACCGGACTCCTTCAAGGTAGCCTCGAGATCAAGTCGTGGAACAATCGCTACCTCGACATTTCGGTTTCGGCGCCGGCCTGGCTATCGGTGCTGGAACCCAAAATGCGGGACTTTACCGCGGCTCGAGTGACCCACGGAAAGATCGAAATCGGACTCAGGGCGAGAAGCCTCGACGTTCCGGTCAGGGCTTCGGTCGATACCGAGGCCGCTCGCGCCGTGTCCGAGGCCTTGCGTGATCTTGCGCGAGCGACTGGCATCATCGAGGGGCCCCGACTGTCAGATATTATCGCGATAGAAGGCATTCTCGGATTCGAACGGGAGCTGGATCCCGAAAGGGCCTGGCAAGAGGTTTTTCCTGTGCTCGAATCGGTCTTTTCCGCCTTCGATTCCTCGCGTGTGATCGAAGGTGCAGCGCTGGAACGAGATATTGTGAACAGTCTTCTCCGGATCGAAAAGGGCCGCGAGTCCATAGCAGCCCTCGCGCCTTCGCTCGAGGAAGGAATCAAGAAACAGGTCCGGGAACGCTTCGAAGAACTTGTTGGATCGGCGATCGATGAATCGCGGGTTCTCACCGAGGTTGCCAGTCTCCTCATGAAGTACACGATCAACGAAGAAATCGTTCGTCTCGGCGCCCATCTGGTCTCGTTCCGCCGCATCCTCGCGGACCAGGCGACCCCAGCCAAGAAACTGGACTTCCTCTGCCAGGAGATGAACAGAGAAGTCAATACAATCGGATCAAAGAGCAACATGCTGGCCGTTTCCGAAGCCGTCGTGGAGCTTAAGGATGCCCTCGAGAATATCAGGGAACAGCTACGAAACATCGAATAGGGAGCCAAGAAGCATGTCGGGCATCATCGCCATTTCGGGGAAATCGGGCTGCGGCAATAGTACCGTTAGCGCACTTGTGGCCAAAATCCTTGGCTTCGGTCTGGTCAATTTCACCTTCAAGAATCTCGCCCAGGAACGCGGCCTCTCCTTCGAGGAGATTGTCAAACGCTCCACCTCGGACGACTCTTT